>NZ_CP012981.1:631955-947933 GCF_001411495.1 Burkholderia cepacia ATCC 25416 | reverse complement strand
CGGCTGGAAGTGGGCGCACGTCAAGCACATGCGCTGCGGCGGCGTCGCACCGGCCACCTGCAGTTCGCGCAGCGTCTTCAGCAGCGCGCGATACAGTGCGCCCTGCTCGTCCGCGCCGAGCTTGCCGACGGCTTTCGTCAGGAATTCAGGCCATTGCAGCGCCTTCTTCGCGGCCGTGCGGCCACGAGCCGACAGGCGCACGGCCAGTGCGCGGCCGTCGTCCAGCGCGCGGCGCTTCTCGACGAGCCCCTTCGTCTCGAGCGTGCTGACCGCATCGCTCGTGGTCGCCGCGGTCAGCTGCGTCTCGCGCGCGATCTCGCCGAGCCGCATCGGGCCCTTGCGCTGCAGCAGCAGCACGAGAATCTCGCCCTGCGTCGGCGTGAGGCCAGCGCCTTCCGCCCAATCCCATGCCTGGCTTCGCATGGCCGTACTCAACCGCAGCAGGCTGTGGGTCACACGTCCCGAAGCCTGATTCCCGTAAACGCCTTCGCTCATAGTCTTTTCGCTTTGCCGCCGCCCGGTTTGCCGAGCGGCCGTAGTGTGGAGATCGAATGTCTATCTCAAAACAGACACGCTCTTGCGAGTGCGTCAGCACGGCCGTCGCGAGGGCACACGCGGCGGTCGCGTTCGCGGCGACCGGTAAGACACGCATCGTTCCGGTGTCCGCAAAGCCGACATTCTAAGCGAGAGCGGAAAATCGCACAGCTAAGTTATCCCCTTCATTCTGTGGAAAATCACTGGATAACCAAAATTTTTCGTTGTGCCTGCAATGCCGAACGCCCGCGCAGCGGGGTGTCGGGACATTTTCCTGTTCGGATCGGCCATCGGGCCGACCGCAATGATCCACCGGGTTATCCCGCGCACAGATCGTTGACTTTGCAGCGGAATATCGGGTTATCCACAGATTTTCAGGACAACCGGCAACGATTTCGGCGTCAATCGAGGCCGCCAGCCGTTCAGTGAATCGCGACTCGGTCGACCCCGTAATCTGCAAAACATTTTTTCATTCGCGCCAACGTAAGCACTGCTGGCGGACCGTCTCGTTGAGCGATTTTTCCTGTTTGAAAACGGTTCTCAACCACGAGGCGTCGTTCACGCGCGCCTGGGCCAGTGCGCCGATCTCGTCGAGCGCCGCGCGCGAACCGAGCGCGGCCGCATGCGGCGCGATCCGGTCGAGCGTGTCGAGGATGTCCTCGGCGATGGTACGGCGCTCACCCGTCTGAGGATTCACGCAGGTGCCCTCGAGCCCGAAGCGGCACGCCTCGAAACGGTTGAACGTGTAGACGAGGTAGTCGTCCTCCGACAGCTTCAGCGGCCGGTCGGTCAGCAGGTAGCGTGCGAGCGTCTGGATGTAGCAGGCGATCGCCGCCGCGCGATCGACCGACAGCGGCGTGTCCATCACGCGCACCTCGATCGTCCCGTAGCCGGGTTTCGGGCGGATGTCCCAGTAGAAGTCCTTCATCGAGTTGACGACACCCGTGTTCACCATCTTCGTGAAGTACTCCTCGAAGCTGTCCCAGGTCAGCACGAACGGCGCGCGGCCCGACAGCGGGAACGCGAACACCGAATTCAGGCGGGCCGAATGGAAGCCGGTGTCGACGTTCTGCACAAACGGCGACGACGCGGACAGCGCGATGAAATGCGGAATGAAGCGCGACATCGAGTGCAGCAGGAACAGCGCACTGTCGGGATCGGGGCAGCCGATGTGCACGTGCTGGCCGAACACGGTGAACTGTTTGGCCAGGTAACCGTACAGTTCGGAGATGTACTGGAAGCGCGGCGCATCGTAGATCTGCCGGTCGCTCCATTGCTGGAACGCATGCGTGCCGCCGCCGGCCAGCCCGACGTTGAGCTGGTCGGCCGCCTTCACGAGCACGTCGCGGATCGCGTGCAGCTCGCTCACCGCCTGCTCGTGCGAATGGCAGATGCCGGTCGACAGCTCGATCATGCTCTCGGTGATTTCCGGCGTGATGTTGCCCGGAAAGGTCTCGCCCTGGATCAGGCGCATCAGGTCGGATGCCGCTTTGGTCAGGTCGTAGTTGTGCGTGTTGACGACCTGGATCTCCAGTTCGACGCCGAACGTGAACGGCTCGGAATTGACGAAGGTTTCGAGTGCCATGGCAGGTTCCGGAATCAGTTGCTGTCGCTGCGCTCACCGACCGCCGACAGGCAGCGGTAGACGATGAACGGGCTGACGAGCTGCAGGATCACGATCGTGCACATCACGATCGCGCGCAGGTGCGGGTCGAAATTCGGATAGAGCTGGTAGGTGTCGTCGACGAGCAGGTACGACAGCGCGGACATCGGCGTGAGCGCGATGCCGAGCGCGATGCCCTGCTTCATCCCGATGCCGCTCGGCTTCGCGAACGCGACGACACCGGCCAGCTTCGCGACGAGCCGCGTGACGATCAGCACGATCGCGAGCAAGCCGCCGAGCGCGATGTCGCCCCACGTGAACGACGTGAGCGTGAGCACGAACAGGACCACCGTCAGCAGCCAGCCGGCCGTGCCGAAATGCTCGGGCCACAGCTGCGGGCGCGCCTCGAGGTTCTTCACGATGATGCCGGCGAGCAGCAGCGTGAGCAGCGTCGACAGCTTCAGTGCCTGGGCCACCGCGATCGCGAGCATCACGAGCCCGAACAGCGCGACAAACGAATGCTCGTCGCGCATCGTCGACGTCATGTGGCGGAACAGGAAATTGCACGAACGCGCGACGAGATACGCGACGATGAACGAACCGGCGAGCAGGTAGAGCGGCTGCAGGATCGTCGCGAAAACGTTGCCGTACGCTTCCTGGTGGAGCCAGCTCGTCACGAGCTTGGTCAGCACGATCGCATAGACGCTGTTGAGCGCGGTGAGCGTGATGAGGCGTTGCGACACCTGCCCTTCCGCGCGCAGTTCGGTCTTCAGCTGGATCACCATCGATGGCGATGTCGCAATCGCGATCGCCGACAGCACGAGCGCGACCATCCCCGATACGCCGAGCGCCAGCATCACGAACAGCACCAGCACGAACGTCAGCGTGGCTTCGGCGAGGCTCGACGCGACGAGCCACGGATTGCGCCGGATCCAGCGCAGGTCGAGACGGCTGCCGAGCTCGAACAGCAACAGGCCGAGCGCGACGTCGATCAGCAGCCGCGAGGTTTCGTCGGTGCTTGCATCGATCACGCCGAATCCGAACGATCCGGCGACGAGACCGATCACCGCATAACCGGTGATGCGCGGCAGCCGCCATGCGCGATAGCACAGCTCGCCGCACAGGCCGGCCGCGAACAGCGCGAGCCCGGCCCAGAACACGGCATCCGGCGTAAGCGGCCAGTTGGGCAGGAATGAGAACGCCGACTTCATCGTGGTGACTTCTCCTTTGGAAGCGACCGCCAGCGACACAGGGTCAAGCGTCAGAAATGGATGCGCGCCGGCTGGGTATCGCCCCGAATGTGATTGTTGTGTCGACGACGGCGGGACATGGGATCCGCCTGCTCCGCCACAGGGCGGAAAGTCGCTCAGGTTGCCGATCTGGATTGTCGGCCTGGTGTGTGAACGGACTGCGCAGTCTCGAAGATTCAGATTCGAAATCGTGCCGACCGTTCCATTGAAGCATGTCCGGCGCCTGGCCGGATGAACGCGAAGGAAACCGATTGTGCCACAGCTTTTTCGGTCTGGAACCCATTGATTCGACTCGCGGCGCTGTGCGCCCCCTAGGTCTTTGGTTTCAAAGGTTTACTTGTATATATACGTAGTAGAAGTTAACAAGGCGCGCACAGTTCTGTGGATAACTTCGGTTTACGTCGACGGATCAAGGTGTTGGAGAGTCCATAACCCGTTGCACAGGCTGTTCGTGCACAGAAGTTTCGATTGAGCAACTTTCGGGCCGTTTCACAGCTGTGCCGAGTTGCCCAGTTTACGTCCACTGTGATTGCACACGAAGTGCGCGCGGATTCCGCGCAGTTATCCACAGCATCGAGTGGATAACCTTGCGCGAAAAAATCGGGAAACTGTGATCGGCTCGGGGGCCGGTCAGCCGGCCTGGCTGACGCGGCGCGCGCGCAATGCGCGGATCAGGAAGCGTGCGGGATCGACGGCATCGGCGAGTTCGCGTTCGAGCGGCCACGGCTCGCCTTCGAGTTGCGATGCGATCAGTTCGGCGCCGAGTGCGGCCCATACGAGGCCGCGCGAACCGAAACCGAATGCGCCGTAGAGTCCGGGCATGCGCGGCAGGTCGCGCGCCTGCGCGCCGCTCAGCGCGCGTGCTTTGGCGACGGCTCCCGCTTCGTCCGCGAGCGGGCCGATGAGCGGCAGTCGATCGCCGACAACCCAGCGGAACGCAACGCGGCCGCGCAGCGTGCCGGGATCCGGCACGTCGCCGATCAGGCCCGGCAGCAGACGGCGCACGCGCTCGAGGTTTTCGGCGTGACCGGCCGCGCGCATCGCGGGATCAACGTCGTCGGGCTCGAACGTCGCGCCGATCAGCAGCGTGCCGTCGTCGAGCGGTACCGCGTAACCGTCGCCGATCGCCGGGCACGGCAGCGGTGCCGTGCTGCCGGGGGGCAGCAACGTGAGCTGGCCACGCACCGGTTGCAGCGCGACGTGCTGCAACCCGGCGAGGCGTGCGGCATCGCCGGCATTCGCGAGCACGACGACGGGCGCTTCGGCCAGTGTGCCGCCCGCATCGTCGAGCGCATGCCATGCATCGCCCCGCCGTTCGAGTCGTGCCACGGCGGTGGACGCGAGCAAGCGCACGCGCTTGCCGGCCGCCTCGCACTGGGCCGCGCAAAGGCCGGCCGGCCAGACGGCGCCGCCGTGCGGAAACAGCAGGCCGCCGTGCGCGACCGGCAGGTTCAGATAGGCGCGCGCGGCATCGGCGTCGAGCAGCGATACGTAGTCGGACGGTGCGCCGAACGCATCGAAAGCATCACGCATCCGCGCGAAGTCGTCGGCCGATTCGGCGAGATGAATCATCCCGCGCGTGCTGCGCGCGAATGCATGGCCCGCGCGTTCGAGTGCGCGCCAGCGCGCGATCGCGTGCAGGAAGCCGCCGCGCGTGAGCCGGCTCGCGACGTTGTCGTCGCGCGTCATCAGCGGATGGAACACGCCGGCCGGATTGCCCGACGCCTCGCTCGCGATTCGCTCGTGCCGTTCGATCAGCGTGACCTCCCAGCCGCGCGCGGCGAGACGTTCGACGACCGCGCAGCCCGCCAGGCCCGCACCGATCACGATCGCGCGGCGTGCCGCAACGGGCAATGCGAGCGGCGGCTCGTGCCGGCGCGCGCGCCAGCGCGGCGCGTATTCGCCGACGAGCATCACGAACTTGCCGGCAAACCCGTCGACCTTGCGATACGTGAAACCCGCGTCGGTGAGCGCCTGTTTCACGACGCCCGAACTCGAATACGTCGCGAAGGTCGCGCCTTCGGCAGCGAGGCGTCCGAGGGCGCGGAACACGTCGGCCGACCACATGTCCGGGTTTTTCGCCGGCGCGAAACCATCCAGATAAAACGCATCGGCACGTGCGACGAGTCTCGGCAGCATCTCGCGCGCGTCGCCGAATGCAAGCGTGAGCACGACCCGCCCGTCGTCGAATTCGAGCCGGTGCAAACCCGGCACGAGCGTCGGCCACGCATCGGCAAGCATCGCGGCTTCGGCCGACATGGTTGTGTTCGCAACGATATGGGAAAGCGCCTTGCGCAAGTCGTCGCGCGAGAACGGGTGCTTCTCGACCGACACGAAATGCAGCCGCTCGCAACGTGCGGGATCCTCGCGCCACGCGGCCCAGGTCGCGAGGAAGTTGGCGCCCGTGCCGAACCCCGTCTCGACGATCGTGAACGTGCGGCGGCCTTGCCAGCGCGCCGGCAGCCGGTTGCCCGCGACGGACACGTAGTTCGCCTGCGCGAGCGCGCCCGCGACGTTGTGATAGATGTCGCCGAACTCGGGCGACACGAGCGTGCCGTCGTCGCGGATGGCGAACGTGGCGGGAACAAGTCGGTCGGTCATGCGAAACAAAAAACGTGGCAGCCAAGCCTGGCAAGGGATTGCGCGGGGCCGTCCGTCCGGCCGTTGGAAAAAGCCAACGGGGCGGCGCACGGGCGGACCGCGCTGCGTATCCTGTCCGGTTGGCGCTGGTCAAAAAATGGGCAGTCCGTGATTCATTCGGCGAAATACCGATGAAAATCTTTGAAACCCTTGTCGTTATTGGGTTTGCGCTGCGCTATCATAGCAACGCCGTACCGCGGGGTGGCCGCCGGCATACCGGAGGGCGCGTCGCGCGGGCCAGGATTCGGCGCTGTGTCGTCGGAGTCTGACTCTCGACGGCACGGTTCGCGCACGTATAATCGGCGCGTTCGCGCTGTTCGTGTCAACCTAACCTGATAAAGGAACCTTAATGAACAAACAGGAACTGATCGACGCCGTCGCCGCCCAAACGGGCGCCAGCAAGGCTCAAACCGGCGAAACGCTGGACACGCTGCTCGAAGTCATCAAGAAGGCCGTGTCGAAGGGTGATGCGGTTCAGCTGATCGGCTTCGGCAGCTTCGGTTCGGGCAAGCGCGCAGCACGTACGGGCCGCAACCCGAAGACGGGCGAAACCATCAAGATCCCGGCAGCCAAGACGGTCAAGTTCACGGCTGGCAAGGCGTTCAAGGACGCCGTCAACAAGCGTTAATCCAGCGCCTGTTCCAAGAAAAACCCGCCTTTCGGCGGGTTTTTTGTTGGGCGCGCGCGGCATTTTCGCCACAGTCCGCGCCACTCTTGCAAGATTTAACGGTTGTTTTTACAACGCGTTACACGTGCACGATCTGCGTGTCGCCGTGATCGTCGTCGTCGTGCGAATCGATATCCCACACCGGGAACGGATCGTCGAACGCGTGCCATCCCGCCGCGCCGAGCGCGAATTCCGCATCGGTCAGCAGGCACGCATCGAGTTTCTCGCGCCACGCATCCGCGTCGAGCGCGATGCCGATCAGCACGAGTTCCTGCCGGCGATCGCCCACTGCGCGATCGTCGAGATCGCCGTGCCATTCGGCGCGGATTTCCGCGAGCAGTTCGTCGTCGTCCGGCCATTCCGCGCGATCCTGCGCCGCCCACCACAGACCCGCCGGGCCATGGCGGCATACGCCGCCCGCCTGCGACAGCGAGCCCGCGATGTCGTTGCGCGTCGCGAGCCAGAAGAAGCCCTTGCTGCGCAGCACGCCCGGCCACTCCTGGTGCAGCAGCGCCCAGAGCCGTGCCGGATGAAACGGCCGGCGCGCACGGTAGACAAAATTGCCGATGCCGAATTCGTCGGCTTCGCCGTGCACGTGCGCATGATGTTCGTCATGGCAGTCCGGGTCGTCGCAATGCGTGTGATCGTGATCGAGCGATGCGAGCCAGCCCGGCGCGTTCGCGGCCTCGTCGAAATCGAAACGGCCCGTGTTCAGCACTTCGTCGAGCGGCACGTTGCCGAACGTCGACACGACCTGGTGCGCGCGCGGGTTGAGGCGCGCGAGGATGTGCTGCAGGCGTGCGAGTTCGTCGGCGCCGACGAGGTCGGCCTTGTTGATCACCAGCACGTCGCAGAATTCGATCTGCTCGATCAGCAGCTCGACGAGCGTGCGGTCGTCCTCTTCCGAGGCGGCGATGCCGCGGGTTGCGAGCGCGTCGTCCGAGCCGTAGTCGCGGAGGAAGTTGTACGCGTCGACCACGGTGACGAGCGTGTCGAGCCGCGCGATCGCGGACAGCGACGTGCCGTCGTCGTCGACGAACGTGAAGGTTTCGGCGATCGGCATCGGCTCCGCGATACCGGTCGATTCGATCATGATCGCGTCGAAGCGGCCTTCGGACGCGAGATTGCGGATCTCGACGAGCAGGTCATCGCGCAGCGTGCAGCAGATGCAGCCGTTCGACATCTCGACGAGGCGTTCCTCGACGTGCGACAGCGCCTGCGCGTCACGCACGAGCGATGCGTCGATGTTGACCGCAGCGAGATCGTTGACGATCACGGCGACTTTCAGGCCCGCGCGGTTCGCGAGGACATGGTTGAGCAGCGTGGTCTTGCCGGCGCCGAGGAAACCGGACAGCACGGTGACGGGCAACGGCTGGTTCATAGCCGGATTCATAGCGATACGCACCAACGGAAAAATTGAACAAGCGGCCGCGGCGCCCTTCCGGGGCGCGATCGTCCCGCGGACGGGCGAAATTGCGGCGTGAGATCCGCATTGTGCATCAAACGCGCGCCGGCCGGCCGGTACGGCGTCAGGCCGCGCCGGGCAGCAGCGTCATTGCACGGGCGGCAACAGCTTCCACTGCGTCAGGATGGCGGCGATCTGCCGCGCGTACTTGTCGCGCAGCGACGGTGTTTCCGAATGATAGGCGCCGACGGCCTGCCACGTGTTGCCGTAGCGGTTCATCTTCTGCTTGAGATGCCACGCGGCGATGTAGACGTTCTTGCACGGCTCCATCAGCGTGTCGCGGCCGATCCCGTAGCGCGACAGCGTCGGCAGGTGGATCGAATTGATCTGCATCAGGCCGTAGTCGACCGAGCCGTTCGTGTTCTTGTTCAGCGCGCCGGGCCGGTTGCGCGACTCCTGCCACGCGATCGCGCGCAGGATCAGCGGATTGACCTGCTGATATTTTGCCGCCTCGTCGAAACAGTCCGCGCGAGCGTTCGCGCTGGCGAAACACGCGCCGGCGGCGATCAACGCAATCGAGGCGAACCGTCTGTTCATGGTGCGGAATCGATAATAAATTGCGCGAAGGTCGGGAAAACCCGTGCCTGTTATTCGTGCGATGAGAAACGCGCCGCCCGTATCATACCGACAGTCCGTCAGCTTGCGACATACAGGAATACGGCAGCCCGGTTATACCGCATTTCCGTGTCGGTTCATCGTGAAACGGGGGCGATGGCCGGGATGCAGAGCATAGCGCCGAACATTACATATTGCATACGGCTCGCAGAATACATGTCGTATGTGAGACAGTCCTCGGGTCAATGTGATATTTCGGACATGAAAAACTGCTAATGTCGCCTCTTTAGGACTTGGATCCCAGCACTACCGCCGGAAGTGGCCTGAGCCGGCATCGACCCATTCATCCATGACAAGAAATCGCTTCGTTATGCGGCGTGTCGCCACGACCCTGATCGTCGCCGGCCTCATCGTTTCGCAGGCCGCCTACGCTCAGGTCACGCTCAACTTCGTGAATGCGGATATCGACCAGGTCGCCAAGGCGATCGGTGCCGCAACCGGCAAGACCATCATCGTCGACCCCCGCGTGAAGGGGCAGCTCAACCTCGTGGCCGAACGGCCGGTGCCGGAAGACCAGGCGCTGAAGACACTGCAGTCCGCGCTGCGGATGCAGGGCTTCGCGCTCGTGCAGGATCACGGCGTGCTGAAGGTCGTGCCCGAGGCCGACGCGAAGCTGCAGGGCGTGCCGACCTACGTCGGCAACGCGCCGCAGGCGCGCGGCGATCAGGTGATCACGCAGGTGTTCGAGCTGCACAACGAATCGGCGAACAACCTGCTGCCCGTGCTGCGGCCGCTGATCTCGCCGAACAACACGGTGACGGCCTACCCGGCGAACAACACGATCGTCGTTACCGACTACGCGGACAACGTGCGACGCATCGCGCAGATCATCGCCGGCGTCGACAGCGCCGCGGGCGCGCAGGTGCAGGTCGTTCCGCTGCGCAACGCGAACGCGATCGACCTCGCCGCGCAGCTGCAGAAAATGCTCGACCCGGGCGCGATCGGCAACAGCGACGCAACGCTGAAGGTGTCGGTCACGGCCGACCCGCGGACCAACTCGCTGCTGCTGCGCGCATCGAGCGCGTCGCGCCTCGCGGCCGCGAAGCGGCTCGTGCAGCAGCTCGACGCGCCGAGCGGGGTGCCCGGCAACATGCATGTCGTGCCGCTGCGCAATGCCGATGCGGTGAAGCTGGCGAAGACGCTGCGCGGCATGCTCGGCAAGGGGAGCGGCAGCGACAGCGGCTCGTCGGCATCGTCCAACGATGCGAACAGCTTCAACCAGAACGGCGGCTCGTCGTCGAGCGGCAACTTCTCGACCGGCACGTCGGGCACCCCGCCGCTGCCGTCGGGCGGCCTCGGCGGTTCGTCGTCCTCGTCGGGGTACGGCGGTTCGTCGGGCAGCGGCGGCGGTCTCGGCAGCGCCGGCCTGCTCGGCGGCGACAAGGACAAAGGCGACGACAACCAGCCGGGCGGCATGATCCAGGCCGACGCGGCGACCAACTCGCTGATCATCACCGCGTCGGATCCGGTGTACCGGAACCTGCGCTCGGTGATCGACCAGCTCGACGCGCGGCGCGCGCAGGTCTATATCGAAGCGCTGATCGTCGAGCTGAACTCGAATACGTCCGGCAACCTCGGTATCCAGTGGCAGGTCGCGAGCGGCCAGTTTCTCGGCGGCACGAACCTGAACCCCACTGGCGGTCTGGGCAACAGCATCATCAACCTGACGGCGGGCGGCGTGGCCAACGCCGCCGGCGGCATCACCGGCGGCGGGCTGGCCAACAATCTCGGGGCGCTGAGCCAGGGGCTCAACATCGGCTGGCTGCACAACATGTTCGGCGTGCAGGGGCTCGGCGCACTGCTGCAGTATTTCTCGGGCGTGAGCGACGCGAACGTGCTGTCGACACCGAACCTGATCACGCTCGACAACGAGGAAGCGAAGATCGTCGTCGGCCAGAACGTGCCGATCGCGACCGGTTCGTATTCGAACCTGACGAGCGGCAACACGAACAACGCGTTCAATACCTACGACCGTCGCGACGTCGGCCTGACGCTGCACGTGAAGCCGCAGATCACCGACGGCGGGATCCTCAAGCTGCAGCTCTACACCGAGGATTCGGCGGTGGTCGCCGGCACGACCAGCGCGCAGACCGGCCCGACCTTCACGAAGCGCTCGATCCAGTCGACGATCCTGGCCGACAACGGCGAGATCATCGTGCTCGGCGGCTTGATGCAGGACAACTACCAGGTGTCGAACAGCAAGGTGCCGCTGCTCGGCGACATTCCGTGGATCGGCCAGCTGTTCCGTTCCGAAACGAAGCTGCGCCAGAAAACCAACCTGATGGTATTCCTGCGCCCGGTGATCATTTCCGATCGCAATACCGCGCAGGAAGTCACGGCCAATCGTTACGACTACATCCAGGGCGTGACGGGCGCGTACAAGTCCGACAACAACGTGATGCGCGACAAGGACGATCCGGTCGTCCCGCCGATGCCGATCGGCCCGAGCCAGGGTGGCACGGCTGCGGGCAACCTGTTCGATCTCGACAAGATGCGTCGCCAGCAGGTACAGCGCCAGGTGGTGCCGGTGCCGGCCCAGCCGTTGCCGGAGGCGACGCCCGCGCAGCCGCAGAGCGTGCCGCAGCAGGCGGTGCCGCAACAGCCGCTGACCGCCACGCCGGGAGCCTCGCAGTGAGCGACGTGCTCGCCTCTTCCGCCCACGACGGCGCGCCGGGCGAACGCCAGCCGCCGTCGCCGCTCGCCGCGCGGCTGCTGCCGTACGGCTTCGCGAAGAGCGGCCAGGTGCTGATCGCGCACCAGCTCGACGATACGCTCGAGGTGTGGATCAGCGAACGCACGAGCGATGCCGCGCTCGCGGAGATCGCGCGCAACTTCGGCTCGATCTCCGTGCATCGCGTGCCGGCCGACGAGCTCGCGCAGGCGATCAACCACGCGTACGCGCGCCAGGACGGCAGCGCCGCGCAGGTGGTCGGCGAGGTCGAAGGCGAAGTCGACCTGTCGCGGCTGATGCAGGACATCCCCGAAGTCGAGGATCTGCTCGAATCGGAAGACGACGCGCCGATCATCCGGATGATCAACGCGCTGCTCACGCAAGCGGCGCGCGAACAGGCATCGGACATCCACATCGAGCCGTTCGAGAACGCTTCCGTCGTGCGCTTTCGCGTCGACGGCACGCTGCGTGACGTCGTGCGGCCGAAGAAAGCGCTGCACGGTGCGCTGATCTCGCGGATCAAGATCATGGCGCAGCTCGACATCGCGGAGAAGCGCCTGCCGCAGGACGGCCGCATCACGCTGCGCGTCGGCGGCCGGCCGGTGGACGTGCGCGTGTCGACGCTGCCGACGGGCCACGGCGAGCGTGCGGTGCTGCGTCTGCTGGAAAAGGATGCGCAGCGGCTGAACCTCGAGGCGCTCGGGATGGGCCGCGACACGCTCGTCCAGTTCGACAAGCTGATCGCCCGCCCGCACGGCATCGTGCTCGTCACGGGCCCGACCGGTTCGGGCAAGACGACCACGCTGTATGCGTCGATGTCGCGGCTCGAAACCGCGACGACCAACATCATGACCGTCGAGGACCCGATCGAATACGACCTCGGCGGCATCGGCCAGACGCAGGTGAACGAGCGGATCGGGATGACCTTTGCCCGTGCGCTGCGCTCGATCCTGCGCCAGGATCCGGACGTGATCATGATCGGCGAGATCCGCGACCTCGAAACCGCGCAGATCGCGGTGCAGGCGTCGCTGACGGGCCACCTCGTGCTCGCGACGCTGCACACGAACGATGCGGCATCGGCCGTCACGCGTCTGACCGACATGGGCGTCGAACCCTACCTGCTCGCGTCGTCGCTGCTCGGCGTGCTCGCGCAGCGGCTCGTGCGCCAGCTCTGCCCCGTCTGCAAGGAAGAACGCCAGGAAGAAGGCCGCACCGTGTGGCATCCGGTCGGCTGCGACAAGTGCGGGCATTCGGGCTATGCGGGCCGGCGCGGGGTGTACGAACTGCTGCTGGTCGACGAGTCGATCCGCTCGCTGATCCACCGCAACGCGGCCGACGCGGAGATTCTCGCCGCCGGTCGTGCGGAAGGGATGCGCACGCTGCGCGACGACGCCGAGCGCTGGCTCGCGTCCGGTGCGACGTCGCTCGAGGAAGTGTTGCGCGTGACGGGAGGCGCATAGCGCGATGCCGGCATTCCGTTTCGAAGCAATCGATTCGGCGGGACGCGCGCAGAAGGGCGTCATCGACGCCGACAGCGCGCGTGCCGCGCGCGGCCAGCTGCGTACGCAGGGGCTGACGCCGCTCGTCGTCGAGCCGGCCGCCAGCGCGACGCGCGGGGCGCGGTCGCAGCGGCTCGCGTTCGGCCGCAAGCTGTCGCAGCGCGAACAGGCGATCCTGACGCGCCAGCTCGCGAGCCTGCTGATCGCGGGGCTGCCGCTCGACGAGGCGCTCGGCGTGCTGACCGAGCAGGCCGAGCGCGACTACATCCGCGAACTGATGGCCGCGATCCGCGCGGAAGTGCTCGGCGGCCATTCGCTCGCGAACGCGCTGGGCCAGCATCCGCGCGACTTCCCCGAAATCTATCGCGCGCTCGTCGCGGCCGGCGAGCACACCGGCAAGCTCGGCATCGTGCTGTCGCGCCTCGCCGACTACATCGAGCAAAGCAACGCGCTGAAGCAGAAGATCCTGCTGGCGTTCACGTATCCGGGGATCGTCACGCTGATCGCATTCGGCATCGTCACGTTCCTGCTGAGCTATGTCGTGCCCCAGGTCGTCAACGTGTTCGCGAGCACGAAGCAGCAGCTGCCCGTGCTGACGATCGTGATGATGGCGCTGTCGGATTTCGTGCGGCACTGGTGGTGGGCGATCCTCATCGCGGTCGTGCTCGTCGTGTGGTTCGTGAAGGCGACGCTGTCGCGTGACGGCCCGCGGCTGCGCTTCGACCGCTGGGTGCTGACCGCGCCGCTGGCAGGCAAGCTCGTGCGCGGCTACAACACGGTGCGGTTCGCGAGCACGCTCGGCATCCTCACCGCGGCGGGCGTGCCGATCCTGCGCGCGTTGCAGGCGGCCGGCGAGACGCTGTCGAACCGCGCGATGCGCGCGAACATCGACGACGCGATCGTGCGCGTGCGCGAAGGCTCCGCGCTGTCGCGCGCGCTGAACAACGTGAAGACGTTTCCGCCGGTGCTCGTGCACCTGATCCGTTCCGGCGAAGCGACGGGCGACGTGACGACGATGCTGGATCGCGCGGCCGAAGGCGAAGCGCGCGAGCTCGAGCGCCGCACGATGTTCCTGACGAGCCTGCTCGAGCCGCTCCTGATCCTGGCGATGGGCGGCATCGTGCTCGTGATCGTGCTGGCCGTGATGCTGCCGATCATCGAGCTGAACAACATGGTGCAGTAACGGCCCGACAGTCGATCGGGCCACTGCCGTTCAGCGCATGTAGATCGCGGGGGACGGCGTGTTCGCCGGCAGCTGGATTTCGGCGCGGGCGCCGTTGCGGTCGACGACGATCGAGCGGGGGCGGACTTCGGCGAGCTTCGCGCCGGGCGTGACCTCCGCACCGAGCGACACGGCGCGCGGCGGTTCGCCGCCGACGCCGACGATCGCGGCGGCACCGCGATCGAGCGAGAGGATGCCGAACAGGTGGATGTCCTGCACGGGATTCTTGTCGAGCTGACCGCCGAAGAGCGCCGCGGCGTCCTCGGTACGGATCGGCAGCCGCGCGGCGGCGGCGGGCAGCGGCGCTTCACGGGCTGACAGCGTGACGACCCAGTAGGTGGCCGTCGCGCACAAACCCGCGAAGAGGGCTAGGGAGAGGATCCGGATCGAGAGCGCGTTCATGCGCGCTATTGTACGGATCTATGTGAAATTTGCGTTGGGTGAAAGCCCTCGGCAATGCGCGCCTTACAATGCGTGCTCCGCGCCCGCGGGTCCGGAAGGTTGCCGTCAGGCAATCGTCCGGTGCACCGGGCGCGTCACGCAACCAACGACATTTTTTGGAAAGAGGTAGTCAGTCATGCAAACGTGGATCACTCGCCGCAACGCGGCCGTGCGTCGTCAGCGCGGTTTCACGCTGATCGAGATCATGGTGGTGGTCGCGATCCTCGGGATCCTGGCGGCGCTGATCGTGCCGAAGATCATGAGCCGCCCGGACGAGGCGCGCCGCATCGCCGCGAAACAGGACATCGGCACGATCATGCAGGCGCTCAAGCTGTACCGTCTCGACAACGGCCGCTACCCGACCCAGGATCAGGGCCTGAACGCACTGATCCAGAAGCCGTCCACCGATCCGATCCCGAACAACTGGAAGGACGGCGGTTATCTCGAGCGCCTGCCGAACGATCCGTGGGGCAACGGGTACAAGTACCTGAACCCGGGCGTGCACGGCGAGATCGACGTGTTCAGCTACGGCGCCGACGGCAAGGAAGGCGGCGACGGCAACGATACCGACATCGGTTCGTGGCAATAAGCGCTCACTGACCGGCCCGACGCTTCGTTCCCGTTCTTCATGCTCGCCATTCGCACGACCTCCCGCTGCGGTCGCGACCGCCGTGTGCGTCGCGGCGCGGCTTCGTCTGTGCCGGCGCATGCCTACGGCGGGCCGACGAAGCACGGTGCGCGGCGGCGTCGCACGCGCGGCTTCACGCTGCTCGAAATGCTGGTCGTGCTCGTGATCGCGGGCCTGCTCGTGTCGCTCGCGTCGCTGTCGCTCACGCGCAATCCGCGTACCGACCTGCGCGAGGAAGCGCAGCGCATCGCGCTGCTGTTCGAGACCGCCGGCGACGAGGCGCAGGTGCGTGCACGGCCGATCGCATGGCAGCCGACCGCACACGGCTTCCGTTTCGACGTGAGCTCGCCCGACGGCTGGCGCACGCTGCGCGACGACCTGCTGCGCCCGCGTGACTGGGATGGCGGCGTCACGGGCGCCGACATCGACTATCCGGGGTCCGACACGCGCGCGAGCCGCGTCGTGTTCGGCACCGAGAGCATCGACACGCCGGTGCGCGTGACGCTGCATTCGGCCGCCGGCAGCGCGACGATCGTCGGCACCGGCAACGGCCGCTACGAGGTGCAATGACGATGCGTCGTCGCCTGCCCTTCCCCGTTGCTTCATCGCACCGCCATGCCCCAACGGGACTGCATGCGCGGCGCGGTTTCACGATGATCGAGGTGCTGGTCGCGCTCGCGATCATCGCGGTCGCGCTCGCCGCGTCGATCCGCGCGGTCGGGACGATGGCGACCAACGCCTCCGATCTTCATCGCCGGCTGCTCGCCGGCTGGAGCGCCGACAACGCGCTCGCGCAGATGCGGCTCACGCATGCGTGGCCGGAGATCGGCGAGCAGAGTTTCGACTGCTCGCAAGGCAACGTGCAGCTCGTCTGCACGCAGCGCGTGAGCACCACGCCCAACCCGGTGTTCCGGCGCGTCCGGATTTCGGTGAGCACGCCCGGGCAGGCCGGCGTGCTCGCGCAGATGGTGACGGTGGTCGCGAATGAAACCAGCCGTCCGCTCTGACGCGCCGATGCGACGCCCGTTCGCCCGCCCCGCCCGCGGCTTCACGCTGATCGAGCTGATGATCGCGATCGCGATCCTCGCGGTGGTCGCGATCCTCGCGTGGCGCGGGCTCGACCAGATCATGCGCGGTCGCGACAAGGTCGCGGCCGCGATGGAAGACGAACGCGTGTTCGCGCAGATGTTCGACCAGATGCGCATCGACGCGCGGCTCGCCGCGACCGACGACGAAGCCGGCCAGCCGGCGATCGGCGTCGCCGGCAACACGCTGCAGATCGTCCGCGAACTCGAGGTGCCGGGCGTCGCGCCGCGGCTGCAGGTGGTCCGCTACCGGATCGCCGGCGGGCGGGTCGTGCGCTACGCGTCGCCGCCGATCGACGACGCGAACCGGCTGCGCGGCATGCTGAAGGACAGCAGCGTCGAAGGCTGGAGCTGGGTCGCGCTGATGGGCGGCGTCGGCGCGATCGACGCGAAGCTGTACGTGCCGCGCGTGGGCTGGACCACCAACCTGCAGACGGCCGACGACGCGCTCGCGCAGAACAACGATGCGCTCAAGGTGCCGCAGCTCGGCAACGCGCCGCCGACGCGCGCGGTGACGGGGCTGCAGGTCAGCATCGGTGCGACGTCGCTGCGCGTGCCGGTCACGCGCATCTTCCTCGTCGGGGAATGACGATGCGCGCGCGCCCTCCCCGTTCATTGCCTGCCGCCCGTGCTGCCGGTCACGCACGGGCACGCGGCCGCCAGCGCGGCGCGGCGATCATCACCGCGCTGCTCGTCGTCGCGCTGTCGGCGATCCTCGTCTCGGGGATGCTGTGGCGCCAGCAGGTGCAGATCCGCCGCATCGAGAACCAGCGCGAGATCGCGCAGGCGCAGTGGGTCGCGCGCGGCGCGCTCGACTGGACGCGGATGATCCTGCGCTCCGAAGGCGATACGGCGCCCGGCATCACGTACCTCGGCGGCATCTGGGGCGTGCCGATCGCGAAGACGAAACTGTCGGACTTCCTCGGGCGGATCGGCGCGCCCAACGACGCCGGCGGCGAAGACACCTATATCTCCGGCTCGATCGAGGACGCCCAGGCGAAGTTCAACCTGCGCAACCTCGTGGCGTCGCCGGCGCCCGGCGTGCTGCAGTTGAACGTCACGCAGGTCCAGGCGTTCCAGCGCCTGCTGACGACGCTCGGCTACGACGGCGCGTTCGCGAAACGCGTCGCGCTGCAAGTGCGCGCGGGCCTGCTGAATTCGGCGACGCGTTTTCAGATGCCCACGCTGCCGGGCGGCGGCACGGCGCCGCCGGTCACCGCGCCGGTGGCGACCGATCAGCAGGGCGGCGGCGGCTTCACCGACGATCCCGGCATGACGGGCGGCGATCGCGGGCCCGCGCCGCTGATGATGACGGGGGTCGACAGCCTGCTCGACGTCGACGGCGTGACGCCCGAGATGGTCGCGCGGCTGCGCCCGTTCGTCACCGTGCTGCCGACCACGACGCCCGTGAACATGAACACCGCGCCGGCCGAGGTGATCGCGGCGCTGATCCCGGGGATGAGCGTGTCGTCCGCGCAGGCGCTCGTGTCGCGCCGCGAGACCGTGTTTTTCCGCAACGTCGCCGATGTGCAGCTCGCGCTGCGCGGCGCCGGTGCGCCGCCGAACGTGACGCTCGACTCGAGTCTCGTCGACGTCAATTCGAGCTATTTCATCGTGCATGGCCGGATCCAGCACGAACGCGCGGAGGTCGATCGCACCTCGCTCGTGTATCGTGATCCGACCACGCATTCGACACGGGTCGTGCGCATTCGCGACCAGCTATAACGACGCCATTCGGGAGAGGAGCTCTTGTGAGCACGTTGATTGTTTCTTTGCCGCCGCGCGAGCCTGCCGTGCCGTTGCAGGAATGGCAGTGGCCCGAGCTGCCGTTCACGCTCGTCGACAAGGCCGGCCACGTGCAGCGCGCCGGCCGCGCCGCGCTGGCGCTGCTGCCGCGCGCGAATGCGACGGTGCTGATCGTCGCCGCGCGCGACGTGCTGCTGCTGGCCGCGACCGTGCCGCCGCTCAAGGGTCCGAAGCTGCGCCAGGCGCTGCCCAACATCGTCGAGGATCAGCTGATCCAGGATCCGCTCGGCTGTCACATCGCGCTCGATCCGGATGCGCTGCCCGACGGGCGCCGCGTGCTGGCCGTCGTCGATCGCGCGTGGTTCCGCACGATCTGCGAAGCGTTCACGGCGGCCGGCCACCGGCACCTGAGCGCGGTGCCCGCGACACGCTGCCTGCCGGCGCCGCACGCACCGGCCGCGCCGGCCGACGGCGAGGTCGACGTTGCGGCGGTTGCCGCGGACGCCGTCGACACGCCGCCGGCCCGCCCGGCGACGGTGGCCGCGGTGCTCGGCCTCGCGGCGCCGGTCGAACCGGTGCTCGTCGAGGCCGGCGCGCTGCCGGCCGCGGCCGGTGCGCCGCGCCTCGAACTCGCGGTCGCGCGCGGTGCGCTCGGCGAAGGCTTCGCGGCGCCCGCGTCGCGCGCGGCCGGCACGCTGGCCGCGCTCGCGGGCGGCGGCGACGTCGAACTGTACGAACTCGGCGAGCCGGGCGCGGAGCCGCGGCTCGCGTCGGTCGGCCGCGCCGACGGCCCGCTGCTGCCGGGTGCCGCGCCGCTGTCGTTCGACGCGTTCGCGCGGCGCGCGCTGACCGAGAAGTTCGACCTGTGCCAGTTCGAATTCGAATCGCAGCCGTGGCGCTTCGACCGCGCGACGGTGAAGCGCCTGCGCGTGCCGCTCGCACTCGCCGCGGCGACGCTCGGCGTGGCGGTGATCGGGATGAATCTGCACTGGTGGAAGCTGTCGCGCGAGCGCGATGCGCTGTCGGCACAGATCACCGAAACGCTGCTGTCCGCATTCCCGAAGACGACGACGGTGCTCGATCCGCCCGCGCAGATGCAGCGCCAGCTCGACCAGTTGCGCGTGGCGGCCGGCGAGCTGTCGCCGAACGATTTCCTCGCGCTGTCGAGCGGGCTGTCGCGATCGATGGGTGCGCTGCCGCTGAACGGCATCGCGTCGCTCGACTATCACGACCGGCGGCTCGACGTCGGCTTCAAGCCGGAGATCAAGGTCGATCCCGATTTCACGCAGCGCCTCGCGCGTAACGGACTGTCCGGCGAAGTCGACAGCAACACGGGCAAATGGACGATCCGGAGCCGCTCATGAAGACGGAACAACTGAACCAGACGCTGGCCCAGTTCTGGGGCGAGCGCTCGCCGCGCGAAAAAATGCTGCTCGGCTGGGGCGGCGCCGTGCTGGCGGTCGCGATCGCGTATTCGGTGCTGTGGTCGCCCGCGCAGGAAGGCCGCGCGCGGATCCAGCGCGAGCTGCCGACGATGCGCCGCGAGCTCGCGCAGATGACCGCGCAGGCGAACGAGGCGAAGTCGCTGGCGGCCGCCGCGCAAGGCGTGGCACCGACCGGCCTCGCGCTGAAGGATGCGCTGACCGCGTCGCTGTCCGATCACGGGATGCAGGGTGCGCAGGTGCAGATCGTCGGCAACGGCGTGCAGATCCAGATGAAGAACGTGTCGTTCCCGGCGTGGACGCAGTGGCTCGACGATGCGCGCCGGCAGTTCAAGGTGCAGGTCGGCGAGGCGCATGCCACTGCACTGAAGGACGACGGCCAGGTCGACCTGACGGCCGTGATGCAACCGTCTACGCAGAAATGACGCAGTGGATGACGCAAGTGGCGGTCGGCCGATGAGGCCGGGGATGAAGCGGCTCGCCACCGCATTGCCGTGGGTACTGGCGGGCGGACTGGCGACAGCGGTGACGCTCGTCGCGCTCGCGCCGGCCGCGTGGATCGCGCCGCAGTTCGCGCGCGCGACCGGCGGGCACGTGAATCTCGTCGATCCGGACGGGTCGCTGTGGCACGGTTCGGGCACGCTGATGCTCGCGCCGGGGGCCGACCAGAGCGCGGCGACGCTGCTGCCGGGCCGGGTCGAGTGGACCACGGGCTTCTGGCCGCTCCTGACCGGGCGCGTGCAGATGCGCATGCGGCAGACCGAGGCGATGCCGGATGCGGTTACGCTCGATGCGACGTGGCGCGGCGCGGTGTTGTCGGCGGGCACGATGGCCGTGCCGGCGTCGCTGCTCGCGGGGCTCGGCACGCCGTTCAACACGCTCGACCTGCAAGGCGACGTGCGGCTCGGCTGGAGCGACTGGCGCCTGATCGGCAACAACGCGTTCGGCCAGCTGACGGTGACGATCGACTCGATGAGTTCGCGCATCTCGCGCGTGAAGCCGCTCGGTTCGTACCGCGCGGTGCTGCAGGCGAAGGGGGCCGGCGCCGATCTCGACCTGTCGACGACGCAGGGCCCGCTGTTTCTCGACGGCCACGGCAACTTCGGCCCCGGCCAGGGATCGTTCCGCGGCACCGCGCATTCGGCGCCCGAGCAGCAGGCGAACCTCGCCGGGCTCCTGAACCTGCTCGGCCACCCGATCGGGAACAACGAGGTTTCGCTGATCTTCGGCGACGCGCAGCGCTGACGCGCGCGTCGCCCTTTCCTTCCTACTTCTGCGCGAGCGGCGCGGCGACCGACGGTGCGGTGGCCGCCGGCGCGGCCGCACCGGACGCCGGCACGGGTGCGGGCGCGGCCATGTCGCCGTTCTCGCGCGCCATCTCCGCGACGTTCCACCCGCCGCCGAGCGCCTTCACGAGCCCGACCGACGACACCATCCGCTGCCCGGCGATCGTCGCGAGCTTCTGCTGCGCGGTGAACGCGGTGGTCTGCGCGGTCAGCACGTTCAGGTAGGCGACCGTGCCGGCCTTGTACTGGTTCGTGACGATCGCGAGCGCGTGCTCGGCGCTGTCGACGGCCTGCCGCTGCACGTCGATTTCCTGCGCGAGGATGCGTTGCGACGCGAGGTTGTCCTCGACGTCCTGGAATGCGGTGAGCACCGCGAGGCGGTATGCGGCGACGTCCTGGTCGTAGGTCGCACGCGCGGCGTCGGTCTGCGCGGCGCGCAGCCCTGCGTCGAACAGCGTGGCCGCGAGCTGCGGGCCGACCGTCCAGAAGCGGGCCGGCAGCGTGAACAGCTGCGACCACACCGAGCTCTGGACGCCGCCGGTGGCCGACAGCGTGAGGGTCGGGAAGAACGCCGAGATCGCGACGCCGATCTGCTCGTTCGCGGCCGCCGCACGGCGCTCGGCCGCCGCGATGTCGGGCCGGCGCTCGAGGATCGCGGACGGCACGTCGACCGGCGTGATCGGCGGCTCGGCCGCGAGCGGATTCGGCGGCAGCGAGAAGGTCGACGCCGGTTCGCCGATCAGCGTCGCGATCGCATGCTCGTACTGCGCGCGTGCGACGCCATTGTCGATCGACGCCGCCTGCGCGCTCTGCAGTTGCGTCTGCGCCTGGATCACGTCCGCGCGCGCGGCGACGCCCTGCGCGTACTGGTTCTGCGTGAGCGTCAGCGACCGCTGGTACGACTTCACGGTGTCGTCGAGCAGCTTCTGCAGCGCATCGGACGTGCGCAGCTGGTAATAGGTTTGCGCGAGCAGCGCCTGCTGCGACAGCCGCGCGTTCGCGAGATCGGCCGCGGCGGCCGCTTCGCCGGCGCGCTGCGCGCTGACGGTACGGCTCACCTTGCCCCACAGGTCGGGTTCCCAGCTCGCGTCGAGGCCGACGCTGTAGCTGTTGTTGATCGAACCGGACGAACCGCTGCCGAAACCCGACGACGAACCCGACGATATCGACGTGCGCGGCGTGCGGGCGCGCGAGCCCGACGCGGTCAGCCCGACGGTCGGGAAATACGCGGCACGCGCCTCGGTGACGAGCGCGCGCGCCTGCCGGTAAGCGGCCGCCGATTGCGCGATGGTCTGGTTCGAGGCGTTGAGCTTGCCGATCAGCGCATCGAGCTGCGGATCGTTGTAGACCGTCCACCACGGGCCGCGATCGGTGCGGTCGGCGGGTTGCGCGACCTTCCAGCCGGCCGGCGCTTCCTTGTATGCGGCGGGGATCGACGTGTCGGGCCGGTGATAGTCGGGCCCGACGGCGCAGCCGGCGAGCAGCACGGCCGTCGCGACGGCGACGGCGGCGCTCAGCGGGCGAAGGGCGCGCGGGAGGGAGGCGTACGGCATGGTGATATTCCTGTCTGGGCGCGACGTCCGGCGAGCGGCGTCGCGCGATGCGGTCGTCGTGCCGCTGGCGGACAAATGGTAACTGACGGCGGGATAGCTGCGCAGCCCAAAGGGTACGGTGCGCGGCGACAGGAATGTGTTACCGGCGCGAGCGGCCGGTTTACCGGCCATTACGGCTCGCTGGCCGGAAGACGGGCGGGCGATGCCGGCCGTGCGGAGCGCGGCCGGGGTTCGGACGAAACAGTCAGGAAGGCAGGCGGAAGGCGCGCGCCGTCAGTGGCAGCGCGCGGGCAGCGGGAGCGGTTCGGCGGCGGGCCGCCATGTCGACGGCTCCGTCGCGGCCGGCTGGCCCGTGCGGCGCGCACCGTCTTTCGCGTTGCGCTGCCGGCGATGATCGAACCATGCCACCCCGAGCGCCGCGAGCGAGCCGCCCGGCACCACCAGCATCGTCACGTACAGCGCGATCTTCCAGCCGCGGTGCGGCCCGGAAAACACATGGTGAGCGGTATCGGTCAGGTTGCGGCGCAGCGCGCCGGCGGCATTTTTCAGGAACAGCATCGCGAACATCCTCGGGTGCCCGGCAGCGCGGGCGAATCGGTCAGAACATAGTCTCCGGCAGTGCAACATGCACGTCGTAACTGGTAGTCTCGAATAATATTGACTAAGCAATCAATTTTCAAGATACTGGGCGCGTCCAAATCCGAAACGCACTATTGCTGCGCGCGCAATCGCATGACCGGCGGCCTCTACGATCCCGAGAACATCACGCTGGAAACGAGCCTCGGCTATTACCTGTCGAAGGCGAAGCAGGCGCTCGTCGAGCGGATGGATCGCGCGCTCGAGCCGCTCGACCTCACCGCGCAGCAAATCGGCGTGATCCTGCTGCTGGCGCGCGGTTATGCGCGTACACCGTTCGAGCTGTCCCGCAAGATGTCGTACGACAGCGGCTCGATGACCCGAATGCTCGACCGGCTGGAACGCAAGGGGCTGATTGCCCGTTCGCGCAGCGAGCAGGACCGCCGGATGATCGAGCTGACGCTGACCGAACGCGGCGCCGAAGCCGCCCGTGCGCTGCCGTCGCTGATCGCGACCGCGCTCAACGCGCAGCTCGACGGTTTCTCGGCCGACGAGCTTGCGACGCTCACCGGCCTGCTGCAACGCTTCATCGCCAACGGTCCCGGCACGGCCGGCTGCCCGAAACCCGACGACGAAGCGGACTGCTGATGTGCGCGGAGGCCTCCATGTCTAGGTTAAGCGTTCGCTTATTTATCTGTCTGGGCAGAAGATGACAGGGCACGCGCTCCCCTTTTCCCTTTATCCGTTCCACCCGGCCGGGCTGCGCTGCGGCGCACACCCGTGCGTTGTGCCGGCGCGTCGCGCGCGCCGCGTCTAGGAGATTTCGATGTCCGCCACCACGGCATCCGCCGCCTCCCCCGCCGCCGAACCCGCGCCGCTGTCCGGCGGCGCACTCGCGCTACTCACCGTCGGGCTGGCGCTCGGCACCTTCATGGAAGTGCTCGACACGTCGATCGCGAACGTCGCGGTGCCGACCATCTCGGGCAGCCTCGGCGTCGCGACGAGCGAAGGCACCTGGGTGATCTCGTCGTACTCGGTCGCGTCCGCGATCGCGGTGCCGCTTACCGGCTGGCTCGCGCGGCGCGTCGGCGAGGTGCGGCTGTTCACGCTGTCGGTGCTCGCGTTCACGATCGCGTCGGCGCTGTGCGGCCTCGCGACCAACTTCGAGACGCTGATCGCGTTCCGGCTGCTGCAGGGCCTCGTGTCGGGGCCGATGGTGCCGCTGTCGCAGACGATCCTGATGCGCAGCTACCCGCCCGCGAAGCGCGGGCTCGCACTCGGGTTATGGGCGATGACGGTGATCGTCGCGCCGATCTTCGGCCCGCTGCTGGGCGGCTGGATCAGCGACAACTACACGTGGCCGTGGATCTTCTACATCAACCTGCCGATCGGCATCTTCTCGGCGACCTGCGCGTATTTCCTGCTGCGCGGCCGCGAGACGAAGACGACGAAGCAGCGGATCGACGCGATCGGCCTCGCGCTGCTCGTGATCGGCGTGTCGTGCCTGCAGATGATGCTCGACCTCGGCAAGGACCGCGACTGGTTCAACTCGACGTTCATCGTCGCACTCGCGCTGATCGCGGTCGTGTCGCTCGCGTTCATGCTCGTGTGGGAGGCGACCGAGAAGGAGCCGGTGGTCGACCTGTCGCTCTTCAAGGACCGCAACTTCGCGCTCGGCGCGCTGATCATCTCGTTCGGCTTCATGGCGTTCTTCGGCTCGGTCGTGATCTTCCCGCTTTGGCTGCAGACGGTGATGGGCTACACGGCGGGCAAGGCCGGCCTCGCGACCGCGCCGGTCGGGCTGCTCGCGCTCGTGCTGTCGCCGCTGATCGGCCGCAACATGCACCGGCTCGACCTGCGGATGGTCGCGAGCTTCGCGTTCATCGTGTTCGCCGGCGTGTCGATCTGGAACTCGACGTTTACGCTCGACGTGCCGTTCAACCATGTGATCCTGCCGCGTCTCGTGCAGGGGATCGGCGTCGCGTGCTTCTTCGTGCCGATGACGACGATCACGCTGTCGAGCATCTCCGACGAGCGGCTCGCGAGCGCGTCGGGGCTGTCGAACTTCCTGCGCACGCTGTCGGGCGCGATCGGCACCGCGGCCAGCTCGACGTTCTGGGAGAACGACGCGATCTACCACCACGCGCGGCTGTCGGAATCGGTGAGCGTGTATGCGCAGAGCACGACCGACTACCAGGGCGCGCTGTCGCAGCTCGGCATCGTCGGCCAGACGGCCAACGCGCAGCTCAACCAGCTCGTCACGCAGCAGGGCTTCATGATGGCGACCAACGACTTCTTCCTGCTGTCGGCCTTCATGTTCGGCGCGCTCGCGGCGCTCGTGTGGATCACGAAGCCGAGGAAGGGGGCGGGGCCGGCGATGGGGCATTGAAATCGGTGGGGCTGTCGGCGGAGGGGCTGGCCTTGCTTGATTTGCTTGATTGAACTAAGCTAACGAAATATTTGAACTTAGTTCAATTGGGGAATGCGATGCACACCTACAACATGCATGACGCGAAGACGAACCTGTCGCGTTTGATCGACGAAGCCGTTCATGCCGGCGAACCGTTCGTGATCGCGAAAGCGGGCAAGCCGCTCGTCAAGGTGGTCCCGATCGATACGCCGGATCCCGTCCGGCCGAGCCGGATCGGCTTCATGAAGGGGCAGATCCGTGTTCCGGACGATTTCGACACGATGGGGAGCGACGAAATCGGCAAGCTGTTCGAGGGTGACGCATGAAGTTGCTGCTCGATACACACCTGCTTCTTTGGGCGGCAGCCGGTGCGGCCGAACTGCCCGCCCGCGCCGGTGCGCTCATCGAGGATCCCGCCTGTACACCGCTTTTCAGCGTCGCGAGCCTCTGGGAGATCGTCATCAAGCGTGGCCTGGATCGCGACGATTTCCAGGTGGACCCAAACGTGCTCCGTCGCAATCTCCTCGATGTCGGCTACGTGGAATTGCCGATCACGAGCGCACACGCACTTGCAGTCGAACAACTGCCGTCGATCCATCGAGATCCGTTTGACCGTCTCCTGGTCGCGCAGGCGATCTCGGAAGGCATTACGCTGCTTACGCACGACCATACTGTCGCCCGCTATCCGGGCCCGATCAGGCACGTCTGAGTGCGCCGGGCATCGCCCGGCCGTCACGCCCTCGCCCGCAACCCGCCGAACGCCAGATCGTCGCCGGGCGCGATGGGCAGCGTCGCCCGCGCGACGTCGAGCCACGCGCGCGCCGCGTGCGACAGATACCCCTTCTTCAGCCAGCCGAGCGCGATCGCCCACGTGATTTCCGGCTCGACGATCGGCCGGCACGTGAACTGGCCCGCGTCGAGCCGCCGGCAATACGGCTCGGGCAGCAGCGCGATGCCGACCCCCGCATGCACGAGCGCGGCCATGAAATCCCAGTGGCCGCTGCGGCTCACGATCGACGGCGTGAAGCCGGCCTGCCGGCACGCGTCCAGCACCGCGTCGTGCAGCGCGAGGCTTTCCGCGTAGAACACGAACGACTCGCGCGCGAGATCCGCGAGCGGCACGGCCGCGTGATCCTCCCAGCGCGACTCGCGCGGTGCGACGAGCCACAACGGCGCACGCACCATCGGCAGCCGTTCGAAGGTGCCGGGATCCACCGGCTCCAGCAGCCCGCCGAGTTCCAGTTCACCCGACGTCAGCGCGGCCTCGATCATCCGCGCGCCCTGCTCGAACAGCTTCAGCTCGATGTTCGGGTAGCGCTGCTTGTACGCGGCGATGATCGGCGTGAACAGCGAGCCGCCGAGCGGCGGGATGCCGATCGTCAGCTCGCCGCGCCCGAGCGTGCCGAGATCGTTCAGCTCCGACTGCAGCTGCGCCTGCGCGGCGAGCACGTCCTGGCCGCGCTGGAACACGATCCGCCCCGCGTCGGTCAGCACCATCTGTCGACCGTCCCGCAGCAGCAGCGGCGAACCGATCTCGTCCTCCAGCGCCTTCACCATCTTGCTGATGGTCGGCTGGGTCACGAACAGCCTGTCGGCGGCCGCCGTGAAGCTCTGCTGGCGAACCACCTCGACGAAGTACCGCAGTGCGCGCAATTCCATCGATCACTCCCCAGATTGGTGCAACAAACTCAATCAGAATTCCGAATTGGAATGATAAGGATAGAGACAAGTCATTTTATTTATGGTTAGGGGAAACCCTATACTCCTCCCATCGACGCAATATCTGTATGGAGCCTGCCATGACCAAGACGACCGCTACCGCCGCCGCCCGCCCCGCCGCTTCGGGCAGCATCGCGCACACGGGCCGGATCGTGCTGCAGGCCGCCGCGCTCGGCGTGCTGTGGATGGCGGTCGACTGGGCCGTGCGCAGGATCGGGCTGCCGATTCCGTCCGGCGTGATCGGCCTCGCGGTGCTCCTCGTGCTGCTGTTCTCGGGCCGCGTCGCGCCCGCGTGGGTCAAGGACGGCGCGAACTGGCTGCTGTCCGACATGCTGCTGTTCTTCGTGCCGGCCGCCGTCGCGGCCGTGCAGTACGGCGGGTTGTTCCGCGAGGACGGCTGGCGCATCGCGCTGGTGATGCTCGCCGGCACCGCTTTCGTGATGGTCGCGGTGGCCGTCGCGGTCGACCTCGCCGCGAAGCTCGAGCGCCGGCTCGCCGCGCAGCGCGTGTTCGCCGAACGCCGCCGCGCGCGCCTCGCCACCGTGTCCGCCCACTGAGCCGGAGCCTGCCATGTTGCCGCTGCTGTCGAGCCTGTCCGTCGACCAGGTGAATACCGCGATTTCCGTCGGCTGCTTCGTGCTGACGGTCGCGCTGTATTTCGCGTCGAAGCGGCTCTACGCGTACAGGAAGACGCTGCTGTTCTCGCCGCTCGTGTTCGTGCCGGGCGTGCTGGTGCTGCTCGTGCTGCTGACCGGCATCCCGTATTCGGTCTACTTCCGCGACACGCGCTGGCTGATGTGGCTGCTCGGCCCGGCGACGATCGCGTTCGCGGTGCCGATCTACGACTATCGCGACCTGATCCGCCGCCACTGGCTGTCGCTGTCGGTCGGCGTCGCGGTCGGGATCGGCGCGGGCGTGTGCGGCTCGCTGCTGCTCGCGAAGCTGCTGCACCTGTCGCCCGAGCTGCAGCGCTCGCTGATGACGCGCTCGGTCTCGACCCCGTTCGCGCTCGCCGTCTCCGACAAGATCCATGCGCCGAAGGACCTCACCGCCCTCTTCGTGATCGCGACCGGCATCTGCGGGATGCTGCTCGGCGAGATCGTGCTCGCGCTGGTGCCGATGCGCACGCGGCTCGCGCGCGGTGCGCTGTTCGGCGCGGCCGCCCACGGCGTGGGCACCGCGAAGGCGCGCGAGATCGGCAGCGAGGAAGGCGTCGTGTCGAGTCTCACGATGATGATCGCGGGCGTCGCGATGGTGCTGATCGCGCCGCTGCTGTCGCTGTTGCCGATCTGACGTTGTCCGGGCGGGCGCCACGGCTCGCCCGCCCCACCGCTCCTCGCCTTTCCCGCCCGACGGAGCGCCGGCCCGCCGCCCCCGGCCGGTTTCCCCCGCCGTTCCTGCCCTGCACCGAGCCGCGCCGGCCGACAATCGGCTGAGATAGCCGCAAATCCCCCCTCTTTTCCGCCCATCAGGCTCGGCCCGGATGCCGAACAATGCATGCTACGAGACATCACGCACGCATCCACATGGCCTCCACGACCGCAAACCCGACCGCCGACAAGCCGGCTTCGTCCGGCAAGTTCAAGCGCATCGCGCTCATCGCCGTCATCGCGCTGGGCGCGGCGGCCGCCGCAGCCGGCGGCATGTACGTGTTCCTGAGCAAGGAAGGCGTCGGCCATGCGAGCGCGCCCGCCGAGCCGGCGCCGCTGGCCGCGCCGGTGTTCTTCCCGCTCGACCCGCTGACCGTGAACCTGCAGTCCGACGACGGCGCGCAGCACTACCTGCGCGTCGGCCTGTCGCTGAAGCTCACCGACCCGAAGGCGCAGGAGCAGCTGACCGCGCGGATGCCCGAGATCCGCAGCCGGATCCTGCTCGCGCTGTCGAACAAGCATCCCGAGGATCTGGCGACGCCGGACGGCAAACGTTCGCTCGCGAAGGAACTGCGGGAACTGATCGAGCAGCCGACGCAGCCGGGCAACCAGCGCGCGAAGGTCGACGACGTGCTGTTCACCGAATTCGTCGTCCAGTAACGCGGCCGCGAAAGGAGCGCGTATGGGCCACCAGGAGTTCATGTCCCAGGAGGAGGTCGATGCCCTCCTCAAGGGCGTCACGGGCGAAACCGATGCAGTCGACGAGCAGCGCGACACGTCGGGCGTCCGCCCCTACAACATCGCGACGCAGGAGCGGATCGTCCGCGGCCGGATGCCCGGCCTCGAGATCATCAACGACCGCTTCGCGCGCCTGTTGCGGATCGGCATCTTCAACTTCATGCGGCGCACGGCGGAAATCTCCGTCAGCCAGGTGAAGGTGCAGAAGTACAGCGAGTTCACCCGCAACCTGCCGATCCCGACGAACCTGAACCTCGTGCACGTGAAGCCGCTGCGCGGCACGTCGCTGTTCGTGTTCGACCCGAACCTCGTGTTCTTCGTCGTCGACAACCTGTTCGGCGGCGACGGGCGCTTCCACACGCGCGTCGAGGGCCGCGATTTCACGGCCACCGAGCAGCGGATCATCGGCAAGCTGCTGAACCTCGTGTTCGAGCACTACACGACCGCGTGGAAGAGCGTGCGGCCGCTGCAGTTCGAATTCGTGCGCTCGGAGATGCACACGCAGTTCGCGAACGTCGCGACGCCGAACGAGATCGTGATCGTCACGCAGTTCTCGATCGAGTTCGGGCCGACGGGCGGCACGCTGCACATCTGCATGCCGTACTCGATGGTCGAGCCGATCCGCGACGTGCTCGCATCGCCGATCCAGGGCGAGGCGCTCGAAGTCGACCGCCGCTGGGTGCGCGTGCTGTCGCAGCAGGTGCAGGCCGCCGAGGTCGAGCTGACCGCGAATCTCGCCGAGATCTCGTCGACCTTCGAGAAGATCCTGAACCTGCGCGCGGGCGACGTGCTGCCGCTGGAGATCGAGGACACGATCACCGCGAAGGTCGACGGCGTGCCGGTGATGGAATGCGGCTACGGAATTTTCAATGGTCAATATGCGTTGCGCGTGCAGAAGATGATCAGCGCGGGCGACTCGATGAAGGAAGGTGGATATGAGTGAGCTGAACCAGACGCCCGAGGACGACGCGCAAGCGATGGCCGACGCGGCCCTCGCGGCCTCGGCCGCCGCCGCGCAGGCGGCGCCGGCCGCAGCGGAGGAAGATCCGGGCATGGACGACTGGGCCGCCGCGCTCGCCGAGCAGAACCAGCAGCCGGTGCAGCCGGGCGCGACGGGCGCCGGCGTGTTCCAGCCGCTGTCGAAGGCCGCGGCCAGCTCGACGCACAACGACATCGAGATGATCCTCGACATCCCGGTCAAGATGACCGTGGAGCTCGGCCGCACGAAGATCGCGATCCGCAACCTGCTGCAGCTCGCGCAGGGTTCGGTCGTCGAGCTGGACGGCATGGCCGGCGAGCCGATGGACGTGCTCGTGAACGGCTGCCTGATCGCGCAGGGCGAGGTGGTGGTCGTCAACGACAAGTTCGGCATCCGCCTGACCGACATCATCACGCCGGCCGAACGCATCCGGAAGCTGAATCGATGAACGTGGCGAAGCCCGGCCGCCGTGCGCGCGTCGCGAGCGCGGTGGCGGCTGTCGCGGCCATCGCGGCGTCGCTCGCGTGCGCACCGGCCGGTGCCGCCGACATGAACGCGGTGAACAACGCCGGGGCGATCGCGTCGAGCGTGACCGTCGGTTCGGCCGCGCCGTCGCTGGGCATCGGCGCGGTGCTGCAGACCCTCGTCGGGCTCGCGGTCGTGATCGGTCTCGTGTTCGCGTGCGCGTGGCTCGCGCGCCGCTTCGGCTTCCAGCACGTGCGCCGCGGCGGCCCGCTGAAGGTCGTGTCGAGCGTCGCGGTGGGCGCCAAGGAAAGCGCGACGATCGTCGAGATCGGCGACACCTGGCTCGTGCTCGGCGTCGCGCCGGGCAACGTGCGACTGCTGCATGCGCTGCCGGCCGGTTCGGCGGCGGCCGGCGCGACGACCGCCTCGACCGGCGCACCTTCCGGCGCCGCGCCGTCCGAAGGCGGCCTGCCCGGCACGTTCGGCTCGCGGTTTCGCGACGCGCTCGCGGGCGAAGCCGCGAAGCGCCTCGGTCGCGGCAAGGACCGCTGACATGGCGCCGCGCCCTCTTTCCGACCCCGCATTTCGATGAAACACGCATTCCTGCATCGCGCGGCGCGCTTCGCGCCCGTGCTGATCCTCTGCCTCGCCCCCGCGCTCGCGTGCGCGCAGGCGAACGGCCTGCCCGCGTTCAACGCGAGCCCGGGCCCGCACGGCGGCACCACCTATTCGCTGAGCGTGCAGACGATGCTGCTGCTCACGATGCTGTCGTTCCTGCCGGCGATGCTGCTGATGATGACGAGCTTCACGCGCATCATCATCGTGCTGTCGCTGCTGCGCCAGGCGCTCGGCACCGCGACGACGCCGCCGAACCAGGTGCTCGTCGGCCTCGCGATGTTCCTCACCTTCTTCGTGATGTCGCCGGTGCTCGACCGGGCCTACAACGACGGCTACAAGCCGTTTTCCGACGGCTCGATGCCGATGGAGCAGGCCGTGCAGCGCGGCGTCGCGCCGTTCAAGACCTTCATGCTGAAGCAGACCCGCGAGACCGATCTCGCGCTGTTCGCGAAGATCTCGAAGGCCGCGCCGATGCAGGGCCCGGAAGACGTGCCGCTGTCGCTGCTGGTGCCCGCGTTCGTCACGAGCGAGCTGAAGACCGGCTTCCAGATCGGCTTCACGGTCTTCATCCCGTTCCTGATCATCGATATGGTCGTCGCGAGCGTGCTGATGTCGATGGGGATGATGATGGTGTCGCCGTCCACCGTGTCGCTGCCGTTCAAGCTGATGCTGTTCGTGCTGGTCGACGGCTGGCAGCTGCTGATCGGCTCGCTCGCGCAGAGCTTCACGTAAGCCGCGGAGGAAACGCACGATGACGCCCGAACAGGTGATGACCCTCGCGCACCAGGCCATGATGGTCGGCCTGCTGCTCTCCGCCCCGCTGCTGCTGGTCGCGCTCGCGGTCGGCCTCGTCGTGAGCCTGTTCCAGGCCGCGACGCAGATCAACGAAGCGACGCTGTCGTTCATCCCGAAGCTGCTCGCGGTCGCCGCGACGCTCGTGATCGCCGGTCCGTGGATGATGACGACGATGCTCGACTACCTGCGGCAGACGCTGCTGCACGTCGCGACGCTTGGCGTCGGCTGAGCCGCGCGCGCACGATCCGGCGGCGATGTTCTCGGTTACCTACGCGCAGCTCAACGGCTGGCTCACGGCGTTCCTGTGGCCGTTCGTGCGGATGCTTGCGCTCGTCGCGACCGCGCCCGTCGTGGGCCACGCATCGGTGCCCGCGCGCGTGAAGATCGGCCTGGCCGCGTTCATGGCGCTGGTCGTCGCGCCGACGCTCGGCGCGATGCCGGACGTCACCGTGTTTTCCGCGCAGGGCATCTGGATCCTCGTCACGCAGTTCCTGATCGGCGCCGCGATGGGCTTCACGATGCAGATCGTGTTCGCGGCCGTCGAGGCGGCCGGCGACTTCATCGGGTTGTCGATGGGGCTCGGCTTCGCCACCTTCTTCGATCCGCACACGAGCGGCGCGACGCCCGTGATGGGCCGCTTCCTGAACGCGGTCGCGATGCTCGCGTTCCTCGCGGTGGACGGCCACCTGCAGGTGTTCGCCGCGCTCACCGCGTCGTTCCAGTCGCTGCCGGTGTCGGCCGACCTGCTGCACGCGCCCGGCTGGCGCACGCTCGCCGCGTTCGGCACGACGGTATTCGAGATGGGGCTGCTGCTCTCGCTGCCGGTGGTCGCGGCGCTCCTGATCACGAACCTCGCGCTCGGCATCCTGAACCGCGCGGCACCGCAGATCGGCGTGTTCCAGATCGGCTTTCCCGTCACGATGCTCGTCGGGCTGTTGCTCGTGCAGCTGATGGTGCCGAACCTCGTGCCGTTCGTGTCGCACCTGTTCGACATGGGGCTCGATGCGATGGGAAGGGTGTTGACCGGCTGGCGCTGAGCGCATCCCGCCCCCGTCGGCCGCCTGTTCCGGCCCCCCGTTGCTGGAAAACCCCTAAAGGTTCCACTGTCCCGCGAAAGGTTGCGGAAGGTTTCACGTCCCTATACTCGTCGCAACGATGCAGCAAGCATCGCGCCTGACGAATACAACGAACGGAGACAACCCGATGCGACCCATCCTGCGCACCCTCGCCGTGGCAGCCAGCCTGAGCTGCGCGCTTGCCGCCCACCCCGCCCTCGCCGACGACGGCGGCAAGATCACGATCATGGTCGGCGGGATCGCGAAGCTCATCTACCTGCCCGCGCGGCTCACGCAGGAACTCGGCTACTTCAAGGACGAAGGGCTCGACGTCGAGCTGCTGTCGCAGCCGGCCGGCGTCGACGCGGAAAACGAGCTGCTCGCGGGCGCCGTGCAGGGCGTCGTCGGCTTCTACGACCACACGATCGACCTGCAGAGCAAGGGCAAGGACGTGAAGGCGATCGCCGTGTTCGGCCAGGTGCCGGGCGAAGTCGAGATGGTGTCGACCAAGGCCGCGCCGACCTTCAAGTCGATGGCCGATTCGAAGGGCAAGACGCTCGGCGTGACGGGCCTCGGCTCGTCGACCAGCTTCCTCACGCAATATCTCGCGCTGCAGCACGGCGTGCCGTCGACGCAGTACACGATGCTGCCGGTCGGCGCCGACGCGAGCTTCATCGCCGCGATCAAGCAGGGCCGCATCGACGCCGGCATGACGACCGAGCCGACGGTATCCGCGCTCGAGAAGATGGGCGACGCGAAGGTGCTGGTCGACCTGCGCACGCTGGAAGGCACGCGCGCGGCGCTCGGCGGCACCTACCCGGCCGCGAGCCTGTACGTGCAGTCGGCCTGGGCCGATTCGCACAAGGCGCAGGCGACCAGGCTGGCGCATGCGTTCGCGAAGACGATGCAGTTCATCCACACGCACAGCGCCGAGGAAATCGCCGCGAAGATGCCGGCCGACTATCAGAAGGACAAGGGGCTGTACGTGAGCGCGCTGAAGGCGTCGCTGCCGATGTACACCGCCGACGGCAGGATGCCGGCCGACGGCCCGGCCACCGTGCTGAAAGTGTTGTCGGCGTTCAACCCGTCGGTGAAGGGCAAGCATATCGACCTGGCGCGCACCTACACGAACGATTTCGTGAACGCGAAGTGATCGATCCCGATAGCGGCGCGGGCGGCGGCGATCCCGCCGCCTTGCGTGCCCCGTTCCGGCCCGGTTGACCGGCCCGGCGTCGCCACGGTGCGGCGCCCTCCTCACCCGCAGGACGAATGCGATGAACCAGGCAGTCTCCCCGAGCACACCGGCGATCGAGTTTCGCAACGTGTCGTGCCGCTTCATTTCGCCGGAAGGCAAGGCCACCGTCGCGCTGCGCGACTTCAGCATGAGCGTCGCGCGCGGCGAGTTCATCGCGATCGTCGGGCCGACCGGGTGCGGCAAGTCGACGACGCTGAACCTGATCACCGGGCTGCTCAAGCCCGCGTCGGGCGAAGTGCGCGTGATGGGCCGCCCGGTCGACGGGATCGACCCGCGCATCGGCTTCGTGTTCCAGGCCGACGCGGTGTTCCCGTGGCGCAACGTGATCGACAACGTCGCGGCGGGCCCGCTGTTTCGCGGCCGCTCGAAGGACGTCGCGTATGCGCAGGCCGAGGAATGGATCCGCAAGGTCGGCCTCGACAAGTTCACGAAGCACTACCCGCACCAGCTCTCCGGCGGGATGAGAAAGCGCGTCGCGCTCGCGCAGACCTTCATCAACCAGCCGGAAATCCTGCTGATGGACGAGCCGTTCTCCGCGCTCGACATGCAGACGCGCACGCTGATGCAGGACGAGCTGCTGCAGCTCTGGTCCGCGAACAAGGGTTCGGTCGTGTTCGTCACGCACGATCTCGAGGAGGCGATCGCGCTCGCCGACCGCGTGTTCGTGCTGACCGCGCGCCCCGCGACGCTCAAGCGTGTGTACGAGATCGACCTGCCGCGCCCGCGCGTCACGTCGGAGATCCGCTACGACACGCGCTTCATCGAAATTTCCAAGGACATCTGGCACGACCTGCGCGAAGAAGTGCAGATCGGCTGACGCATACGCCGCACGGCAAGGACAGCAAGGACAGGAGCATGACCGACATGACGCTTCCCCCCACCGCCATCCCGGCGAAGTCGCTCGACGACGAGTCGCGCGCCGCGCAAACCCGGCTGCGCCGCCGCCGGCAACTGATCATCGGCCTGCGGATCGCGGTGCTCGTCGTCGTGCTCGGCGGCTGGGAACTCGCCGCGCGGCTCAAGTGGATCGACCCGTTCTTCTTCTCGCAGCCGACGCTGATCTTCGCGCAGATCCAGGACTGGTTCGTCAACGGCACGTCGCAAGGGCCGCTGCTCACGCAGGTGTGGGTGACGCTCGAGGAAACCACGATCGGCTTCCTGATCGGCTCGGTGGCCGGCGTGATCTGCGGGATCGTGCTCGGCCGCAACAAGCTGATGGCCGACGTGTTCGGCCTGTACATCCAGATCGCGAACTCGATTCCGCGCGTCGTGCTCGGCTCGATCTTCGTGATCGCGCTCGGCCTCGGGATGGCGTCGAAGATCGCGCTGGCCGTCGTGATGGTGTTCTTCGTCGTGTTCGGCAACGCGTTCCAGGGCGTGCGCGAAGCCGACCGCTACCTGATCGCGAACGCGCAGATCCTCGGCGCGTCGCGCCGGCAGATCACGACGTCGGTCGTGATCCCGTCCGCGCTCTCGTGGATTCTCGCGAGCCTGCACGTGAGCTTCGGTTTCGCGCTGGTCGGCGCGGTCGTCGGCGAATTCCTGGGTTCCAAGCAGGGCATCGGTTTGCTAATCTCCACCGCCCAGGGCGCGTTCAACGCGAGCGGCGTGTTCGCGGCGATGATCGTGCTGGCCGTGGTCGCGCTGGCCGCCGACTACCTGCTGACCTGGCTCGAGAAGCGGCTGCTGAAGTGGCGGCCCGCGGCGTTCTGAACGCCGCCGGCGCACGCCTGACATGACACTTCCGACCGCGCCGGCGCTCCCGGCGCGGTTCGGCATTCCGGAGAAGGAGCGCAACAGGATGGCGCACAGCCTGCGCGGGCGATTGCTGTGGTGGCTGCTGCTGCCGCTCGCGGTGTTCGTGCTGATCGCGGGCGCGATGTCGTACGACACCGCGCGGACCACGGCCGCGCTCGTGCAGGACAGCGCGCTCGTCGCATCCGCGCGCACGATCGGCGAGGACGTCGAATGGCGCAACGGGCTGCCGGTCGCCGACGTGCCGCCGGCCGCGCTGGAGATCTTCGAATCGCCGTCGCAGGATTCGGTGTTCTACAAGGTGATCGACGGCCACGACCGCCTGCTGGCCGGCACGCCGGCACTCGACGTGCCCGCACGGCACGGCATCGAGCCGACGCTGTACGACACGTCGCTCGACGGCGTGCCGCTGCGCGCGGCGGCCTACGATCGCCAGCTTTACGACGAGGGGCAGATCGAGACGGTCACGGTCGTCGTAGCGAAAACGACCCGCTCGCGCAACGCAATGGTCGCCACGATCTGGCGGCCGCAGCTCGTGCGCCTGTCGCTGATGCTGATGCTCGCGGTGGTGCTCGTCTACCTCGGCCTCACCTTCGAGCTGCGCCCGTTGATGAAGCTGAAGGACGATGTCGCCGACCGCGGGCCGATGGAGCTGGAGCCGATCCGCCCCGAGCGGCTGCAGCACGAGCTGCGGCCGATCGTCGACGCGATCAACCAGTGCATCGCGCGGCTCAATACGCATACGGCCACGCAGCGCCGCTTCATCGCGGACGCCGCGCACCAGCTGCGCACGCCGATCGCGGTACTCGACACGCAGATCCAGTACGCGCAGCGGCGCGGCCACGACGATGCGGAACTCGCGTCGGTGCTCGACAGCATGCAGCGCAGCAGCCGCAAGATGGCCGACGTGACCGACAAGCTGCTGCTGCTCGCGCATGCGGAAGCGACGCCGTCGACGCTCTTGACCCATCGCGTCGATCTCGCGGCCGTGGTGTCGAGCGTGCTGGAGGAAACGATCGTGCTCGCGCAGCGGCGCGACATCGACCTCGGCGCCGATCTCGGCGAGCGGCTCGACGTCGCGGGCAGCGACAGCCTGCTGACCGCGCTGGTGATGAACCTCGTCGACAACGCGGTGCGCTACACGCAGCCGGGCGGCTGCGTGACGGTCGCCGCGCGGCGCGACGGCGACGCGATCGTGCTCGACGTGATCGACAACGGCCCCGGCATTCCAGCCGAGGCGCGGCCGCACGTGTTCAAGCGCTTCTACCGCGTGTCGGCCGACACCGAGGGCTCGGGCCTCGGGCTCGCGATCGTCCGCGAGATCGCGCAGGCGCACGGCGGCAGCGTGTCGCTTGCGCCGGGGCCCGGCAATCGCGGTATTGTCGTAACCGTACGGCTGCCCGCCTACGATTGAAGAGATGTCGTCATGAAACTCCTGCTGGTCGAAGACAACGCCGAACTCGCGCACTGGATCGTGAACCTGCTGCGCGGCGAGGATTTCGCGGTCGACAGCGTCGGCGACGGCGAACGCGCGGACACGGTGCTGAAGACCGAACGCTACGACGCGGTGCTGCTCGACATGCGGCTGCCCGGCATCAGCGGCAAGGAAGTGCTCGCGCGGCTGCGGCGGCGCAACGACAACGTGCCGGTTCTGATGCTGACCGCGCACGGCTCGGTCGACGACAAGGTCGACTGCTTCGGCGCGGGCGCCGACGATTACGTCGTGAAGCCATTCGAGTCGCGCGAGCTGGTTGCGCGGATTCGCGCGCTGATCCGCCGGCAGGCCGGCGTCGGCACGACGCAGCTCGTGTGCGGCGATCTCGTCTATGCGTTCGGCACGCGCGAATTCCGCTGCGGCGAAACGGTGCTCGCGCTGCGCCGCCGCGAGCACGCGATCCTCGAGACGCTGATGCTGCAGCAGAACAAGACGGTATCGAAGGCGCGGCTGATGGACAGCGTGTTCGCGCTCGACGACGAGCCGAGCGCCGACGCGATCGACATCTATATTCACAGGCTGCGCAAGCATCTCGCGGGCAGCACGGCCGAGATCATCACGCTGCGCGGGCTGGGTTACATCCTGCGCATGAAGAGCGCGCACGACTGACGGGCACGCACCCGCCGCACCGGACGTCGATTCGTAGCACGAAAGGTTGACCAGGCCAGCCGGATGCCCAGCAGGCCCGCTTGTGCACGCGCGCCCGCGCCGTGATCGTTGCGCGTTCGGTGTTTTCACCGATCCGATTCCCGAGTCCGGGAAAGCGGCGTGAAGGATTGCCCCCTCTACGATGCGAGATGTCGGCCCCCTCGCTGTGGCCGTCAACATCCGGCATACATTTCGTACTGCCAACGAACAGATTTCAATGCGGCAGCTCGGAGGAGACGATCTTGAAACGAAAAACCCTTGCCCTTTCCATCGCGGCGGCAGGCCTGTGCGCCGGCACCCACGCGCAAGCGCAGTCGAGCGTGCAGCTCTACGGCCTGATGGACCTGAGCTTTCCGACCTACCGGACCCACGCCGACGCGAACGGCAAGCATGTGATCGGGATGGGCAACGAAGGCGAGCCGTGGTTCAGCGGCAGCCGCTGGGGCCTGCGAGGCGCCGAAGACATCGGCGGCGGCACGAAGATCATCTTCCGCCTCGAAAGCGAATTCGTGGTCGCGAACGGCCAGATGGAAGACGAAGGCCAGATCTTCGACCGCGACGCATGGGTGGGCGTCGAGGACGAGCGCTTCGGCAAGCTGACGGCCGGCTTCCAGAACACGATCGCGCGCGACTCGGCGGCGATCTACGGCGATGCGTACGGTTCCGCGAGGCTGTCGACCGAGGAAGGCGGCTGGACCAACTCGAACAACTTCAAGCAGATGATCTTCTACGCGGCCGGCCCGACCGGCACGCGCTACAACAACGGCATCGCGTGGAAGAAGCTGTTCGGCAACGGCATCTTCGCGAGCGCCGGCTACCAGTTCAGCAACTCGACGCAGTTCGCGACCGGCTCCGCGTACCAGGTCGCGCTCGGCTACAACGGCGGCCCGTTCAACGTGTCGGGCTTCTACAACCACGTGAACCACGGCGGCTTCAGGAACCAGACGTTCTCGGTCGGCGGCAACTACACGTTCGACATCGTGCGCCTGAATGCCGGCTACTTCCGCTACAACGGCGACCAGGGCTCGCTCGGCCAGCGCCACGACGATTCGTGGACGGTGTCGATGAAGATCGCGCCGAAGGGCGCGCTCGACTACGAGCTCGGCTACCAGCAGATGCGCGTCAAGAACGCCGCGAACAACGCGGACGGCTTCACGCCGAACGCGAACCTCGGCGCGTTCAGCCTGACCAACGGCGTCGCCAACGGCTTCAAGGAGACGATCTACGGGTCGGTGTTCTACCACCTGAGCAAGCGCACCGAGGTGTACCTGGCCGGCGACTACATGAAGCTGCATGGCGGCTACACGGCGGCGTCGACGTTCGGCGCGAAGAACCAGCTCGAACTGACTTCGGGCATCCGTACGCGTTTCTGATCTCGGGGCCGGCCATCCGGTGCGGGGCCCATCGGGCCCCGCCGTACCTTCCGTCCGGGATTCTCCATGCGGGCACGCCGGCGCTTTGCGCCGACCGTGCCCTTTTTTCGTCCTTTCCGGACTGCCGCCGGACGCCCGCGCAGCGGCCGACGGCCGGTCCGGGCGACAACGGGCCCGAATCCGCTTGCGGCCCGTCCGGCGGGCGATCGCGGCCGATGCACGTACGTTCGGCCCACATCGGCGCTTGACCTGCGCCGACCGACTCGCTAGCGTTTCGGGTTTGCCCGGGCGGCCATTGCCGCCGGTGCCGTGAGCGCGCCCGACGTCCTGGCGCGCACGGCCGGGCTCCGATGGAAAAGACGATGCAGAAACTCGATGCGGCCAGCCCGCAGGCGATGTCGACGGATTTCACCGCTGACAACGTCGCGCGCCTGAAGGCGCTGTTCCCCGAACTCGTGACCGAAGGCCCCGACGGCGCGTCGGTCGACGTCGACGTGCTGAAGGCGCTGATCGGCGAACGCACGGTCGGCGACGCCGACGAGCGCTATGGCTTCCACTGGCACGGCAAGCGCAGCGCGCGCCAGGCCGCGCTGACGCCGTCGACGGGTACGCTGCGCCCTTGCCCCGACGACAGCGTCGCGTGGGACGACACGCGCCATCTCGTGATCGAGGGCGACAACCTCGACGTGATGAAGCTGCTGCACAAGAGTTACGCCGGCAAGGTGAAGCTCGTCTACATCGACCCGCCGTACAACACCGGCAGCGATTTCGTCTATCCGGACGACTTCAGCGACAGCATCCGCCACTACCTGGCGATGACCGGGCAGACCCAGGGCGGCGTGAAGCGCAGCACCAACACCGAGGCGAACGGCCGGTTCCACACCGACTGGCTGAACATGATGTATCCGCGCCTGAAGCTCGCGCACGCGCTGCTGTCCGACGAAGGGCTGATCGCGGTGCACATCGACGAGCACGAAGTGCACGCGCTGGTGCTGATGCTGCGCGAGATCTTCGGCGAGGAGAACGAACTGGGCGTCGCCGTGTGGGACAAGCGCAACCCGAAGGGCGACGCACGCGGCGTCGCGTACCAGCACGAATCGCTGGTGCTGTTCGCGCGCAACGCCGAGACGCTGCTCGAACGGGCGCCGCTCAAGCGCCCGAAGCGCAATGCGCAGCGCATGCTCGACGCCGCGCACGACGCCGTGTACCGCAGCGGCAACGCGAAGGACGCGCAGAAGGCGTACCGCGCGTGGATGAAGGCGCAGACCAACCTGTCGGGCGGCGAGGTGATGTACGACCGGCTGTCGGCCGACGGGCGCGTGTACCGTCTCGTGTCGATGGCCTGGCCGAACAAGAAGAAGGCGCCGGAAGAGTATTTCACGCCGCTGATCCACCCGGTCACCGGCAAGCCGTGCGCGATGCCGGCGCGCGGCTGGCGCAACCCGCCCGCGACGATGCAGGCGCTGATCGAGCGCGGCCAGATCGAGTTCGGCGCGGATGAAACCACGCAGCCGCAGCGGATCTACTACCTCGACGAGAACATGTACGAGAACGTGCCGTCGGTGCTGCCGTTCGCCGGCTCCGACGACGCGCTCCTGAAGACGCTCGGCATCCCGTTCGACCTGCCGAAGCCGGTCGATTTCGCGGCGGCCGTGATCGGCTGGTGCACGCGCGGCGACGACATCGTGCTCGACTGCTTCGCGGGCTCCGGCTCGACCGGCCACGCGGTGATGCAGGTGAACGCGACCGACGGCGGCGCGCGCCGCTACGTGCTCGTGCAATTGCCCGAGGCGCTCGACCGCCGCGACAAGACGCAGCTGGCGGCCGCCGATTTCTGCGCGAAGCTGAAAAAGCCGCTGACGCTCGCCGAAATCACCAAGGAACGCCTGCGCCGCGCCGCGCAGCAGGTCGCGCGCGATTACCCGGAAAGCTATGGCGATCTCGGTTTCCGCGTGTACCGGCTCGACACGACCAACGTGATCGAGTGGGACCCGCGCCGCGACGACTTCGACCATGCGCTGTTCGCATCCGTCGAGCACGTGAAGACCGGCCGCACCGAAGACGACCTGCTCGCCGAACTGACGCTGAAGCTCGGCCTCGACCTGTGCACGCCGGTCGAGCATCACCAGGTGGCGGGCAAGACCGTGCACCTGATCGGCCGCGCGATCGTCGCGTGCTTCGATGCGCGCATCACGCGCGACGACGCGGGCCCGCTCGCCGACGGCATCGTCGACCTGCTCGACGCGACCGGCACGACGCACGACGTCACGTGCCTGTTCCGCGACAGCGGCTTCGTCGACGACGTCGCGAAGCTCAATCTCGCCGCGCTGCTCGAACAGCACGGCGTGAAGCGCGTGCGGAGCCTGTGATGCGGCTGCATTTCGAAGCGGATCTCGACTACCAGCGCGAGGCGATCGACGCCGTCTGCGACCTGTTTCGCGGCCAGGAATCGTATCGCGGCGACTTCAGCGTGCTCGCGAACGCCGCGCCCGGCACGACGGCCGCCGCGCAAGGCTCGCTCGGCTTCGCGGTGTCGGAACAGGGCGTCGGCAACCGGCTGTCGCTGACCGACGACGCGCTCGCGCGCAATCTCGCCGACGTGCAGCTGCGCGGCGGGCTGCCGCCGTCCGGCCTGCCCGGCTCGCGCGACTTCACCGTCGAGATGGAGACCGGCACCGGCAAGACCTACGTGTACCTGCGCACGATCTTCGAGCTCAACCGCCGCTACGGCTTCACGAAGTTCGTGATCGTCGTGCCGTCGATCGCGATCAAGGAAGGCGTGCACAAGACGCTTTCCATCACCGAGGATCACTTCCGCGCGCTGTACGCGGGCGTGCCGTACGACTACTTCCTGTACGACTCCGCGAAGCTCGGCCAGGTGCGCCACTTCGCGGCGAGCGCGGCGATCCAGATCATGGTGATGACGGTTGCCGCGATCAACAAGAAGGAAATCAACAACCTCTACAAGGACAGCGAGAAGACCGGCGGCGAGAAGCCGATCGACCTGATCCGCGCGACGCGGCCGATCGTGATCGTCGACGAGCCGCAAAGCGTCGACGGCGGGCTCGAGGGGCGCGGGCGCGAAGCGCTCGCCGCGATGGCGCCGCTCTGCACGCTGCGCTATTCGGCCACGCACGTCGACCGTCACCACATGGTGTACCGGCTCGACGCGGTCGACGCTTACGAACGCAAGCTCGTGAAGCAGATCGAGATCGCGTCGGCGATCGTCGAGGATGCGCACAACAAGCCGTATGTGCGGCTCGTCGGCGTGTCGAACCGGCGCGGCGCGATCAGCGCGCGCGTCGAGCTCGACGTCGCGACGGCGGCCGGCGTGAAGCGCCAGATCGTGACGGCCACCGACGGCGACGATCTCGAACGCCTGACCCGGCGCGCGCTGTATGCGGGGCTGCGGATCGGCGAGGTGCATGCGGTGAAGGGCGCCGAGTACGTCGAGCTGCGCCATCCGGAAGGCGAGGCGTTCCTGTCGCTCGGCGAGGCGTTCGGCGACATCGATACGCTCGCCGTGCAGCGCGAGATGATCCGCCGCACGATCCGCGAGCATCTCGACAAGGAGTTGCGCCTCGCGGAGCGCGGCGTGAAGGTGCTGTCGCTGTTCTTCGTCGATTCGGTCGAGCGTTATCGCCGCTACGACGAGAACGGTGTGCCCGTGAAGGGCGACTACGCGCTGATCTTCGAAGAGGAATATGCGCGCGCGGCGCGCGTGCCGGCCTACCGTGCGCTGTTCGACGGCGTCGACGTCGCACTCGAAGTCGAGCGTGCGCACAACGGCTACTTCTCGATCGACCGCAAGGGCGGCTGGACCGATACGAGCGAAAGCAGCGCGGCGGCCCGCGAGAACGCGGAACGCGCGTACGGCCTGATCATGCGCGAGAAGGAAGCGCTGCTGTCGTTCGACACGCCGCTGAAGTTCATCTTCTCGCACTCGGCGCTGAAGGAAGGCTGGGACAACCCGAACGTGTTCCAGATCTGCACGCTGCGCGACATCCAGACCGAGCGCGAGCGCCGCCAGACGCTCGGCCGCGGGTTGCGCCTCGCCGTCGACCAGGACGGCGAACGCGTGCGCGACCCGGGCGTGAACACGCTCACCGTGATCGCGACCGAGCGCTACGAGTCGTTCGCGGAGAACCTGCAGAAGGAAATCGAGGCCGATACGGGCATCCGTTTCGGGATCGTCGAGGAACACCAGTTCGCGGCGCTGCCCGTCCAGGAGGGCGACGCGCCCGCGCATGCGCTCGGCATCGAGCTGTCGCGCGTGCTGTGGAATCATCTGCACGAGCAGGGTTACGTCGATGCGCAGGGCAAGGTGCTCGACCGGCTGAAGGATGCGCTGCGCCAGAGCGCGCTGGTGCTGCCCGAGGCGTTCGAGATGCTGCGCGCGCCGATCGTCGCGACGCTGCGCAAGCTGTCGGGCCGTTTTGCCGTGCGCAACGCGGACGAGCGCCGTGCGATCGCGCTGCGGCGCGATGCGTCGGGCAAGGCCGTCGTGTTCGGCGAGGATTTCCGCGCGTTGTGGGACCGCATCCGTCATCGCACCGTGTACCGCGTCGAGTTCGACAACGCGAAGCTCGTGCGCGACTGCGCGGCCGCGCTGCACGACGCGCCGGACATCGCGCGCGCCCGGCTGCAGTGGCGCAAGGCCGAGATCGATATCGGCAAGGCCGGCATCGAGGCGATCGAGGTGGCCGGCGCCGGTACGGTGCTGCTCGACGAAGGCGAGCTGCCGCTGCCCGACCTGCTCACCGAGTTGCAGGACCGCACGCAACTCACGCGCCGTTCGCTTGCAACGATCCTGGCCGACAGCGGCCGGCTCGACGATTTTCGCGTGAATCCGCAGCAGTTCATCGCGGTCGCAGCCGATGCGATCAACCGCTGCAAGCGGCTCGCGCTCGTCGCGGGCATCGCGTATCGCAAGCTCGGCGAGCGCCACGTGCATGCGCTCGAATCGTTCGAAAGCGAGGCGCTGACGGGTTACCTGCGCAACCTGCGGCCCGACGCGCGGAAGTCGATCCACGAAGCGGTCGTGTGCGAGACGGACGCGGAGCGCGCGTTCGCCGATGCGCTCGAGGCGCACGACGGCGTGAAGCTGTACGCGAAGCTGCCCGCGTGGTTCCGCGTGCAGACACCGCTCGGCAGCTATCACCCGGACTGGGCCGTGCTCGCGGAGCAGGACGGCGGCGAGCGGCTGTACTTCGTCGTCGATACGCCGAATACGGACGGCCATGTGCCGAGCGAGCACGAGCGTGCGAAGCTCGCGTGCGGCGAAGCGCATTTCCGTGCACTGGTGGACGGTGACGGCGCGGCGCGCTTCGTGCGCGTCAGGCAGGCCGATGCGTTGTTCGAACCTGCGGTGCCGCTGGCAGGCGCCGGGCGGTGATACGAAGGGCGGCGATGAGCCGCCCTTTTTTCTGCCTTGGTGAACGTGCCGGACACCCTCGCCGCGCCCTCTTCACGCGCCGGTTTCTCTTCCGTCATCCGCGTGAGGGCGATCCGCATTCCTGCATGAGTACGACGCGGTTACGGCTGGTTGCAAATCGGGTCGGCACGACGTTTCCGCGCGACGGCGGCGATGCGTTGCCTCGATGAAAAAAGGGCGCCGAAGCGCCCTTCTCCCGCATGCGTGTGCCGCGCTTACAGCGTGCGGCCGAATGCGTTGTGATGCGAACGATGCGTGGACGTCGACGCATGCGCGGCATGGCCATGCGCATGCCCATGCGTGTGACCATGACCCGGCTGCACGCCGGCGCGATCGGCGATCGTATCCGAGCGGTCGGCTGCGCGCGACAGGCCCTTGTCGCGGTCCCCCGCGTGCATGCCGTTCGAGTTGCTCAGCGCCTGGCCGCTCATGTGGCCGCCGGACATGCCGCCCGCGTTGCCGCCCGAGCCGCCTGCGCCATGACCGCCACCGTTGCCACCGCCATTGCCGCCGGCCGCCGCGTAGGCGGACGCCGAGCCGAGCGCGAGCAGCGCGGCCGTCAATACGGACAGATATCGTTGCTGTTTCATCTTGTGCTCCCTGGAGCGCGTTCGTGTGACTGCATTCTATGAACGCGCCAAATTCGCGCCACACGACGTTGTAAATGATCGTAACGATGCGCGCGGCGCACATTCGTCGGATCAATCCGGGTGTTGCATGAACGGGGAACGAAGCAGGCGGTGGCGGCGCGTTGGCGCCGCCCCGGTGGTGAAGTGCTTACTGCGTGGGCTGCACGCCCTGCGCGGCGGCCTTGTGCTGCGCGGCCTGCTCCTGCGCCTGCTTCTTCGCCATGTGGTGGCCGACGATACAGCCGCCGACCGCACCGACGACCGCGTGGTGCCCCGCGTAGTGGCCGGCGACCCCGCCGACCACCGCACCCTTCATGCAGCCCGCCGCATGCGCGCTGCCGATCGTTGCGAGCGCCACGACAGCGGCGGCGGCACACAGCCTGATGTGACGAATGGGCATCATGTTGTCACTCTCCTCTCGTGGTGATCAGCCGGGCCGCTTAGTCCCAGCGGCCGCCGCGCCAGCCGCCGCGGTCGCGCCACTCGTGCTCGCGCCATTCACGGCGGCGCCATTCGTGTTCGCGCCATTCGCGCCGACGCCAGCCATCGTCACGCCAGCCGTCATCGCGGTAGCCGACCGGCGCGTACATGACAGGCGGCGGCGGCGCGACGTAGACCGGTGCCGGCGCCGCGTAGACGCCCGGCACGCCGATGCCGACCGACAGGTCGACGTGGGCCGACGCGACGCCCGAAGCTGCCAGCGCCGCTACACCGAGAACTGCACCGAGAATAAGTTTCTTGCTCATCTCGCGACTCCCTGCACGTGTCGTGCGTCATGTGAATACGGTTCGGAGTCTAGGCACCGGACACAGACACAGGTGAAACGGGTATGCGAGACAGGTAACGGACGTTTACGGATGCCTGCAAAGCCTTGCGGGACAAGGGAGAGGCCGTACTCGAAACACCGTTGCGGCAATGCATCGGGCCGGTAAAAAGGGCGTTTCGGCACGAAACCGGGCGATTCGATCGAGCTCGCCGGCGTGCGCGGGACGCGAACCGCCCGCACCGCGCGGCGCGAGCGGTTCGCAACAGCGGGCGTTACGCGCGGATATCGTCGACGCTGCGCAGCCAGTGCACGCTGAACAGGTTGTCCGCGTCGGTCCACACGGTATCGGGCGCGAATCCCGCGCGGCGCGCGATCGCATGGAAGCCGTCGATCGTGAACTTGTGCGAATTCTCCGTGTGGATGCGCTCGCCGGCGTCGAAGCGGAACGCGTGGCCGCGCACGTGCACCGTCTGCGCGACATCGCTGACGAGATGCATCTCGATGCGCTGCCGCTCGCTGTCGTAGAACGCGCAATGCGAGAACGCGTCGACGTCGAAATCCGCGCCGAGCTCCGCGTTCGCGCGCACCAGCAGGTTCAGGTTGAACTGCGCGGTGACGCCCTGCGCATCGTTGTACGCGTCGTGCAGCGTGCGCGCGTCCTTCACGAGATCGGCGCCGACCAGCAGGCCGCCGCCGCGCAGCAGCCGTGCGGCATCGCGCAGGAATGCGTCGGCTTCGTCCCGCGAGAAATTGCCGATCGTCGAGCCCGGAAAGAAACCGATGCGCCGCGCCGGTGTCGCGGTCAGCGCGGCCAGTTGCTCGGCCTTCGTGTAGTCGGCGGCGATCGGCGCGACGTCGAGCCACGGATAGGCCGACCGCAGCCGCGCGGCCGCGCCATGCAGGTAGTCCGCCGAGATGTCGACCGGCACGTAGCGCGCCGGCGCGTTCGCATAGTTGCCGGCGAACGCGTCGAGCAGCACGCGGATCTTCTCGAGCGAGCCGGCGCCGAATTCGACGAGTTCCGCATGCGGGCCGACGCGCCGCACGATCTCGGCCGCGCGATCGCGCAGGATGCCGAGCTCGGTACGGGTCGGGTAATACTCGGGCAGTTCGCAGATGCGATCGAACAGCGCGGAGCCGGCCGCATCGTAGAAGTATTTCGGCGGAATGCTGCGCGGCGTGCGCGACAGTCCGTCGATCAGGTCGCGCTCGAACGCGCTCGGCCGCGAATCGCGGGCGGGTTGCTGGCCACCGCTCGTGGCCGTCTGGTCAGACGTCTCGCGCAAGTCGCACCCCCGTGAATTGCCAGCGCGCGGCCGGCGGAAAGAAATTGCGGTACGTCGGCCGTTCGTGCCCGGGCGGCGTCGCGATGCTGCTGCCGCGCAGGACCTGCTGGCCGACCATGAACTTGCCGTTGTATTCGGCGGCGACGCCCGCGAGCGGCCGAAAGCCCGGGTACGGCTCGTAGGACGAGCGCGTCCATTGCCACACGTGCCCGAGCATCTGCCGGATGCCTTCGGCGGGGAACGCGGCTTCCCATTCGAATTCGGTCGGCAGGCGGGCGCCGGCCCATTCCGCGTATGCGGCCGCTTCGTAGAAGCTCACGTGGCACACCGGTGCGTCGGGCGCGAGCGGTTCGATGCCGTGCAGGCCGAACGTGCGACGGACGCGCGTGGCGGCCGCATCGTCGTCGTCGGGCAGCCAGTACGCGGGCCCTTGCCACCCTTCCCGCTGCACCGTGGCCCAGCCGTCGGACAGCCAGAACTCGGGGCGGGTGTAGCCGCCGTCGGCGACGAACGCCGCGAACTCCGCGTTCGTCACGAGGCGGTTCGCGATCTCGTACGGCCGCACGAGCGCCGTATGACGCGGCCGTTCGTTGTCGAACGAGAATGCATCGCCGTCGTGGCCGATCTCGACGAGCCCGCCCGGCTGGTGAAGCCAGTGCAGCGCGCCCGCATCGCCCGCGGCCATTGCGTCCGCGTCCGTCCCGTTGCGCGGCCGGAACGCCGGCTTCAGCGGGTTGCACGAGAACGCGTGCAGCATGTCGGTGACGATCAGTTCCTGGTGCTGCTGCTCGTGATGCAGGCCGAGTACGATCTCGGGCGCGATCGTATCGAGCAGCGCCGCATCGGCGCCGGCCAGCGCGCGCAGCATCGCGTCGTCGACGTATTGCCGGTACGCATGCACCTCGTCGAGCGACGGGCGCGTGAGCAGCCCGCGCTGCGGCCGCGGATGGCGCGGGCCGAGCGCTTCGTAATAGGAATTGAAGAGGAACTGGAATGCGTCGTCGAACGGCGCGTAGCCGGGCACGCGGCGCATCAGCACGACGGTTTCGAAGAACCAGGTCGTATGCGCGAGATGCCATTTCGTCGGACTCGCGTCGGGCATCGACTGCACGGCCTGGTCTTCGGCGGACAGCGTCGCGGTCAACGCGACGCTATGGGTGCGCACGTCCTGGTAACGGCGCTGAAGCTGTGATGCAAGGAGGCTCATCGGTTTACCGTCCACGTCGCGATTCGCTGCGTTGCGTTGCCGGAAAAGGGAAAGCCTTGCGCATGATGCGCGCGGCTGACGTGCAACCTGCTGCTGCGTCGACGGGCAGCCGGCGCGCGCGCCGGGCCGCGAATGCGGCGTCACTTCATCTGCCCGTGCAGAACAGTATGGTCCAGAAATGTGAATGCTGCGAATCGGGATGCCGGTGAAACGCGAACGAAAGAGAAATGAAAGTGTTGGCTGCGCGCGTGTCGCACGCGTGACACGCCGGGCAGGCCTGCCGGTTCGGGCGTGAACGCCGTGCACGACGCGCTGGTCCGCGCTGGCGGGCTGCTGACGCCCCATGACATCCGCGCAGCGATCGTGAGTGAATGCCCCGAGATGCCCGGATTTGTCTGACGAACGTGTGCGTGCGCCGCGACCGGCACGACGGTGAACCGCCCCGCCCTTCGTCCGGGTCCGCGGCCAAACGCGCTTCGAAAAAATTTTCGCCGATGTCACACACGCGGGGGGCTCGCTCGTCATGTCACCGGAACCCACACGAAAGGAGAAGGACCATGACTGCGAAACTCAATCCGTTTGCCGCCGCCCCCGCACTGATGAAGAGCTGGATGACCGTATCGGTCGCCGCTGCCGGGAGCCTCGAGCCGACGCTGATCGAGCTCGTCAAGATCCGCGCATCGCAGGTCAACGCGTGCGCGAACTGCATTAACATGCACACGGCCGAGGCGCGCGAGCAAGGCGAGACCGAGCAGCGCATCTATCTGCTTGCCGCGTGGCGCGAAGCGCCCTGCTACACCGACCGCGAACGCGCGGCGCTCGGCTGGACCGAAGCGCTCACGCGGCTGTCGGAGGGCCACGCCGCACACGAAGCAGCCTACGCGGCGCTGAACGACCACTTCAGCCAGGAGGAACAGGTGAAGCTCACGCTGATGATCAACGTGATCAACGGCTGGAACCGGCTCGCCGTCGGCTTCGGGCTGTGGATCGACCCGGCCGACGCGAAGGCCGCCGCCGCGAAGATGGTGGCCTGATGGCGACCCTCGACCCGGCCAGGGGCAGCGCCGAAGCACAGGCCGACGCGGCGGCGAGCTTCGACCCGCTGCGTCGCACGCTGATCCGCGTTGCGTACCGGATGCTCGGTTCCGTCGCGGATGCCGAGGACATGGTGCAGGAAGCGTTCATCCGCTGGATGGACGTCGACCGTACCGAGGTGCGCGTGCCCGAGGCGTTCCTGCGCCGCATGGTGATGCGCATGTGCCTCGACCAGCTGAAGTCCGCACGGCACCAGCGCGAGACCTATATCGGCCCGTGGCTGCCCGAGCCGGTCGTCGAGGAAGACGAACAGGAAGACGTCACGCTGCCGCTGCTGCTCGCGCTCGAACGGCTCTCGCCGCTCGAACGCGCGGCGTTCCTCCTGCACGACGTGTTCGGCCTCGAGTTCGACGAAGTGGCCACGACGATCCAGCGCGACCCGGCCGCGTGCCGGCAGCTCGCCGCGCGGGCCCGCACGCATGTGCGCGAGGCGCGGCCGCGCTTTCATGTCGAGAAACAGCGCGGAATCGAATTGGCGGAAGCGTTTTTTGCCGCGTCACGCAGCGGCGACATGCGCACGCTCGGCGCGATGCTCGCCGAGGACGTGAGCCTGCATTCGGACGGTGGCGGCAAGCGCTCGGCGGCAGGCAAGCCGGTGTTCGGCTTCGAACGCGTGATGAAGGTGCACGAGTATCTGGCCGAGCTGTTTGCGACACATGCATCGAAGCTTGTGCGTGCCGGGTTCGTCAACGGGCTGCCGGGTTTCGTCACGCTGGAATCCGATGGCGAGCTGCAGACCACGGCGCTCGAGATCGAGGACGGAAAGATCGTCGCGATCTATGTCGTGCGCAATCCTGACAAGTTGAAGCATCTGCATTGAGGGCGGCGGGATTGCGCGCCGGGTGCCATGCGCAGGCACGTCCGCGATGCGCGCTGTTCACCGTCCTGCCGCCCTGCTTTACCGGCCGCCGGTTCGTACTCGCGCTCGTACTCGTGCGATCAATACGTGCCGACCACGACGTTGCGGATCACGATCATCAGGAAGCCGAGCAACGGCGTCGCGATCGCGAAACCGGTCGCCGCGAGCCAGTTCGTGCCGCCCTGCGCTTCCAGCAACGCGAGAAACGATTCGCGCGACGTCGCGTTCGGGCGCAGCTTGTCGACCCGGCGCTCGACGTGCGCCTTGTAGAGGCCGTTCCCGTACCAGCCGAGCGACACCGCGATCCCGATCGTGACCGGGTCGAGCGTGCTCGATTCGAAGTATGTCGGGAAGAACAGCAGCTCGACCAGCGTGATCGCGAGCGACGCGCCGAGGACGGCCGCGGCCTGCCAGTACATGCATCGATACGCCATCCAGACCGGGCCCAGGAAACAGGCTGCCCAGTTCCACGACTGCCGGTTCTTGCGTGACGCGGCGATCGTCCATTTCCGTTCGAACCAGGCAGCCTTCTTGCCGACATAAGCGGCGATTTCGTCGTTGCTCGCGAGCGATGCGGCGGTCGTGACGTCGGACATGGTCGGGTGCTCTCAGTCGCGCGGGTCGCGCGTTGTTGTTTTGATGTGGTCGGGTGCGGTGAAAATCGAACGGCGCAGCCGCTTCGGTCGTACACGATTCTACCCGCCGTGCAGCGCAGGTCGTAACGTCACGGGCCAGGATGTCGGTGGAGATGCGATGCCGTGGATCGCGCAACGCATCGGGGCGATATGCGTCGTTTCGCGTTGTTCCGGCCGGAAAAAGAAAAACGCCACGCGAGGTTGCCGCGTGGCGTTTGTATGTTTGGCGAGCCGCGTTGCCTGTAGGCAATTTGCGCTGCCGGACCCCTTCATTTTGTTCGTTGGTAGGCTCGATTGGATTCGAACCAACGACCCCCACCATGTCAAGGTGGTGCTCTAACCAACTGAGCTACGAGCCTAAGAAGCCGCAAATTATAGAGAGGGTTTTTGAGGAGCACAAGCCCTTTCGTGAAAATTTTTTGAATCGGCGCGTGCGGGGGCAAACGATCGATGGCGCCTGGCGATGCCGGGCACGTCGCCTTCACCGTTTCGCATCACAGCAAAACGCGTCGATGCGCGGTGATGTTATCCACATTGCCCTCTGGATAACCGTCCGGCAAGCCTCTGGATTCACAGTGGAACGATTGAGGATATGTCGGCGAGCCTGTGAATCGACGAAAAGTTGTTCTGTGCTGCGCGGAGCTGTTCACGTACGACACCCATGGTTATGCATCCCGCTTCGTGCTGAAAATTCAGTGCGTTACGGAGGTTATCCACTGTGAGGCACAGCGCTTGTTAACTATCACTACGTATATATACGAACCCTGTTAACACCTTTGGATAAGCACAGTCCGTCGACTGTGATCCGCCCGCGATATGCACTGCGTGCGGCGAACAGAAGAACGAATCGGGAAGCTGTGAAGCGCGTGGGTGATAGGCGGACCCTTATGTCTGTAGAATCGCCGGCATCCAGGATGCAAAGGCCCGTCGAACAGGCTCACGACACATGACCGACTCTTCGTTGCCTAGGCTCGACACGCTCGATATCGACACAGTCGTGCATCGAATGCAGCAACATCCGTGCGACATCGTGTTCGAGCAACGCGTGTCGATCCCGGAAGCCGATGTCCTGTGCTGCCGCTACAAAGGTGAGCGATTCAACGTGAAGTTCGATTCGGCTACGGGGTATTTGTCGATCGCGTCGGAAAGCTGTCTCGCCAAGACATCGAAGACATCGTCAGATGGCTCGTAACGGTGTGAACCGGATGACGGGAGGCACAGGCACATGATCGATTCTTTGACTGCGCTGCAGCGCTGGTACGAATCGCGTTGCGATGGCGTCTGGGAACACGCGCACGGCATCGAGGTCGTCACGCTGGACAATCCGGGGTGGAAGGTGAAGCTCGACGGCGCGACGTCTGGCAAGGTGATCGATCTGTCGATCGAGCGCAACGAGTCGGACTGGATATCCGTGCGTGCGACCAGCGCTGAATTCGCCGGCTACGGCGGACCGGGCAATTTGCCGGAGCTCCTCGCGCTCGCGGTCGAGTGGATCGACTGGCGCGCGACGAACGACGAAGGACAAAGCGATCGATGAAGGCACCTGTCGACGAAATGCTGGTGACGGAGATTGCCGGCCGTGTTGCGGTTGTCGTGACCGAGGTGGTCGCCGTCGCCGATGGGCTGGCACGATTGGGCTTCGCTCGGCAATCCGGTCGCGGGAATGTGCGATCGCTCGATGTCTTCCACGGCGCGACGAAACCGAAGAAAGAGCAGGGCGACGCAAGCGGCGCTCGCAACTGGAGTGAGTAATGGGACCGATCGTTTGCCATCGACACGGACGCGCTTCCACGGCGACAACATCGAAGGGTGTGGACGCACGCATCAGGTTGCGCGGGCAGTGTGTGCCCGGTGAACTCGTGAAGGTCTCGCTCGACCGGCCGAGATACAGCCGGGAGATGTGGATGTTGCGCGCCGAGCTCGACGAGCACGAGGTCGATGCGATCTTCGTCGACCAGGTCGCGCACGTGGAGGCATTTCCGAAGATCGCGGCATTGGAGCGCTTGCGCGCCTATGTCTGTCTGGCGTGTCTGGACGAACTGCTCGTGCGTTCCGGCGAGGTGCCCCATCAACCGACGACGAAAGAGCAGGCGTTCGATACGTCCGTCGTCGCGGCGAATGCAAAGTGGCCGAGCGATTTCGCGCGATGCGAACTTCACGGGCTGATCCGGCCGACGCGGTCGTCGCCGGATATCGAAACGGCGATTCTCACGATCGATGTAATCCGTGATTGTCACGTCGTGCGGGTGATCGATGCCCGTGTGAAGCACGAGCCCAAGTATTGGTTCGACGAAGCCTTTTTGCGCAAGGTGCTCGGGCCGGATATCGACATCGTCGATTCGACGTTCCGGATCGACGACCCGGCCATGTTCGTGCGGCTGCGGGACGCCGGTGAGTATGTGTGTCCGGTGTGCCTGCGGGAGGTGTTGAAACGCAGCGGCCTGGGCGATGACGCTGCGCCGGCGTGAACGCAAAGGAGAGGGCATGACGGGCAGGCAACCGGCGCCGTTTGCGATCGAGCAGGACGACATGACGGACGACGCTACCCGGCGCAAGATTTTCTGGCTGCTGCAACGCCTGACGAGCCTGTCGCTCTGGACGCGCAAGCGCGAGGCATTCGAGCGCTTCGCGAACGCGTACGAGCATGCAGTGAACACGTGGCCCGATGGTGATCCGGAGGCCATCCAGCGCACCCACTTTCCGATCATCGCCGACATTCTCGCGGCTTACGATCGAGGGCTGACCGAGCTGGCCGGAGGGAACCGGATTGGCTGGCGGAGCGGTGGGCCGTTCAAGCACGTGTACCGGCAATACCACCTTCTGGACGCGTATTTCTACCCGAATCCCGATTACTGGGATCGCGGTGGGCAGGTTGCCCCATACCCGCCGAAGATCGACGCGCTGGCCCGGCTGCTGCACGCATCGGAATACCAGATGGAGTCTGCGCCGTTCGATTCGGACGATCGAATCGGCAACCTCGCACGTCTGCGCTCGGCAAGACAGCTGTTGTCCCCGGATGCCCATGAGCGCAACTTCCACACGCTTTCGTATCCGGTGTTTCCGGAGGAGCTGCCTGCGGTTCCAGAAGCTGTGGGCCCGATCATCTGGACCGGCCGGAAAGTGCCTTGCGACGGCATCTGGGAGCCTGTCGTCGTCAAGTGGTCGAGGCGGCCGGGCCTCGTGCCGATCGTCATGCCCGGCTTGCGTAATGGAGGTTGCTTCAATTACTTCACTCGGGGCACGCGTGCGCCGCACCTGACGGACGATTTGCCGGGATTGTTCATCCCGACGTGCTGGCGATTGTTATGGGAAGACCGGCGTTACGTGAACGGCGTCATTTCCGACGAATCGCAGTATTTCCTCGAGCCGCGGCAAGCGCCGCAGACGAACCCGAACCCGTGATATCCGGAGAACGCCATGAGCAAGCTGAATTTCGGCGAGGTCGATCGATGTTCCGTCCGGCTCAATACCGCGATGCTGCTCGGCCTGAAAGCCGCCTATGACGACTTCGCGAAGACCGGGCAGGATTTGCACAACTTCGAGATCTGGATCACGGACGAAAGTGCCGCGAGGGTCGATCCGAAACCGGGCGACCGCGTCATCGGCGTGACGTTTCTGGCGAAGATGCCTCCCGGCATGCGCGGGCTCGGCAATGCGAGTCCGCTTGGAACGTCGATGGGATACGTCATCTCCCCGGAAACCGGCGAGATTCTCAAGGTTCATCTGACCAAGTGACCTGGGCGGCGGTGAAGGTGGTCAGCCTTCGTATGTGGGTAACCGCGGCGCAAATGACGTGAAATGCTGTGCGAGCAACAGGTGAGCATGCGCTCGGATCGCAAGCGGGGGGCGGATCCCGGCGAATTCTGACCGTGACGAGCCGATCCGGATACGTGAGCCCGCGACTGAGTGCAGAAATGCCGGCTCCACGATGCGAGCGCGGGGGAAAATGCATCACGTTCGTGCGCTTGCCGACGTGCCGCATGTGGACAACCTGTACGCCCAACCAGTCGAATCGCTGTGCTTCGGACAGGTGAGCGCCATGCACTCGACCATGCGAATCAGCCCGAATGCCTTGTTGGGCAGGGATTTTCCGGAATGGAGCAGGTGATGGGAAGAATGTTCGCGCGATTCGCCGTGATCGAGTGCCATGTGGATATCGAGCAGCCAAGACACTCGAAATCCTGTGCATTCAACGGGTGAGGGTACGCGAATGTGGTGAGGATGTTTGCGTCACCTCCCGGGTTGTGGATATCACGCTTCCACGCAACTCGAAACGCTGTGCAGACCCAAGGTGAGCGAACCGAACGATATCAGCATGTAGCTTCACCACGATCAAGTTGACCGGCCTCCACGATTCCCGGTGCGGTTCAGACACCGACTCGACTGGCGTCGCGAGAGAAGGCGGCATATACCAGGACAAAGTCGCACGGCGAGGATGATCGTTCGCTATGCTGCCGGTGACAACGCACCTATCCATCGGATACACATGAGCGCAACTGCGCGGATCATTCTCAAAGCCATGCTGAGCCTCCCCATTGCCTTTGGGCTCGCCTATCCCCTTGTCTATCCTTCAGAAGACGGTGGCGTTCTCGGCGAAATGGAGAGGCTTGGGACAATCGGCGGCATCGTCGTCATCATGGTTTTCCTGGCTCTGGTCTATGCCTACGCGAGCGACCTGAGGACTACCCTGAAATCGGTCAACCAAGGATCGCGTGCGGCCGAACCCAACAGCGTCTGGCTCATGTTCCTCTTGCCGTACAACTTCATCGAGGATTTCTTCATTATTTCCAACGTTGCGAAGTCCCTGGAAGCGGAGTCCCGTATCAATCCGGCGCTGTCGGGTCTGCGCTCGTTCGGCCGGATCAGTGGCATCGGGTGGTGTCTTGCGCAGGTTGTTTCGTTGATACCCGATACCCTTGGCTCCATCGCCGGTGGCGTAGCAGTTTTCCTCTGGGTTTGGCACTGGGTGTTCGTGCGTCGAGCGAACAAGATGCTTGCCGGCAGCCAGGTCTCGGTGGCGACTCTACCTGGACGGACAGGATCGTAGCCATCCTTGGAAGCCGGATCGCTTACCCGTGATCGATGTGGACATCCTGTTCCGCAGCGACTCGAAACCCTGTGATTCCCAAAGGTGAGGGCACCGGAGCGGCTTCGATGTGCATAACAGCCAAGGAAAGTCAGTCGAAACACTGTGCAAGCGAGTGGTGAGCGTGCGCCCGTTCAAGCCCGCCGGGCCGCGCCACAAAAGGCACTGGCGGCCACCCCCAACCGCCGACCGGGCGCGCATCCTGCTACTTCAAGTCTGCCGATCGAGCGCCTGCACGACCGCTTTCTCCGCGAGGCTCCCGGCCGGCCCGACCACCGCATAGTTGAGCCCGTTCACCGACCCGTACCGTGCGAGCAACGCGCCATCCACACGTTGCCCGGCCGGCAGCAGGCGATGTTTCGATTCTGCCGGCCGGAGATAGAAGCTGAGCGTCCGCCCGGCCTCGTCTTCATAGAGCACCATCGCAGCTGTGGCCCCGCTGTCCGTCGTGAACAACCGCCCACCGACCGGCCTGAACCCCGCCGCGCTCAAATCCGGCAGCCGCGCCGATGCCCCGACGCGCCGGGTGAGCCACCCCTGCAAATCGCCCGCACCGGTCGGCCGGTAATCCACCTTGGCCGTCTGATCGACCACCATCATCCGGTAAGCCTCGACTGCATCGCTCATCGGAGCGATGGGCGGCGCCGCGTTCCATCCACGCGCCTGCCATCCGCCGAATGTCCCCAGCCCGACGCAGAACACGAACGAAGCCGCGATCGCGAACCGCATCCGTGTGCGCTCCGCCTGCCTGCCGCGAATGGCGGCAGGATCCAGCGCAAGGTTATCCGCCGGCATCCGCACGCTTTCCAGCGCGGCCCGCAACCGCTGCGCATCCTGCTGCCATTGCTTCACCTGTTCCGCGCGCGCCGGATGCAGCGCGAGATAGCGTTCGACCGCAGCGCGCGCATCGTCGTCGAGCTGGCCGTCGACGTAGGACTGGAGGTCGTGTTCGTTCGGAGGCGTGTTCATTTCTTCATCAGTCGCAAAGAAGGAGCAGGAAGCTCGCCGTCGCTGAGCTGGCGCAGCGCCTGGCGCGCGCGGGAGAGCCGCGACATCACGGTGCCGATCGGCACCTCGAGCAGGTCGGCGACCTCCTGATAGGTGAAGCCCTCGACCGCGACGAGCAGCAGCAGGCTGCGCTGTTCGTCGGAGAGCCGGCCGAACGCTTCGAGCGTCGCGCGCGCCGCGAATTCGCGTTCGGCGGACGGCCAGTGCGCTTCGTCGTCGTCGCGGATGCGCCCGAGCAGCCACGCGTAGCGCTTCGCGCTGCGTTTGCCGTCGAGAAACTGCCGGTACAGGATCGTGAAGAGCCAGCTGCGCAGCGACGCGTCGTCGCGACGGCTCGTCCAGCGCGACAGTGCGCGCTCGAGCGTCGACTGGACGAGATCGTCGGCGGCGTGGACGTCGCGCGCGAGCCAGAGCGCGAAGCGTCGCAGCCTGGGGATGAGTTCGCGCAGTACGTCGTCGTCGAGGGCGGTAGAGGGCATGGCCGGGCCGGTTGCCGAATGGGTCGGGATGCAGCGTAGGACGCCGGTGGGCGCCGCGTATTCCACCAGCATAGGAAAAAAAATTTTCGTGGAATAAAGCGGCGCGGGTGGCGTCCTACGCGGGTTCGACAATGACCTGATGGTCGGGAGCACATTCATGGAGCGATCTTCTTCCTCTTCCTCTTCCTCTTCTTCGCCGCAGCGCGAGCCCGGGCGCGGGTGGTGGCGCTGGGCCGCGATCGGCGGTGCGGTGGCCGGCGTGGCCGTGGCGTTCGGGTATGTCGGCGGATGGCTCGCGCCGGCGCGTCTGACCCCGCACCGGATCGTCGACGCATTGCAGACGGCCGGCGGCGGCATTCACCCGGGCTTCCGGCGCAATCACGCGAAGGGCGTGTGCGTGACCGGTTACTTCGAAGGCAACGGCGCCGCGAGCGCGTATTCGGTTGCGCCGTTCTTCAAGGCGGTGCGCACGCCGGTGGTCGGGCGCTTCGCGTTGCCGGGCGGGAACCCGTACGCGCCCGACAGCAGCGTGCCGATCCGCAGCCTCGCGCTGAAGCTCACCGCGCCCGATGGCGAGCAATGGCGAACCGGGATGAACGCGATGCCCGTGTTTCCGGTGGCGACGCCGCAGGCGTTCTACGCGCAATTGATGGCGACCCGGCCCGATCCGAAGACGGGCAAGCCCGACCCGGCGAAGGTAAAGGCGTTTTTCGGCGTGCACCCGGAGGCGGGCGCGTTCCTGCAATGGGTGAAGGGTGCGAAGCCGAGCGCGAGCTACGTCACCGAAAGCTATTACGGATTGAACGCGTTTTACTTCGTCGACGCGGCCGGCAAGCGCCAGGCGGTGCGGTGGCGCGTCGTGCCGGAGCAGACGGCCGGCGCCGGCGACGTCGCGACGGCGGCGGACCCGAACGTGTTGCAGCAGGACGTGACGCAGCGCATCGCGGCGGGTGCGCAGAAATGGAAGCTGCTGGTCACGTTGGCGGAGCCCGGCGATCCGGTGGACGACGCCACGAAGGTCTGGCCCGCGCAGCGCACGACGATCGACGCGGGCACGCTCGTGCTCGACCGCGTGGAGGCGCAGGACAGCGGGCCGTGCCGGGATGTGAATTACGACCCGACGGTGCTGCCGCAGGGGATTCAGGTGTCGGGGGATCCGTTGCTGGCCGCGCGCTCGGCTGCTTATGCGGATTCGTATCTGCGCAGGACGAGTGAAGAGGCCGGTGTGGCGGGCGTGGCCAGGTTGAGTTCGGAGGGACGGTGATGAAGACTTCTGCGACGTTTGGTTTGCCCGCGAGGGTGCTGCACTGGGTGATGGCCGCGATGATCATCGCGATGCTGTTCATCGGGGTGGGGATGGTGGCGTCCGTTTCCGGGCGGCATGAGGTTCTGGTGGCGATTCACAAGCCGCTGGGTGTGGCCGTGCTGGTGCTGGTGTGCGTGCGGATCGTGGTGCGGGTGTTGTCGAAGCCGCCGGCGTTGCCCGAGGATCTGCCGTGGTGGCAGAAGGTGGCCGCGCGCGGATCGCATCTCGTGCTGTATGCGCTGATGGTCGCGATGCCGCTGATCGGGTGGGCGATGCTGTCGGCGGGCGGGTATCCGGTGACGTTGGGCGGCGGCGTGCAGCTGCCGGCGCTGGTGTCGGCTGATCCGGTGACGTTCGCCTGGCTGAGGGTCGCGCATCGTGTGCTGGCCTATCTGTTCTTCTTGACGTTCCTCGCGCACTTTGCGGCGGCGCTGTATCACGGACTGATTCGGCGGGACGGTGTGGTGAGGGCGATGGTGGGGCGGTAACCGACGGGAAGGTCGAGTTCGCAGCGGCGGGGCTGTACACGGGCGACCGGGGCAGCTCTTGCCGTGCCGCTTATATATGACCACTGGGCAGGCTTGGCTGCTCCCGGCATAGCATGTCAAAAATATTTCACGAAAGGGCTTGCGTGGATGGGGGCAGGTGCTTAGAATCACGCCTCTTTCGCGCTAACGGAAACGCAGCGCGGGGGAAGAAGGGAAGCGGTGCTGTTGAAGTTGGTTTTAGCAACTCCAGTACATACGAAATTAAACCGCAGTCGTCGCAACGAAGTAGTTAAAAAAGTTGTTGACGAGTTTTAAAAAACGGTTAATAATCTCGCTTCTCTGCTGCTGAAAACGCAGCGCTGCCGGGAAACACGAAGTTCCTCGCAGATTGCTCTTTAAAAATTAACAGCCGATAAGTGTGGGCGCTTGATGGAAGCGAGCTGATCCTCGGATCAGATAGCAAAAGTATCAAGAGTCTCACACTAAAGTAAGTCAGGTTTATGAAGTGATTCATATTCCTGTCAGCTTTGAGTGAGCGACCGGTTCTTAACCGAACCGAAAACAGTAACAGGTTTAAACTGAAGAGTTTGATCCTGGCTCAGATTGAACGCTGGCGGCATGCCTTACACATGCAAGTCGAACGGCAGCACGGGTGCTTGCACCTGGTGGCGAGTGGCGAACGGGTGAGTAATACATCGGAACATGTCCTGTAGTGGGGGATAGCCCGGCGAAAGCCGGATTAATACCGCATACGATCTACGGATGAAAGCGGGGGACCTTCGGGCCTCGCGCTATAGGGTTGGCCGATGGCTGATTAGCTAGTTGGTGGGGTAAAGGCCTACCAAGGCGACGATCAGTAGCTGGTCTGAGAGGACGACCAGCCACACTGGGACTGAGACACGGCCCAGACTCCTACGGGAGGCAGCAGTGGGGAATTTTGGACAATGGGCGAAAGCCTGATCCAGCAATGCCGCGTGTGTGAAGAAGGCCTTCGGGTTGTAAAGCACTTTTGTCCGGAAAGAAATCCTTGGCTCTAATACAGTCGGGGGATGACGGTACCGGAAGAATAAGCACCGGCTAACTACGTGCCAGCAGCCGCGGTAATACGTAGGGTGCAAGCGTTAATCGGAATTACTGGGCGTAAAGCGTGCGCAGGCGGTTTGCTAAGACCGATGTGAAATCCCCGGGCTCAACCTGGGAACTGCATTGGTGACTGGCAGGCTAGAGTATGGCAGAGGGGGGTAGAATTCCACGTGTAGCAGTGAAATGCGTAGAGATGTGGAGGAATACCGATGGCGAAGGCAGCCCCCTGGGCCAATACTGACGCTCATGCACGAAAGCGTGGGGAGCAAACAGGATTAGATACCCTGGTAGTCCACGCCCTAAACGATGTCAACTAGTTGTTGGGGATTCATTTCCTTAGTAACGTAGCTAACGCGTGAAGTTGACCGCCTGGGGAGTACGGTCGCAAGATTAAAACTCAAAGGAATTGACGGGGACCCGCACAAGCGGTGGATGATGTGGATTAATTCGATGCAACGCGAAAAACCTTACCTACCCTTGACATGGTCGGAATCCTGCTGAGAGGTGGGAGTGCTCGAAAGAGAACCGGCGCACAGGTGCTGCATGGCTGTCGTCAGCTCGTGTCGTGAGATGTTGGGTTAAGTCCCGCAACGAGCGCAACCCTTGTCCTTAGTTGCTACGCAAGAGCACTCTAAGGAGACTGCCGGTGACAAACCGGAGGAAGGTGGGGATGACGTCAAGTCCTCATGGCCCTTATGGGTAGGGCTTCACACGTCATACAATGGTCGGAACAGAGGGTTGCCAACCCGCGAGGGGGAGCTAATCCCAGAAAACCGATCGTAGTCCGGATTGCACTCTGCAACTCGAGTGCATGAAGCTGGAATCGCTAGTAATCGCGGATCAGCATGCCGCGGTGAATACGTTCCCGGGTCTTGTACACACCGCCCGTCACACCATGGGAGTGGGTTTTACCAGAAGTGGCTAGTCTAACCGCAAGGAGGACGGTCACCACGGTAGGATTCATGACTGGGGTGAAGTCGTAACAAGGTAGCCGTATCGGAAGGTGCGGCTGGATCACCTCCTTTCCAGAGCTATCTCGCACAAGTTGAGCGCTCACGCTTATCGGCTGTTGATTAAGACAGACTAGCTGTCTGCGGTATAAACCGGTTATAATGCCGGCCGCTTTCAATAATCTTCAATGACAAACATTCGAATGAAGTTTGGTTCGAGTTTTTCTCATTGGCGATTGAGCCAGTCAGAGCGGTACGAAAGTATCGGCTGTCGTTCTTTAACAATCTGGAAGAAGTAAGTAATTTGGATAGCGGAAGCGTCTTGAGATGGACGTGAAAACTATCCGGGTTGTGATTGTATCGATGTATCTCAAGATGATTCGAACTCTAAGTTTGACTCAATTGGAATACGGCACAACGCGAGAACTCAACCTGTAGCGACTGTCGATGAGACAGACTCGTTATAGGGTCAAGCGAACAAGTGCATGTGGTGGATGCCTTGGCGATCACAGGCGATGAAGGACGCGGTAGCCTGCGAAAAGCTACGGGGAGCTGGCAAACAAGCTTTGATCCGTAGATGTCCGAATGGGGAAACCCACTCCTTTTGGAGTATCCATGGCTGAATACATAGGCCATGCGAAGCGAACGCGGTGAACTGAAACATCTAAGTAACCGCAGGAAAAGAAATCAACCGAGATTCCCAAAGTAGTGGCGAGCGAAATGGGATGAGCCTTGCACTCTTTATTTGTATTGTTAGCCGAACGCTCTGGAAAGTGCGGCCATAGCAGGTGATAGCCCTGTAGGCGAAAACAGTATGAAAGAACTAGGTGTGCGACAAGTAGGGCGGGACACGTGAAATCCTGTCTGAAGATGGGGGGACCATCCTCCAAGGCTAAATACTCGTGATCGACCGATAGTGAACCAGTACCGTGAGGGAAAGGCGAAAAGAACCCCGGGAGGGGAGTGAAATAGATCCTGAAACCGCATGCATACAAACAGTCGGAGCCTCGTAAGGGGTGACGGCGTACCTTTTGTATAATGGGTCAGCGACTTACGTTCAGTAGCAAGCTTAACCGTATAGGGCAGGCGTAGCGAAAGCGAGTCCGAATAGGGCGTTCAGTTGCTGGGCGTAGACCCGAAACCAGGTGATCTATCCATGGCCAGGATGAAGGTGCGGTAACACGTACTGGAGGTCCGAACCCACTAACGTTGAAAAGTTAGGGGATGAGCTGTGGATAGGGGTGAAAGGCTAAACAAACCTGGAAATAGCTGGTTCTCTCCGAAAACTATTTAGGTAGTGCCTCGTGTCTCACCTTCGGGGGTAGAGCACTGTCATGGTTGGGGGGTCTATTGCAGATTACCCCGCCATAGCAAACTCCGAATACCGAAGAGTGCAATCACGGGAGACAGACATCGGGTGCTAACGTCCGGTGTCAAGAGGGAAACAACCCAGACCGCCAGCTAAGGTCCCCAAATATAGCTAAGTGGGAAACGAAGTGGGAAGGCTAAAACAGTCAGGAGGTTGGCTTAGAAGCAGCCACCCTTTAAAGAAAGCGTAATAGCTCACTGATCGAGTCGTCCTGCGCGGAAGATGTAACGGGGCTAAGCTATATACCGAAGCTGCGGATGCGTGCTTGCACGCATGGTAGGAGAGCGTTCCGTAAGCCTGCGAAGGTGCCTTGTAAAGGGTGCTGGAGGTATCGGAAGTGCGAATGCTGACATGAGTAGCGATAAAGGGGGTGAAAGGCCCCCTCGCCGTAAGCCCAAGGTTTCCTACGCAACGTTCATCGGCGTAGGGTGAGTCGGCCCCTAAGGCGAGGCAGAAATGCGTAGCTGATGGGAAGCAGGTCAATATTCCTGCACCATTGTTAGATGCGATGGGGGGACGGATCGCGGAAGGTTGTCCGGGTGTTGGAAGTCCCGGTCGCTGCATTGGAGAAGGCACTTAGGCAAATCCGGGTGCGTAATTCAAGGGTGTGGCGCGAGCTTCTTCGGAAGCGAAGCAATTGGAAGTGGTTCCAAGAAAAGCCTCTAAGCTTCAGTCTAACGATGACCGTACCGCAAACCGACACAGGTGGGCGAGATGAGTATTCTAAGGCGCTTGAGAGAACTCGGGAGAAGGAACTCGGCAAATTGGTACCGTAACTTCGGGATAAGGTACGCCCTTGTAGCTTGACTGGCCTGCGCCAGGAGGGTGAAGGGGTTGCAATAAACTGGTGGCTGCGACTGTTTAATAAAAACACAGCACTCTGCAAACACGAAAGTGGACGTATAGGGTGTGACGCCTGCCCGGTGCCGGAAGATTAAATGATGGGGTGCAAGCTCTTGATTGAAGTCCCGGTAAACGGCGGCCGTAACTATAACGGTCCTAAGGTAGCGAAATTCCTTGTCGGGTAAGTTCCGACCTGCACGAATGGCGTAACGATGGCCACACTGTCTCCTCCCGAGACTCAGCGAAGTTGAAGTGTTTGTGATGATGCAATCTACCCGCGGCTAGACGGAAAGACCCCATGAACCTTTACTGTAGCTTTGCATTGGACTTTGAACCGATCTGTGTAGGATAGGTGGGAGGCTATGAAACCGGAACGCTAGTTTCGGTGGAGCCGTCCTTGAAATACCACCCTGGTTTGTTTGAGGTTCTAACCTTGGCCCGTGATCCGGGTCGGGGACAGTGCATGGTAGGCAGTTTGACTGGGGCGGTCTCCTCCCAAAGCGTAACGGAGGAGTACGAAGGTACGCTAGGTACGGTCGGAAATCGTGCTGATAGTGCAATGGCATAAGCGTGCTTAACTGCGAGACCGACAAGTCGAGCAGGTGCGAAAGCAGGTCATAGTGATCCGGTGGTTCTGTATGGAAGGGCCATCGCTCAACGGATAAAAGGTACTCTGGGGATAACAGGCTGATACCGCCCAAGAGTTCATATCGACGGCGGTGTTTGGCACCTCGATGTCGGCTCATCTCATCCTGGGGCTGTAGCCGGTCCCAAGGGTATGGCTGTTCGCCATTTAAAGAGGTACGTGAGCTGGGTTTAAAACGTCGTGAGACAGTTTGGTCCCTATCTGCCGTGGGCGTTGGATATTTGAAGGGGGCTGCTCCTAGTACGAGAGGACCGGAGTGGACGAACCTCTGGTGTACCGGTTGTCACGCCAGTGGCATCGCCGGGTAGCTATGTTCGGAAGAGATAACCGCTGAAAGCATCTAAGCGGGAAACTCGCCTTAAGATGAGATATCCCTGGGGACTAGATCCCCTTGAAGGGTCGTTCGAGACCAGGACGTTGATAGGTCAGGTGTGTAAGCGCAGTAATGCGTTCAGCTAACTGATACTAATTGCCCGTAAGGCTTGATCCTATAACAAGTCTGCCTTGTAGATCGGCGCCGTGCGACAGCACTGGCCGCACGATCCAGAGCGACAGGTTGGATTCTCGTGTGTGATACACACAACTCAAAATTACTGCTTCTTCCCAGATTGGTTCTGTTGGCCACGCCAGCAGGACAACCCTCTTTGCCTGATGACCATAGCGAGTCGGTCCCACCCCTTCCCATCCCGAACAGGACCGTGAAACGACTCTACGCCGATGATAGTGCGGATTCCCGTGTGAAAGTAGGTAATCGTCAGGCTCCCTCAAGCCAAGAACCCCCGCCCGAAAGGCGGGGGTTTTTGCATTTTAGCGGCGGAAATGCGTGCGGAGCACTCGGCATGGATGCTTGTCGTGCTGTATGCACTGATGCTTGCAATGCCGTCGAATGCGAGAGAGCGGAGCGCAACTTTTCGTCTGTTGTGACGGTTGTTGAAGTTACTTGCAGCGCCGCTGCGGACCATTTGCATCACGGCGCGTGCCGAAGTGCTTCACGCCGAGCCATCACCAGACAACAGAGCGGCGCAAAGGGGCCAGCGCTGCGTGTTCCAGCTCCTCTTCCTCTTCTTGGGCAGCTGCCCCATAGGGCTGCTCCCGCCAGTTCAGCGCGTTGTAGTCGGGCGTGATGATGACCCTTCGGGAATCAAAATTCAACCGAAGATAGACGCTTGACCATCTCCGCACCGGCGCCGAGCTTGTTGGTGATCGAACTCGAGGCCTTCGCTCGGCTAACCGCTGGAAGGTACGGTTCGACACGAGCCTGCTGCCGGATATCACCGTGGCAGTCAGGCTGGACCAGAGCAACGCGACTGCGCTCGACTACTACCTGCTGCCGCACATCGACTTTTGGCAGCCTCGTATCAGCCTGGCGGACTGGAATCCGATCGAGTTCGAGAGCTATCGCTTTGACACGCTGGACTACTTATACGGCACCAGCATCGCTCTCTCGGCTTTGTACAAGCTACCGCAAAAAACTGCGCGTCCGGCAAGGCAATTTAAGCGATTTGTGCTGGCGGACGAAGCCTCTCCTTGCACGTCGGCAGTCAAGAAATGTCCAAGTTTCGGAGACCGGCCTACAAACACGCCAAGCAAATCGCGCTGGCCGATTAACGAAGCAGCTACTGAATAAGCCCCTCTCTATCTCGTCCCGCGCCAGTGCCGTCGGCGGCTGGTCGAGGTGCCGGCGTCCGCTCGTCGCAACCTCGCCTGGAGGGCACTCATGAAATCCCGCCGCCTCTGTCTCGCCTGTGGCAACGCGTTCGTGCCGCTGCCGCATGTTCCCCGTCAGCGCTATTGCTCATCGGAATCTTGCCAGCGAGCTCGTCGACGCGACTGGCAGAGCCACCGGCTCTGTATCGATAGCGATTACCGCGACAACCAGGCCCGGGCGCAGGCGAGATGGCTCGCGGGCCACTCGGGGTACTGGCGCGAATATCGAGCCTCGCATCCGGCGTATCGCGAGCGTAATAGCAGCATGCAGCAGACGCGCAACGAACGGCGGAATTTCAGGGCGATTGCAAAGATGGACGTGTCAGGGCGTCCGCAGTCCCTAGGCTCGGGCTTCTACGTCCTGTGCCATGCGGATGACGCCAACGTTGCAAAGATGGACGCGTGGACCGTCCATATAACCGTGCTGTCTGCGCCGACGGCGCCGCCGGTCTGATTGCAAAGAGATGACGTGTCACGCGTAGGCGTCCGGCCTGCTACCTTTGCCTTGTCACCGTTCGCTTTAGAGCGCCCCGCCCCGATTTCAGGACGCGGCGTTCGCATTCGGGCTTCTCCCTGCGCATGGTGCCTGCTGCGTGTCTGTGTCTGAGTTGTGGAGCGGAGAATGTCATTCAACAGCGCAGGTGCACCAAGCGTAGCCAGCTCCCTGGCAGGACGGGCAGCTGAGTACGTCCGCATGTCCACGGAACACCAGCAGTATTCGACTGAGAATCAGCGCGACCGGATTCGAGACTACGCAACCCGTCGCGGATTCGACATCGTGCGCACATATGCCGATGAAGGGAAAAGCGGTCTTCGAATCGACGGTCGCCAAGCACTTCAGAATCTCATTTCCGATGTGACGAATGGAAAGGCTGATTTCTGCATCATCCTCGTCTATGACGTGAGTCGTTGGGGCAGATTCCAGGATGCCGACGAGAGCGCGTACTACGAATACATTTGCCGCCGTGCAGGAATTCAGGTTGCGTACTGCGCCGAGCAGTTCGAGAACGACGGGTCGCCAGTCTCGACCATTGTGAAGGGGGTGAAGCGCGCAATGGCCGGCGAGTACAGCCGAGAACTGTCTGCGAAGGTGTTTGCCGGCCAATGTCGTTTGATTGAAATGGGTTTCCGACAAGGAGGCCCAGCAGGCTATGGGTTGCGCCGAGTATTGGTCGATGAGCACGGTCTCATGAAAGCGGAGCTGCATCGAGGCGAACATAAAAGCCTACAGACGGACAGGGTTGTCCTGATGCCGGGGCCGGAAAGCGAGGTGCGAATCGTCAATTTAATCTATAACTGGTTTATCGACGAATCGCTCGACGAATACGATATTGCAGCTCGCCTTAACGGCATGAATGTGCGCACTGACCTTGGCCGTGAGTGGACGCGGGCGACGGTACGGGAGGTATTGACCAACGAAAAATACATTGGCAATAACGTATACAATCGGGTGTCATTCAAGCTGAAAAAGATGCGGGTGATGAACACCCCCGATATGTGGATTCGAAAAGAGGGAGCATTTCAGGCAATTGTCCCGAGTGAGACGTTCTACACCGCTCAGGGCATTATGAGAGCGAGAGCGCGGCACTACTCGAACGAAGAGTTAATTGAGCGATTGCGTAATCTGTACCGCGCTCGCGGATTTCTGTCTGGCGTGGTGATTGACGAAACAGATGGCATGCCCTCTACGTCCGTCTATGTTTATCGATTTGGCAGTTTAATCCGAGCCTATCAGACTGTCGGCTTCACTCCTGGTCGAGACTATCGTTACATTGAGACCAATCGCTTCTTGCGACAATTACATCCAGAAATTGTCGCGCAGACGGAGAAGAAAATAGCCGATTTGGGCGGCACGATGATACGCGACGCCGCAACCGACCTACTGACAGTAAACGACGAGTTCACGGCCTGTATTGTGCTCGCACGGTGCCAGGCGCATGGCAATGGCCGAAATCATTGGAAGGTGCGCTTCGATACGAGTCTTCTGCCGGACATCACTGTTGCGGTTCGGCTCGACCATGCGAACGCATCGACGCTCGACTACTACCTTTTGCCGCGTCTCGATTTTGGGCAACCGCGTATTCATCTCGCCGACCAAAATTCAATCGAGTTCGAGAGCTATCGCTTTGACACGCTGGATTACTTGTATGGAATGGCCGAGCGTGCTCGTCTCAGGAGAGTAGCGTGAACCCGCGACAGCAGCCTGGAGAAATTCGGATGATTCCGGTCTCTCAGATTGAAGTCATTAATCCGAGAGAGCGCAACGGTCGAGTCTTCAACGAAATCGTCGACAATATCAAGACCATCGGCCTGAAGAAACCTATCCTGGTCACTCCGCGAGTGACGGCTGCGGGTATAGAAAAATACCTGCTTGTATGTGGCGAGGGGCGATTGAAGGCATTTCGCACGCTTGGGGAAGCGACTATTCCCGCACTCGTGGTGCATGTGAGCGATGAGGATGCGTACGTAATGAGTCTGACGGAAAACATCGCGCGCAGACAATGTCGGCCCATCGAGCGGCTTGCCGGCATTCGGCTACTGCAGGAGCAGGGTTATGCGCCGAAAGTCATTGCCGAAAAAACGGGTCTTACATCGACCTACGTTCACGGCATTCTCACGCTACTGCGCCAAGGAGAAGAGCGACTTGTCGTTGCAGTGGAGAAAGGCCTCGTTCCCCTCAATGCGGCTCTCATGATTGTTGGTGCCGGCGACGATGACGCTGAAATACAGGCAGCGCTCCAAGAGGCCTATGAGTCGGGAAAATTGCGGGGCAAGCAACTGATGAGTGCTCGCCGCGTCATCGAGCGCAGAAAGGCACTCGGGAAGAGCACCGCGCACAATATGTCGAGCAAGTCCGCCGCCGTCACGACGTCGAGCCTCGTGCGGACGTATGAACGCGAGGTCGAGCGTCAGAAGTCGATGGTGAGAAAAGCGGAGTTCGCGCAGCAGCGGTTGCTATTTGTGGTCGGCGCATTGCGGCAACTGTTTGCCGACGAGAACTTCGTTAACCTGTTGCGCGCGGAGGGACTGGCAAGTCTGCCGAAGTATCTTGCCGAACGCGTCTGGCCAAGCCGGAGTGCCACATGACAGGCGTAATTCTTGGGTTCATCCCCGAGCCATTGTCGCTGCCGGTCACCGGCATCTTGCCTTCGCGCAGAGTACCGACACCCGTGGTTGAATCGCGAAAATTCAAGCAGATAAAGGCCTCCATTGAAGAGGTGGGTCTTATCGAACCGCTCTCGGTAACGCCGGTGAACCAGTCATCCGGGCAGCACGTCCTGCTGGACGGGCATCTACGTCTGCTTGCTATCCAGGAGTTGGGCCACGAGCAGGTTGCTTGTCTTGTCGCGACCGACGACGAGAGCTACACCTATAACAATCGTGTTAATCGCCTCTCCACCGTGCAGGAGCACCACATGATTCGGCGTGTGATTGACCGAGGCGTATCACCCGAACGATTGGCGAAAGCTCTTTCCGTCAATGTGTCGCAGATAGTGAAGAAGATGTCATTGCTCGACGGCATTTGTCCGGAAGCGGCTGAGCTCCTGGGAGACCGGCAATTCTCACCAGAGCTTGTCCGTGCGCTTCGCAAAATGAAACCGACGCGGCAGGTCGAATGTGTTGAACTGATGGTGGCTGCGAACAACGTGTCAGTCGCCTACGCAGAGGCATTGTTGGTGGCAACGCCTGCAGCGCGTCTTGTGGGTGAAAAGAAGCCACGTAAACTCAACGGCGTTAGCCCGGAGCAGATGGCCAGAATGGAGCGGGAGATGAGCAATCTGCAGACACAGTACAAGCTCGTGGAACAGACATACGGCCAGGACGTGTTGAATTTGGTGCTCGCAAAGGGATATCTGGCCAAGCTCCTCGAAAATGAGTCTGCCCGGCAATACGTTGCCCGGCACCATCCGGACTTGATGGTGGAATTCGAGTCCATCATTGCAACCATTTCTCTCGACCAGCAGCAACTCAGCACAGCCCTCCAGCCCAACCCTGTTATCGGTGTCAGTCACATCGCGGGCGAAGCACTGTGAGATGCACGCCATTGCTTTGGCATGTTCGCTCCACAATGGCGATGCTAATGCTTTGGTGCCGGGACATGCCGCCAAGTTTGTGACGATAGCTTTCGCGTCATGACTTCAGATGAAACCTGCGGTCGGTGGTAGTCACGGGAAAGTATCCTCCCAGCAGCCGGTCTCGCGGGTCGAATGTCGGACTCGTACCAATCGGGGAGATGAGAACGCGTGTTCTGAATGGTTCTCTTGTTATTGACCTGACCATTCCGAACAAGACCTGCCTTGTAGATGTGCCGCGCTCGTAGTGGACAAATCGACTCGTGCTGCTCAGGCAAAACCATGGGTCATATGGAAACTCTACTAATACATCTCGCGTCAGTGCCCTCGCAATCATCGCTGAATCACCATTTCCCTCGAACTGGTCGACTGGGCTATAGTAGAAGTCTGCCTTTACGGATATAAAATCTCCGTTCATAACCAATTCTGTCAGAAGCTCCGGTTCGTCCAGATAAGGTGTAATGTCGAGAACGGCTCTATTTCTTGCCAACAGTTCAATTACCTGAGTGATGTAGGCGGCGAGATAAATTTGCTTGCTGCCGCTTACAAAGTATCCTCCATTTTGACGAGGTGCTTGCCAGCTCTCGTCGATGAAATGTCCTTGCGCGTTCAAAATTCCAAATTCGGTCAATTTCTCGCGTGCCAAGCTAGTTGGAAAATCGGGAAGCTCAAGCGTACTCTGAAGAACGCGGCGAAAGTTCACCCAATCCCAGCGGACCTCGTAAATTCGCCTTTCCGCGGACTCGAGAATCCATCGCTCAATGGATACACAAGCCTCCTCCCATTTCCTTTTGTAATTTATTATGCGCTCGGACGTCAAATTTTGCTCAAGTTCGAAATTGGCATGAGCTTTTGAGTGGTGTGCTATACACAGTACGGCAAGATTTGAGGCATCGTGATTTTTCGAAATGCTATATTTTTCGATATGATGAACCACAACTCCAAGCCCCCGTTTTCTGCAAACGCAGCATAGCTCAAGATTGCTCGCGAGCACCTGCCGCAGCGTTTTCTCCGGTACAGGTAGGCGTCGCTTCTTCAATGACGAGACTACCGATTCGGGCATGCCAAACTGCTTCAGCTTCAGTGGGGCCAGATTACGTAATTCTTCCACCGAGTAGCGAGCAGATAGGTTTGCAGCGACTCGTGTGTCACATCCGATGCCAACGAGATAGTGAAATGTCGCGGCGGAGGTTTGCAAGGCAGAAGTGATTTTCATATGGCTTGATATGTTTATATATGCGACATTAAGTATCGAATTGGCGCAAGCGAGGTTGTGGCGAATCTCGAAATATTGTCTGATTTTCACATAAATTTCTAAATAAGGCGCGGTAAGACGGTCGCTTTATCGAGACCTATGCATCAAAAATCTACGGGAAATCCATGCGAGAATTCCAGTTCATTACGGGAGCAAGCACCATGGAAACCGCGCAGATGAACGAACTGACACTGGACAAGGCCACTGCGGGCCGGCTGCGACGGATGCTCGCCCGGGGCGCGGTGAATGGCGGAACCGCGCGTAGGATGGGGCCAACTGGCACAGTCGCTGCGGCGCAAGCATTTCTCGCCGGCCTGAATCTGGAAACGTTCGTCGTCGATTCCGAGCATGCGTTCCGCTGCCAGCTCGACAAGCACACACTTAAATTGCAGGCCGCTCTGCCTAAAGTCGACGGGCACGGCCAGTATTGGGGCGCCGCGCGCAAGTTCCTCAACATCTTTCTACGCCATTGCGCCTACAATCGGTACATCTGCGCTGAGTATGGACTCGACCGTCTTCTGCAGTGGTTAGAGCTGCCCCTTGACAGAGATGCAGCCAAAGGGCTGAAGGCGGCTGAAAAGGAGAGGGCGCCAAACATTAGGTCGAAACTGCCCTACTGGGCAGGCGTGATTCATCTCACGCCTGCCCAGAGCGACTTGTTCCAATCATTCGCGAAGCAGACTGCTACCACCAAGAACCTGTACCGAGTGCATCTGGACATACTCTATTGGAACGCTGAGCCCGAAAACAAGTGATGCTGCGGAGCTTGTCCGGTGCCTAAGTGCCTCGGTGCCTAGCGTGTGCGGGACTGAGTGTTCAATACTTGTGTGAGTACAGAACTGTTCAGGTCAGTGCGATAGTTTGCTTGTATTCGGGCGGGTAGAAGAGCAAATCGTTCATCCGTTAGGGAACGCCGGGGAACCTAGCGCATATCTGCGCGGACCGACACTTCAATGAAGGGCTGCATGAAAAAATCTCGAAAGATGCGCTCCGGCGCCGGCCGACGCCGTCGAGGAGACGCATCATCCCAACCGGCGGCCGCCCCAAATACGGTTCCGTCGACTGGCATGGACCGTGCGACCTCCGTAATAAGATTTCTCTACAAGCGAGCGAAAGCAATTGTCAGCATGAGTGTATTGACCGCCGCAGCGATGGCAGCGGTACACTTTCTGCAAGGTCAAGTAATAGTTTCCTTCTCGAAATCACTTCCGTCCGGCTACGAGTTTACGGCCGAGAACGACAGCTCAATTTCTCAAAGAATAGAGACCTTGCGCATTATGCCGAAGCTCGGCTCGCAAGCGCTCTTCGTCACGACCTCCGAAACGTACCTTCACGAAACAAGCCATGGTGCTGAGCTGCCGTACGGCAACACGTCGATGGTTCCCGCGGCGGACTTTCACGATATGGACGGGCAGATTCTACGCCCCAAGCAACGCATTACATTTCGTGTCCCGCCGCTTGTCGATTGGAATAAGCTCAAACCAGAAGCTAGCCTCGTCGACGTCAGATATCAAACCCAGCCGACAAACGTTTTGCTCGGATGGACTGCAAAGGTGGCGGAAGGATTAACGCTCATGAGGCTTCGTTTCGCGAACACATATATCGTTATCGACGACTATTGGACGCCCACAAATTCGAGTGGCATCAAGGCCGCATTAGCACATGCGTGTTCGGAAAATGTGTCGCTGCGCAAAAGTCCAGTATGCGAGTGAGTAGCGCGTAGAAGAAATCGCGATTGGCCGCGAATCGCGGCTTAGATTTAGGGAACAAAACTCGGATGGGACGCAGTGAAGGAGGTGGTGGCTGGCGAAGCGTTCTACCGACGTAGGCACCCCAATGTCTCGTTCGAAAAAGTCTGCGTCACAAATCAGTTCTTCAATGCGCAGGCGAAGGAAAACGCGCATTTGAACTCTGTCGAGTTGGTTGACCAGAAGCATCTCGGTGAGTCCCGACGTCAGCTCATAAGGAAATGTGTTTCGATAAGAAAATTTTATGCGTCATCGCTCTCTGTTCAGCTGTCGGAATCCATATACCGTTCTGCAGCGCATTCGTGCATGCCCGCCGAGTCATCGAGCCGCCGGGCAGGAGGGCCGCCCAACCCATCTGGTTGGCTTCGGTGACACGACGCAATGCCGCTTGCGTGAACGGGGGCTGAATCCACCGGCAGCGCGCAGGGGATAGCCGAGACTGCGGGGATTAGCGTCTGAGACATCGGCAACGGGATGGCGAAGCTAGCGTCCCGGAGGGCGCATACAGGCTGGCGGGCGAGGCGGCTCCATACCGGTGACATACGGGTGGCGATGCTGAGTGGAAGGCTTTCCCGGGCATATGCCGCAGGGAGGGCTGGGCTCAGCCTCACCACCCAGCGACTCAAACCCAGGGATATGCTTAGGGCTGAGCCTTTGGATGCGCGCCGGATATTCCGGAACTGCTGCTGAGCCAGCTCGCTAGTGTTCCGGTGCAGCCCAGACTCCTGGAAGCGCTGTAGCGGAAACGTCGAGGTCGATGTCGAGCGGGTAGTGCCGAAGCAACCGTACAGCGAATGCTTCGATTTCACTACGGTTAGCGACGTGGTCGGAAGAGGCGAGCAACTTCAGGAACTCGCGCGTCTCAATGACGGTTTTCGTACGTTCATATGGGGTCGTCATCATCAGCTCCATCAAGAAGGCGTTCAGTGACGTCGGTGTATGACGTCACCTCGTTCAGTTCGCACCATCTTTTCCAGATGTACTCGCCGTCGAGTGACCAGCCTTTCTTGCCGACCAGTTCGTAAATGCGTCCCGATTGAGTCACCCCCTGCAAGGTGACCCGGTCGAACGTCACAATCTGAGAGCTGACTCGTCCCGACGAGTCCAGCATGTCTACGCCAACAAAATGTCGGCTTGCGTTCTGCGTTTCGAATATGCGCCATCGAGATAACAGAATCGTGGGCAATTCGGACGTTGGCCGTGGTTTCCAGATGGGCATCGCAGTCTCCTGGTGGTGGGAAATCACATCCTTCTGCTCAGTTACTTGGTCCGGGCGGCACTACGTGAGAGTCGACCGACGTCCCGAACGGCGCGTACGTCGCCGATTGATGCGCACTGTCGGTTCGACGTATCGCTTTCTCATAGCGCCAACGATGCAGGAACAAACAGGTCGTGCCCGGCTCTTGCGCCGATAACGGCCAACCGGCCGAGGTCGGCGATACGAATCAGCGCGCCCCGCATTGCGCCATCAGGAAGCCGTTTCGCGCCGACCAGTTCGACGCGGGGCAGCAGGCGCGACAACGCTGACGACGTCGTGCCCATGGCACGCGCCAGGTCTGCCAGCGGGACATAGGCCTGCCTGAACGCCAGCAACTGGTGCGGTAGCACGACGTGGCAAGGTTGGCCGCGTCGTTGAATCGAAACGGACGCCAGTAACCCTTCGTCTACCCAGTGCTGAATGGACTCCCATTTCCAACCGGTCGCTTTCGCGAGCTGCTGAATCGACATGCCGGCCTCGAGCAGCGGCGTGCCGAAATACTGCGACACGTCCCCCCTCAGGAAGGACATTTCGCCCAGTGTCCGACCATGCGCGACGGCTTTCACGTCGCCGTTTGCGATGGCCTGCATCAGCGATTCAATTGCTCGTCGGTCACCCATACGCCGACTGGTCAGCTCCGCCCATGTGAGCGTCGAATCTTCAGCCAGTGCATCTGGTTCAGCCCACCGCTCCGCACGCTCATATAAATCCGCGATGGACTGACGCTCGACCGGACCGCCCTTCATCAGGTCTTCGCGCCAGCGGACGTCCGAACGGATTACGCCGGCAGCTTTCATGCGTTCGAGGACGATGGGTGGAACGGCCGCCAGTTCACAGGCGTCGACATCGGAAATCCAACCGGCGCGTTGTCGCTGGATACGCTCAACTTCAGCGCATGGAATTTCGAACAGCTGGCCACGCGTGCCAGTGCGCCGTGCACGGTGCTCGCACTCGCCATCGAGAATGGATTCATGCAAACGTGAAACGCTGACGCCAATGGCCTTCGCGGCATCTGGTGCGCGCATGTATCCAGTCGCATCCTCGGCCATTGCTTTGGCCGAATCCAGGCCCAGGACGCAATCGGACTTCTGGGCAGCGACATCGATGATGATTTGCAGCAGGGGCTCGAGCGTCGTGCCCTGGCACACCTTGCGCAGACTGATGTACCAGTCGCCGAGCAAGGTGTTCAGTGTGCGGGCATCCTTGCGACCGGCGGCAATGCGCTGCTCGACGTGATTCCGAAAACCGGTTGGCCAGTCGGTCAACAAGGGTTCGAGCGGCGAGAGGAATTCGACCGCGTCGGTGACGAATTTCGGCAATGCCGCGCCGCGCGGCAACCCGGGGCGCGTCGGGTCCGTATATTGGCAGAGAGTACGAATGACCTTCACCAACACATTGATGTCCACGCCGTGCAGGGGCGGCTTCACGCTGCCAGCCTGCTGCCCGTTGCTCGCAATCAGCGTCGACAGCCACTGCTGCGCCCGGGTCGCCGGCACACGCGGCAGGCTGCTCAGGTCATGGCCGCACGAGCACAATCCAATGTAGAGCCGCTCCGGCGAAAGGTGCTTCCCGCACGCGTTGCACTGGTCGACCAGCAGGATTCTATGGTGCGGACATGCGGTGACATAAGCGTGTTCCCAGTGATGTCGCAGGTAAGGCGATTCAGCCAGACACCCCGGACACACGGCGTCAGACTGAGCACGGTGCAGACGTCCCCAATCCCGGGTGAGGTTTTCCTGCTGCTTGGTGAATTCGGTCCATGCCGGCTCCAGGCCGAGGTTACGCGCTACGTCATCCGTGCGAGTGAGCAAGGCGCGGCGATTGCGCTCGATACCCGCCGTACTTGCCAGGTCGCGCCAGTTGAAAAGGGCATTGTCGGCGGAGAGACGCCGGTAATACCCCATCCCGGATTCGTCGTCCCGGGGGGCATAGGTGAGAACTAGGCTCATTGCTTATCTCCTGACTTTTTTCGAACCGGTACGGACGTCGCGTTGCTCATCAGAACGTGAACGTATGCCTGTTTCAGGGCCGCCGGGTCCACGCCCGGGCCATCGATTCCCGAATCCTGGAAAGCCGGTCTGTGCGGTGACCCAGCGTGGCTAACGTATTCAGTTGCCCTCTGGCAGTCTGCGTATGTAATGGCGCGCGGTGCTTCGTTCGCCTTCAGACTGGCCAGCTCGCGCATGAAGTCAGCGAGTACCCCAATCAGACCCCCGGTGAGCAGATAGCTCTGCTGCGTCAGCACGCGTGGGGGCACGTCAATCGGATAGCCCGCCGCCGAGAACAGGCGCGCATAATTCACAACGCACGAGATGTAGGCTGCCATCTGGTCAGCGATGCTTGCGTCGTACGGAAGGAAATTGCGAGCAGGGCAAGCACGACGACGCAGCTGTTCATTTGCTGAAAAAAGTCGTTCGAGTCGCGGAATGCCGAAGAGAATCAGCGTCATGTCGAGCGTGTCCGCCAGGGTCTTGAGCCAGTCGCTGGCTGCGCGCGGAGGCACCCGTGACCCTTCATCTACGAGGTGCGATATCTCGTCAAAAATCACGACACGTGTGCCAGCCAGACGAAGCTGCGTCACCATCAAGTCGAACATCGCGCCCGCCGTCATGCTGCCTGGAACCTGGATGCCCAAAGCACGCAGCACACTTTTAGGAAGCAGTTTGGCCGTTGCGGATTGGGGCACCTCAACAACTAGGACGGGCACATGGCGCCGTCCATCGATGCGGTTTTCAGGGTAGTCGCGAGACAGGTTGGCGATGAGCGAGGATTTGCCCACACCGCTCGGACCAGGAACCCGAACGACTTTGGGCGCAAAGCCAGTAAGGGCGTCATCGATGCGCCGTTTGAGCGCAGTGAGGTGCTCCACAAACATGGGATGCGGAAGTTCGCAGGCCTCAATGTCTCTGCGCAGTTGTTGAGCTGGCGTCACAGCAGTTTCTCTCCGGTGTTTCTGTTTACGATGTGCATTAAAGGCGCGTTGTCGTACGAGACGGCGTCGGGCTGAAGGTCTTCCGCCGGCAACGACTGATTGGTCGAAGGTGCAGGCCCGAACGGCGCTGTCGCTGAAAGCGGCCGGTCGATGGCCCTCTGGACAGCCGAGTCGTCTTTGGCGCGGCGCACGGTTTCCTTGTTTTCCTCGCGCTTACCGCGGGTTCTGCGCTTATCGGCTTTCCGGTTTCCGGTGACCGCCTCGTCCATGTCACGCTCGAATTGGACCTTTTCGTCCGGGACCGTCCAGTTAGCCATGCCCGAATCGAATCGCGCTTTGGCTTCAGCAAAGGTCCACGCCGGCGTGTCCTCACGAACGTGTTCGTGCGTCAGCGTGACGAGCGGAAGGTCATCTCCCTCGTACACGTATGCCTGGCGGAAGTCGTCGGGGTTGTAGACTACGTGCAGCTGCGAGTGGTCGCCGTACTTGGCCAGCAGATACGACATGGCTTTGCCGCGGTACCTGAATCCATGCTCAAGCGTGATGCCAGTCTTGGCGCTCAACACGCACATCTTGTTTTCAAAGAGTGCAGCCATCCATTCATGACGCGCCGGCGGCATGGTGATGGGTTGTCCCATTTCTTCGGTCTGGTAGGTCAGGCGCTCAAGCGGCGTCTTTCCCTTGACCGAATCGACCAGCAGTTCATCCCAACGCAGCCGGTCGAGCGGGGTGTTGACCCAGACCTCATATAGCCACCTGACAATCCATTTCTCGAACGCGTCGAGGGTCATCAAGTCGTCGCCTAGCGCCTCCGGGTCGCGCACGCCATCCTTTCCTTCAAAGCGCGTGCAGCCCGAGAGAAGCTGCAATGCCTCCTTGAGCGCTCTGTTCAGGCGCTCGATGAATGGTTTGCCTTGAGCTTCCTTTGCTTTGCAGTGCTTGACATCCATTCCAAGCCGCTCAAGGCGGACGATTCGTCCGCCCTTGGTCTCCGGACCATTATCAAAAATGACCAGTACGGGCGTGCCATAAATGTTCAGCGCATGAGCGATACCAAGCTCCTTGAAGCGGGCTGCCTTGGCAGGCGTCAGATACATCTCAAGGCACACCAGCGAATCCATCTCGCGCGGCGAACCGATGACGAGGTGCCATCCCACTGGATATCCGGTGCAGACATCAATTGCGAGCACCAGATAGATGGTCCGGGCGATGCCATGGGGCGTACGAACGACGAATGGCAGGTGGAGAGCATCCTGCTCAATCCGTGCGAACGGGAACGCTGCCCGTATACGTTGCTTCGCGAACGACTTGCCGGCGACCCGGCTTAGCGGGTCCATCCGGTCGTATTCGGCATCGACGGTCAGGTCATGAATCCTGGCGCACACGAACTTCCGGCTGATAGCGTGCCTGGCAACATGCAGGCCACGACGACGAGCTTCACGGTTGATGTATCTAGTCAGGTCGAGGACAGTCCACCCGGATTCCGTGACCAGAAATCGGTCCTGGATGACCTCTTCGACAAATTCGACGAGGTCTTTTGAATATCTGGCCGTCGCATTGCCCTTATTTTTGTCACCCTTGAGAACTGGTAGGCCTAGCAGTTGATTCATGTGAGCCCGGTACAGGGTTGCTCGCGACGGAAACGGGCAGACAAGCGGTTTATCCCCGTTTTCCATCTGATAGGCTTCACGGGCCAGAGGTATCGCTGCGTTAAACGACAAACCTCGCTGCTTCCGGATGGCATCAATACGCCTCAGTGTGTCGTTCAGCAGGCGGACCTTACTGTGCAATTCCGGATTGTCGTATTGGGCGGCAATGCTGACGCGCGGCATTCCCTTTCGATGCAGGACCAGACCGCCTTCCGAAATCTGGGCGCGGATGTCGTCGTATTTGACATAGCGGGCCTCGCATTTCTCGGCATCGAAGAGCTGGATGGAGCCGGCATGCAGGCGAGCGTCTATCACCTCGAAGCAGCTGTCCGCTTTCCCGGGCAGCGCCAACTTGTCTCCAGCGCGCAGGTCGGACATCATGGCCGCAGCTCCTCAATCAAACAGAGGTGGCCCAGGTCGCCATATGCGGCCGACAGTTCCAGCGTGGCGCAGATGTGGTGATGCGCCAGGTCTGCCTGCAGCACACCAGTGGCTAGCAGTTGAGGAATCAGGCCCGTCGGAATATCGAGGTCGGCACACAGCGCGCGCTGCAGCACCGGGCCGGCTTCGCAATAGCGTTCGACCCGGTCGATGATGTCCGGTGTCAGGTATTCGTGGGCCCGAGCTATTGCCGGCTTCAACAGTTGGGCGTTGACGACGACCGGGTGCCGTTCATCCGCGGGCACGACCACCGTGGAGAGCGGATAGCAGTACGCCTCCATGATTTCCTGGGCCCGCGCGACCTTGGCCCAATACCGGTCGTCGCCCTCGAAGCCCTGAAGTTTTACTTCATACGCGCGCTGTAGGCCATCGGCCTGAACGGTGGCGAAGTCTGGCGTGTACTCGGCCTCCCCGGTGCGACCACCACGCATCCTGCGCGCTTCGGACAGTTCCTCGCGCGTGAACAGCAGCCGTTCACCGACCAGGTCGACGGTAAACGGTTGCTGCTTGAACGAACGTACGCGTGGGTCGACGCACAGCATGTGCGCTACCAGGCGCTCCGCGTCGGATTCGACGGTAATGTGGCCGTCGGCCTTTTCGGCATAAGTGCCGATTCGGGCCTTACCGTACGTCCGGGCGGTGAGCCGGACACCGGCATTCGCGGCGCCCCGGCGACTACGGACGCCAAAGGATGGTGCGCTTCTCATTTCGCACCTCCGACTGGCACGTGCAATCGGCTGCTCGTCCGGGATGCCGCTGCGGTCCGTCGGGCCGGTGAGCTGGGGTGTAAAGAATTTGTCAGCATTCTGTCCTCGCAATATTGGCTTGCTAAGGACGTGTAGCTCTGCCGGTTTGGTATCAGTCGTATACGACCGAAAATTGCCGTGAGAGAATTCCAGCCCCGGAAACACCCAGGCGCGAGCCACGTCGAGAGGGAACGATGGAAGAACTGCCGCACAACCGTGTCCGGCTGCCCGGCCAGCCCTACGAGCAGTGGGAAGAAGAAGCGAAGGGGCTGATAGAAGAGGGGATGGTGCGGCTCAAAATCGGCTACAAGCAGCTTTCGCGGATGCTCGAGGAGCTGGGAATCGAGGAATCGCCCGACCAGATAAACCGCAAGGTGAACCGCAAGCGGTTCTCGGGGGCATTCCTGCTCGCCTGCTTGTGCGCCATGGGTGTGGAGACCATTTCGCTCAAAAAGGAACTGAGCAATGCGAAGGCGAAGTAGGCGGTAGGTCGCCCACTTCGACGGATTCGTCCATAGCCAGACCTGTTTCATTGCCGGGCTCCCGCGTCGTACCCTCTCATAAATAGGGGGCCGGACCGCGCGGGCGGTCGACAGATGAATATAGGCACGTTCGCGGCACTACGCGCCGGCGTTGCACCGGCGTGGGTTTACCACGGTAGGCAATGGTCAGGAGATTTTCAAGCTGGCCAGAATTCCACTGGCTGGGCGCAAGCGACTGGCGCTACCGCCGAACCAGCATACGGACGCCTGACGCTAAACTTTAAATTCCAAGGATTGGGCGCGAGCGACGCTGTCACCAGACCGAATGCTCAGTTTGCCCTTAGATAGTCTTGGAGACTCGGCCCTATGTCCTCTGGAACTTCAAGATTTGCTGGCATGTCCGGAAATGCTGGGCTGCCCGGTGTCCAAAACTCGACCGATTCAGGATGCTCGTCAAAAAAATCCGGGTCGGTCGTGACACTAATGAGGGGAGCGCCGGGCTCACTCCAGAAGACCTCCTTGCTGCTCACGCGCTGTGCTTCGCTACCATCCGGAAGCATGGGGGCACGGTCAAGCAACAACCCTAGCTCATCCAGGCCATAAGGCGCGGGCGCACGCTCCGACATCTCCAGTGCTGCCTCCAGCACCTCATCTAGACTGAACGCGTCGGCAGGCGGCTGTGAAACGGCCTGGTGCAACTGGCTGACCAAGTTCGCTCGTGCCTGTTCTCGGTGGTCGGGGCTGGCCAACGCAACTTCGGCAATCCTCGCAGGCATTGTCGCGAGAATGGGCTGCAAGGGTCCCACAATTGAAGTGAAGAGATTGATGCGCGTGCGCAGCGCACGGTAGACGTCCGTTTCCACGGTGTCTTCGTACATCAGGTTGACCACCGCGATGCGTGGAAAGGCTTGCCCCAGACGGTCGACACGCCCGATGCGCTGCTCGATGCGCATCGGATTCCAAGGACAATCGAAATTGATGAGTGCACCGCAAAATTGGAAGTTCAGACCTTCCGCAGCGGCATCTGTGCACACTAGCACCTGTGCGTCCTGTGCCTTGAAGCGCCGCTTTGTTTCCTCACGTGTTAACGTCTTCCATTGACCATCGGGCTGAAGCCACTCACCCCCACGGCCTGAATAACACAGCACGGAGAAGCCCTCAGTTTTCAGGAAGTCGCGCAAGTAGTCGAGCGTGTCAGTGTATTGCGTAAAGACAATCGCCTGCGGATACGCTGGCAGTAATGAATGGTCCATTGCGTGGTAGCTACCGCTTTGCAGAGCACGTAGCACCTCGGCCAGGCGTTTTGCCTTGGTATCCACTGGCAGGCGCCTCACCTGGGCGAGCAGGTCCGCGATGTCCGTCTGCTCTTCGAGCTGCAAGGCCGCTTCCTTTTGCAGGTCGACCACTTCATCGTCAACAGCATCCCCCGTCTCGTCGACGTCGTCTTCTGCGTCCTCGCTCGAACGCAGTTCGTCGAAAGGCAGGCGTGCTTGCCCTTTCACGAAGGCGAGGCGCTCTTCCAACGTTCGACGTAGCGCGTAGAAGCTTGACGCAAGGCGTTTGCGGTAGATGGTCATCACGAAACCTACAGCCGTGCGCTTATTAGCCTGGGCGTTGTTGTAGGTTGTCGATATATAGGACTCGAGTGCGCTGTACACCTGCGCCTCTTCATTGGTCACGTCGAGAAACTCGTCGACAACTTCACGCGAGGCAATTGGTGTCCCGAGCATGCCCCGGCGGTGGTACTCGCGCAGCAGGTCACGCGTGTGACGCGACACCAACCCCGCCACGGGCGTGTACGCCCGCATGATGCCCACTGCGCTACGTCGCTCCTCGGCGGACAGCTGACGCCGTGGTGTGGCGGCCGATTCGCGTAGCGAGCGCAGGATGCGCTTGGCCTTGAGGGCGCTGTTGCCCGGAGCACGGCGCTGGGCTGCTTCGAGTCGGACTTCGCCGAACGCAGTCTCAGCGGCACGAAACAGGCCGGCGAGAAACTCGAAATCGTCATGCGAAGGGTTCTCATTACCGACCTTGCGAAAAAACTCCAGGAAGGCGGTGCGGCTCCACTCCTGTGGCATCGCCAGTAGCGCGAGCAAATCCCACACCTCTACCGGATGCACCTGCATCGGCGTCGCCGTTAGCAACAATAGCGCCTGCGTGCGGGCCTGTAGGCGTTGCATGAGCTGCAACAACAGGTTGGGGGGGCCTTCCTGTGTTCCACCGGGGCTCTTGCGTCGTGCGTGGTGCGCTTCGTCGAGCACGACGAGGTCCCATGGCTCGGCGACGTCCAGAAGTTCGCGTTGACGGTCACGACGGCGCATCAGATGACTGGATGCGATGACGAACGGCTCGTGATGCCACTCGTCGCGCGACACATCCTTCTCGGCATGCCCGCGCATCATCGGCGATGGATACCAGGTCAGCCGCTTGCCGTCGTAGATGGGCCAGTTGAGGTTGAACTTCTCGCGCAATTCAATCTGCCACTGCGTCATGACGGCCTTCGGCGCGAGCACGAGAATGCGCTTCGCTCTCCCCGAGAGCCAAGCGAAGCGCAGCAGCAAACCTGCTTCGATGGTCTTGCCCAGCCCTACCTCGTCCGCAATCAGAAGGCGCGGTGGCCAGTGGTCCAGCATGCGCTGGAAGGCGCGCACCTGATGCGGCCATGGCGTAATCGCGCTGGTCGCCTCGGCGATTCGCTCACCACCGGGCAGTCGGGGCGTCGCCCAGATAGTTTGCCAGATGTCACGGCGGCGTTCTTCGACGGACGGCAGTTTGACAGTAGGAGTCTGGCGCGGTGGCTCGCCTTCTGTTGAAGAAGCATCCGTGCCTTGCTGACGCGCGCGCTTCAGACGCTCGGGCTCCTCCTCTCCTGACGGCAAGAAACGCAGCACGTTTTCACGAACGGCAGACGGTACATCCATCACCACCGCACGTTTGGCCTTGTCTGCCCACAAGCGCGCGAAGCTACGCTCCTCCTCCTCAACATGCTTCACGTCGCCGTCCCAGTCACAGAAGACGTGGAAGCTCTCCCAATTGTGCAGCCACCCGTAGGCCGTCTCGTTGACACTACCCGCGAAAGCCAGGCGGCTCCCGGTCTTGTCTTCGATGATGCCGGCCTTCTCGTGAAAGATGGCTTGGCTGCTCACCGGGTTACGATGCGCATCGCAGGGCACGGCTACTTTGATTTCGAGGTGGCCGCGTGCCACCATCCAGGCCAGCAAAGCCAGTGCTTCCTGCTCACGAACGGACTCGCCACGCACTGGCATGGCCAACAGCTTGGCTTCCACCGTATCGCGCAAGGTTTGACCGCGTTCGATGGCGTTGACTTCCGCTTCGTCCAGCGTGCAACCCACCACCATGCGCATGCGCCCGTTGTTAAGCACCAGGCCCTCGATGCCGCGCGCCGCAATCGCCAGCGCCGTGGCTGTGAAGTAGCCAGTCGTGCGGTCGTAGCGCTGCGCGCACGATAAGGCATGCACGTAGAACTGCTCGATGAGCGAGCCGTCGTCATGGTCGTACTTGCTCTGCCAAGCAAGGTCTGTCAGCAAGGGCATGGCTTATTCCTGTGCGGTGCTTTCTTCCTGCCACATCTTCAATTGCTCAGGCTCGGCCACTTTTTCAGCCAGTGCCAGGCGACGCAGGTTTTCGAGCGCGTCGAAGTCTGCCCCTGCCCCTGTCGCAGCGTCGGGCAGGTCAAACCCGCTCCATGCCTTACCCACGGGCAGCACTTCGAGCACAGCCTCCAGCGCTGTCAGGAAGGCAGGTTCGTTTGCTAGCCCATGCTTGGTCAGCAGCTCGTTGGCCGACTCCAGAGACGTGCCGCGCACCGTCTTCGCCAATTGATGCAGGGCGTCCATCATCGAGTCGCGCCCGTCTGGCAAGCCCAGTGAGCCTTTGGCTGCGCGGGTGATTGAGTCCCACAGCACGATGTCGGAAGCCTTCTTCTCGGCGAGCTTGCCGATGACATCGCGCTCCATGTCGACGCCGCACACCTTTGCCAGCTTGTTAGCTTCGTCATACGGGAAGACTGGTGCTTCAAAGGCATCCCAGGCGAGCACGAACCAACTCGTTAGATTGTCGAGTTCGACATTGCGTTTGGCGTGCGCCAATTGCGATAGGCGCCAGTTTTTCACTTCAGCGCGGGCTGCCACCAGTGCGTCTTCGGGCGACACCGCGAAGGGGTCGTACTCCTCCTCGAAAATTTCTGCCTGCCGGCGCTTGCGGCGCGTCTGCTCGACATCCTGGCGCGGCGTGCCACGCACCAGCGGCCAGGCTTGCGAGAACACTTCCAGCGCAGGGCCGAAGCAGGAGAGATAGAGGTCTACTCCGCGAATACCGCCCTTCTGGAAAGCGCCGATGCGCTCGCGCACGGCAGCGCGCACCTTTGGTTCCACGTCTTCCCAATAGCGTGTTTCCGCGCCCTGATGATTTAGCGGCCGGCAGACGAGGAAGACGGTCGAGTTGGCGGCCGACTTGTCCTTGATGTGCATGCTGGCCTCGGCCTCCGTGTTCAGCGGCCAGGAAGCCGTGATGGCGAAGCCAGCTTCCATCAGACCCTTGGTCAGCGCATCCCAGGCGCCCGTGGCCTTGTGCGTGAACATGAGGGTAATGATGCCGTCTGGCTTTAGCACGCGACGCATTTCGGCGAAGATGGCTGACATACGATGCTGGTAGTCGCGTCCTGCCAGCACCTTGGCGCCCTTTTCACCCTTGAATTTGGCTGGGTTGGCGACTGCTTCGTTTTCCTTGTCTGTCAGTGGGCGGCGAAAAAACTCCGGATAGGCATAGCCCGCTGTGCGTTTGAGCCAAACGTAGAAGAAATCGGATAGTTCCGCATACATGACATTGTCGTAGTACGGCGGGTCCATCACCACTGCGTCAATGCTAGCGTCGGCAATATGGTCGAGACTGTCGCCCGACTTGCAGGTCAACGTAACCGGCGACGGAACGAATGGCTTGTCTGCCGTCGGAGCACTAAATAAACTGGTTTGGCGTTCTGCAGTACCCGTTGCATCAGGGCGCGCCAACTCAACCAGCTCGCCGATGCATTTGGTGGTCTGTTCGATGGCCCACTCATAGCCCAGGCCGACGATAAGCGGTGGCATTTCGGCGTGCGACCAGCAAAATGCAAAATCGTGACGATTAAACGTATTCGCTATCACCTCTCGGGTCGGCATCCATACGGACATTCGTGAGTTGTAGTTGAGCATCTTGTCGAGTGTCAGCGACAAATATGCAAATGCCGCACTCAGGATGTCATTCCAGCGTCCGCCAGCCTTTTCCTCTTCAATAAGCTCACGAAAAACTTCTACGGCGGTTCCGTGTCCCAGCAACTGACGTGGCGAGAACATGTCTTGCCAGCACTTCATTCCGTACCGAAGCGGCTCTTCAGTTTTATGGCCTAGCGTCACCGCTTCCGTAGGTACCATGTCCAGTGCCTCCCAATCAGGGAGCTTATCGCTGAGACGTGCTTGAACCAACTCAGACAGGTCGTCCTCAGGACGAGGGGCACGATAACCCCGTACCCATTTCTCCTTCGGCTTGCCAGATTTAGTGTGGCCCGTAATGACCTTCTTCTTGAACACGACCGCATAGAGCTGCTCACCCATGCGGCCGGCCTGGGCCTCCATCTTGATGTGGTCGCCAGAAATCAATCGTGCACAGTCCTTGAACGGACAGGTTGCGTCTCCACCAGAAACGGTTCCTGCGGATTGCTCTTTCGCCTTGTTGACGATGGAAAAGCTGACGTGGCGCGATTTGTCGCCCACGCCGGCTCCTTGACTCGGATTCAAGCGAACACCGGTACCATCCGGCGCAAGTCGCCAGTTGGGCGACAACGGGACGAGGCCATCACAGTGCGGGCAACGAACAGTGCGGGCCCACAAATAGCCAAGAACCTGAGCTTGGTCGGGCTCTGGAGCGAACAGACCAGTGAACCTGGGTTCAGCCATTTCGAGAAATCGCGTAGCAATCCTCTTAAACTCAACCTGAACACTAGTTCCATACTTCAATGGAAATTCATAAGTTCCGCGCTGAACGAGTACAGCAACCGGATTCAAATCATTGGCTTGCGTGGCAAGGCCGAGACGAAGCGATTCAAATGGGATGCTTCCACCTCCTGCAGTCGGGTCCAGGACCGCAGGAGTACCCGGAGCAACCCGAGCTATTTCAGATTGCAACCACTCTTTTTCTTCTGGGCTTGGTAGGTACTTGAACGCGCGCTCGTACCCATAGGGATTTAGCCCCAAGTCTTCGCCCGTTTTTTTTGCACGGTCAATGCGGCGGCGAGTTGCGACGGGGTCGCCATGTATTCCTAACGTGTGCAAAAACCTACTATGGTCCGCATCCTCCGGTAACAAAGAGGCCAGAATGGCCGCCCGCGAGGCAACAAGTGGGCGACGCGCCCACCACACGTGCAGGTAGTAGGTGGGTGGTAGCGCCGTCATCGAGCGGCGTTCGCGCACGCTCTCTTCGCCGAGCGCCGCAATCGGCAACCAAGACTCAATCAGACGGCGGCTCATCGCAAACCTCCGTCCGAGTTCACCACGCGCGTGGCGATAAAGAATTTGTCTGGTTGGGTCATATGTTTTAGTCTTCCTGGGTCTGTTCGGGCACGTAGGTGTAACGGGCGCCGCGGCCATGGCCACTTAGTAGTACACCTTCTGTTTCGAGTTCGTGAATGAGACGGTTGACCTGCAAGCGGCTGTAGGCTGTGACTGTGCGGATGTCGGCGTTGGTAAGACCTGGCTCGCCACGCTTGGTACGCTGCTTGAGCATGTTGAGCACGCGCGTCTTGGCAACATCCCAGTCGATGCGCTGGTCACGCTCTGCGTGACCCAGCCCTTCCAGCCGCCGATGTAGGCCAGGCTTCATCCGCCACCAGGTACCACGCCCCACGCCACCTCGCTCGAGGTAGTCGAAGACTTGCACCATCTCGTCGAGAATGTCGCGCATCTCCACATCGCGCCGCTGGCAAAGCTCGGCAGCGGTTGGTGTGTCTACTTCGGGGTGGCTCAGCAAGTAGCGCAGCACTAGCAGATGGTCCACGTCGAGCACGCGGCCTGCCTTACCCTCTTCAGCAATGAACTGGCGGAAGGGCTGGGCAGTTTCCTGGCGCTTGAAAACTACACGGACCGCACTTTCTTCGTCGATGATGTGCGGCGGCTCCTTGCCCTCAATGAGCATGGATTCGAACATGCGACCAATACCCAGATTGCTCCGGTTCACCAAACGGAGCTTGGCCAGGGCCTGCACCAGCAATGGATTCCGGGCTAATGGCGGATGGTGGAGGATGTTGGTCGGTGTAATGCCTCCGACCAATCCACCAGGGTTGGTGATTTCCAGGCGCCTTGGATATTGTTTTACGAGCACTGGACTCGCGAGTCTCAAATCGAGGTGCGACAAGGCATTCAGCAAAGCCTCACGCAATGCAATCGTTGGATAGGCACGGTACTCCAGGTGATAGAGTCCGTGCTCGACTGTCGTGATGGGATTGTCCGCATTGATGATGGTCTCCAGCGCAGACAAGGCCAAAGGCAGTGCAAGCGCATTCTGCTCGCGGCCATCCGCGCGGTTGTCATAGACGGTGGCGCTGCGCATGCGTTCATGCGTCCAGCTGAAATTCGGCAGATGCCGTGCAATGGCGTCGGTCTGCCCGGCAATGAGCAAACCGGCGCGCGTCAGGCGCCCTTCGCGCAACAGGTCGAGTGAGGCAAGCAGGTCGAGGTCAGTCCGCCGCAGCAGGTCCGCAGGAGCTTGCTCTTCACGTGCCAGGTCGCGCAAGCGTTCCATGGCGGCCGCCGAGATAAGCGCTTCGGGCGCTTCCGGGAGCGTGCTTGCTGTGTAGTCGGCGCTGCCACGCTCGACCATCAGTTTGTCGCGCAGGTCGCCAGTGAGCGGCACACAGTCGCGGCCCTTGCGTACGGAACCACTGCCAGAGGTGTTGGTGTAAGGTGGCAGACCCCCATATACCTGCATGATGAATAACCGGCCGGTGCCTTCTGGCACAGGCAGTTCGAACACCTCAGGCGTGAGCTTGGGCGCTGTACGCTCGTAAATGTCGTGCTTGAGTTGATGGCTATCGGCCTCCGACGGCACGCCGATGATGGCCTTGACCCGACCGACCACTCTGTCCCGCACGCCGAATACAACTGTGCCGCCGCCGCCATTGGCCATGCAAACAGCGATATCGACGGCGAGCCGGATGGCCTGTTTGGGCTCGGCCGGCCATTCCTTGAAATCGAGGTCCTGGGCCTCGAGGGCATCGGCTTCCTCGACCTCCAATCGCTCAAGGAGTGCGCGGACTTCAGTGACTTCTCGCATGTGCGTGCTTTAACGGCTCGGCTCAATCAATAGGAAACGCAGCGCCATCAGCACACGTCGGGGATGTTTGCGATGCATCGCCATGCCAAGCCAGTAAGCGGCTTCTTCCTTGGTCATCGCTTCTATGCCTGCAGCTACGGCAGCGATGTGCTCGCGATTGCGCATCGGTGCCAGCACACGGAGGAGCAGGCCGAGATTGATGGCCATATCCTCGTCGATGGGAACACGCAAAGCGTCAATCGCAGGTAGGTTCAGGAGGTCGATACGTACCTGCTTCATACGACGCAGCAGGCGGTGCTCGATAAGCGAGAGGTTGCGGCCACGCAGCCCGGCGATGTAAGTGGGCTGTTTGATGTGCGGCGTGGCGCTGGCCGGCAACTGCCAGATTTCGATTTCCATGTCGGCGCCGGCGAGGCGACGCGCACGCAGCTCGTAGTGCGGAAGCGCCGAATGTTGTTTGCTGCTCACGCTACGCAATGTGGTGACTTTTCCCATAGGACCTCCTTGATTCTCTACGCGTCTATGCCGGTCGCAATGACTTGTGCCGAAGTCGACACGAGTCGTGTCAGTCGCTGGATAAGTCCGTCCGCAGATGCGCTTTGCACCTGTAGCGGAGGCTCGAAACACAGGATAAAGGTCACGGAGGCGTCGCTATCGCTAGCGGCGCGAAACTGCGGTTCGAGATAGTCCTTGAGCACGATGGCGTCATCAATGTCACCCCGGAACTCAAACTCCGCGGTTGAGCCGGCCGCAGTCTCGAATGATGCCTCCAGCTCAACGCGCTTCTGGGCATTCGGCACAGACTTGACTAGGGGCATGAGCTTCAAGGAATCGCCTTTGTCGAAAGGCTTGATGGTCATCGTTGCTAACGCCTGAATCTTGTTGTGCTGCGCTTTCTCAAAGACCTGAGTCAGCGCGGCCTTGAGAACGTCTTCGGCTTCGACAGAGTTGGGCGAGCGCACTGTCGACGGCGGCGTACCGGCCCCGGTGCTGCGATGGCCGCCAGGCGACGTGCTGGCTCCTATGCTGCTGCCGGAGCTGTTTTCACTGCCACCGCCCCCTCCTGCCGGGGGTGTCGGCGCTGGACGTGGCCAGATGTTGTTGTCGCGGGCGTAAGCCGTGGTATAGAGAAAGGACTGCTCATCGACCTTAATTTCGGCGTGCGGGTCACCCTTGCCGCGCAGCAATTCACCGGACTGATAGACGAAGACATCCTGGTCGATGCCGAGGCGGATGCCTTTAATAAATACGTCATCGCCGACTAGCATCGGCAACGAGGGGTCCTGGCGGAACTCGGTACGCAAGGCGGCCGTTGTGATTTGGCCTTTCTTGAGTGGGGTGCGGTCGCGCACGTATACGGGCGAGTCCGGTTGGTCGGTTGGCAAGCGCAATTTGCTCACGTTCTGGAGTTGTGTCACGACTTGTCGTTGACCATCGCCAGGGCGGTCTGATGCGGTCTGAATATCGACCACTGTGTGCGCGAGGTCGCACGAAGCTCCATCAATCCGGTTGCGCGACGGATAGAAGATGTGGCGAAAGCACTGCTGGACAGCCACTGCGAGCTCCTGCTTGGAACGCTCGTGCAATTCCCGCAGCTTATCGACCTGGTAGTCCGCCAGGTCCTTGAGCTTGTCTGTCTGGCGAAGCGTTTCGAGCGCGATGTTCCGCAGCATCTTCGCTTTCATGTTAGGCGTACCAGCGGCATCCGCGACTAGGAAGATGAGGTTGTTGCGGTTGTGGCGCCAGTCGTTGCCGCCGCCCTTATGCAGATAGATTCGCTCGACCAGCGGTTCGATGCGCACGGCGTCGCTGTATACCTGCACGGCGTCGTAACCGAGCATGACGAGGTACGGGCGGCCGCTGCCATCGTCATCGGCTACATCGTGCGGGCCGGAGGCAAACGGGACGAGATTCAGGTTCGAGCCCGCGAACAGGTCACGGATGTAGCTGTTGAGGCGCGTACGCACTTCGTCGCGGTCGGTATTGGTTTCTTCCCGCCGGATGATTTGCGTGAGATTCGCTTCCGCGAGGAAACGCAACGGAGCACCCGGACGGTCATCCAGGTAGGCCGAATCCGTCACGAAACGCTTGCGAGCGTCGTCAATGAACGCGATGTCTGTGCCAGGGCCAAGAATCGCGTAGCGCAGTTCTTCCGCATTCAGACCACGAAGGGTCTCATTGAACGCCAAGGTATGCATGAAAGCGCAGCGCGCAACGTAAGAACCGTAAGTGGGAAGCCCTCTGAACGGCCCAGCGTCGAGTTGTTCTGCCAAGGCAGGCGTGGTGTCGACAGCTGCAATTTCGCCCTTGATGGCCGGCACATAAATGTCCTGCTTCAAGCGCGTGATGAGTTCGAGGCGGATGGGCTCAAAGCCCAGGTCGATGTGCTGCGTCTGAATCGCGTAGGCGTCAGCGGGCTGTAGCTCCCACAACCGTGCGACAGTGCGCGCCAGTAGACGCAGCATGCCACGCACGCGCTGGAAATTACCCAGAGTGCCAGTCTTCTGGGTGAGAACTTTGACGAGCTCTGGATGTAGCGGATAGCCGGCCCGGAACTCATCCATACGTCTATCTTGTGCCGGCGCGGGTGGAAGTTGCTCGCGATTGCCGTCCCAGAGGGCTTTGTACTGTGTGATGACCTGTTCGGCCTTGTCACGGTCGATATGCGCGAACAAACGTCGGCAGATAACTTTGACGGTTTCGTCGTCCTCGGTAGGGTCGATAACGGTTGCCTTGCGGGCGGCAACGCTTTCTGCCTCTGCAAAGAACGCTGCGATTTCCTGCGTTTCGCGGGCGTAAGCGTCGGTCGCTTTGCCATCTCTGCCGACCGCTAGAGTGAAGATGAGTGCCGCTTGGGGGCTGCTTTCGACGGCCTTCATCAAAGCCGTGAGGAAGGCGGCAAGTTGTTCGGCCGCACGTTGCACATTGCGCCCTGACACCTTGCGCAAGTAAGGCGCAATTTCATCGACCAAGATGAGCGCGGGCTCACCGCCGATGAGTTCGCGTAAGGTATCCGCGCCGGGGGCAATACCTTCACGGTCACTTGCCTCGACTAGGCGATAGCCTTCGGCGCCACCCAAGGCGTAGGCCAACTCGCCCCAGGGCGTATGGGCGCGAATATCATCTCCGAGCCGACGTCCATTCGCCGGGTCAGCGTTCTCACCATCGAACGCAGCAATGCGTACGGGGGATGAAGGTCGCAAGGCAGCCTCGAGAAATTCGTCAGCGTTGGGGACGCTTTGCAGGCCCTGCATGGCATGCGCGAGCGCAATGAGGGTATGGGTCTTACCGCCACCGAATTGCGTGTCCAACCGAAAGATTGCGCCAACCTGTTCCGCGCGACCGAGCACGCGGAGCGCCACCAGCTTGAGGACATTCTTCAACCCCTTGGTCGGATAGGTATTGGCGAAGAAGAGCGCAGGGAGCTTGTATTCGTCAGGCGCATCCCCCTTGAGCACTTGCGCCAGGTCGGCAGCAAAATCGCTTTCTCGCAGGGCCCCTTTGAGAACGTCGGCACGGGGTTCACAAATGGCGAACAGATTGTCGGTCATGAGGGTCTGCTTTGTATTGGATTGTGTAAATGTATCAGAAAAATGTATCGCGATACATTTGAAAAGGAAGCAAAAGGTTTCCGTGCGGCGCGCGTGCACGTGCAGCCGGGCGCCGTCCTTTGGCGGCTCGGCTGCGACAAGCCAGGAGCCTCATTGACTTAGAACCCCGGCAGCGACCGTTGGCGCGAGCTGGGTATCGCCGCATCATCCCAAAGCTTTGTCGCGAGAGGATGGCGGGAGAGGTGGATGAGTCGGTAGAGTGGTCCCTTATTCATATTGACGAACAACGGCTTGCTCTGTGCGACCTGCATCTTCGTCAGGTCAGTCACAAGAGTTTCCCAGTATTGCAAGTAAGCACCCACTTGTTCCGTAAGCACCCGGGGAAGTCATCTTGATCGCGTTAGGCGCGAAGGCGAGGATCGTGTCCATCTAAATTTTTAATGGACAGATGTACACGATGGATGAGACCGAGGTGATGCAGGAGGTTGTGCAACCGACGCGACGTCGGCGGCACAGCAAGGAGTTCAAGGCACAGGTGATCCGTGCGGCGATGCAGCCAAACGTGTCGATCGCGGCGGTAGCGCTGCACTACCGCCTGAATGCCAACATGCTGCGAAGCTGGGTGGCCGCCCAGGAAGAACGGGATGCGGCCGAAGCTGCCCGCAAGTCGATGAGCGCGCCATCGGCAGAGTTTGTGCCGTTACAGCTTGAGACGTGCGGGGCTGCATCTGGGGCGACGGAGATCCAGATCGAGGTACGTCGGGGTGCGGCGACGGTGACCGTGCGTTGGCCGTTATCGTCGGCCAGTGATTGTGCGCTCTGGTTGCAGGGATGGCTGCGGTGATCCGCATCGACGCGATATGGCTGGCGACCGAACCGCTGGATATGCGTGCCGGCGCCGATACGATTCTGGCGCGTGTGGTGAAGGTGTTCGGCGCAGCGCGCCCTCACCATGCTTACCTGTTCGCCAACAAGCATTCGACGCGCATGAAGGTACTCGTCTATGACGGCTTCGGAATCTGGCTGGCTGCGCGTCGTCTGAACAAGGGCCGGTTCGTCTGGACGAACGGCCACGAAGCAATCGCCGTCGCGTTGAATCCCGAACAGTTGCGGGCGCTCGTGACGGGGCTGCCGTGGCAGACCCTGACGCACGATCACGTCATCTGCGTGGTGTAACGCGTCGTCGGTGCCGTAAACAGTTTCGCTTCCGTGGCGGTGCCGGCTCTGGCAGACTGGGCCGTATGAACCTGCCCGCCGACCTCGATGCCCTTAGCCCGGAGCAACTGCGCACACTGGCCGCTCAGTTGATGACCCAGGTCGGCGAGACGCAGCGTGAACTGCACTACCGTCAAACGCGTATCGATCAACTGACGCACGAACTCTCCGTGCTCAAGCGCCTGCAGTTCGGCAAACGCAGCGAGCAGCTTGATACCGAACAGATGAGCCTGCTCGACGAGGCGATCGATGCAGACCTGGCGGCACTGGAAGCCGAGCTCGAACAGCTTCAACCGGCCACGCGTGCCGCTGGGCCTGGGCAACAGCCGAAGCGTGTGCCCTTGCCATCGAAACTGCCGCGTACGGACATCCATCACGAGCCGGAAGACACCACGTGCCAGTGCGGTTGCCAGCGGGAGCGCGTGGGCGAAGACATCAGCGAGAAGCTGGACTATGCGCCAGGCGTGTTCACAGTCGAGCGGCATATCCGCGGCAAGTGGGCCTGTCGGCACTGCGGGACCCTGATCCAGGCACCGGTCCCGCCTCACGTCATCGACAAGGGTATCCCGACCACCGGGCTGTTGGCGCAGGTGCTGGTTGCCAAATATGGCGACCACCTGCCGCTGTATCGGCAGGAACGCATCTTTGCTCGCGCGGGCCTGGCGATCCCGCAATCGACGCTCGGCGCGTGGGTCGGCATCTGCGGCGTACGGCTGCAACCGCTGGTCGATGCGCTTCGCGAAGCGCTCCTGCAGCGCGACGTGCTGCACGCCGACGAGACGCCGGTGCAGATGCTGTCGCCCGGCAAGGGCAAGACGCATCGGGCTTACCTGTGGGCGTACAGCACGACGCCATTCGCCGATCTGAAGGCCGTGGTCTACGACTTCGCCGGCAGCCGTGCCGGCGAACATGCCCGAAAGTTCATGGGTGTGTGGCGTGGCAAGCTCATGTGCGATGACTATGGCGGCTACAAGGCTGGATTCGAACTGGGCATCACGGAAATCGGATGTGTCGCTCACGCGCGCCGGAAATTCTACGAGCTGCACGTCAACCACCAGAGCCAGATCGCCGAGCAGGCGCTGAAATACTTCGGCGCACTCTACGACGTCGAGCGTGACGTCGCCGAACTGAAGCCTGATCGAAGACAGGCCATCCGCCAGCAGCGATCCAGGCCCGTTGCCGATGCGTTGCACGCCTGGATGGTGACCCAGCGCAAGCTCGTTGCCGAAGGATCGGCGATCGCGAAGGCGCTCGACTACAGCCTGAAGCGTTGGGAAGCGCTCACGCGCTATCTCGATGACGGGCACGTGCCCATCGACAATAACTGGCTGGAGAACCAGATTCGACCATGGGCGACTGGCCGCTCGAACTGGCTGTTCGCCGGCTCACTGCGCGCGGGGCAACGTGCAGCCGCGATCATGAGCCTGATCCGGTCGGCGCAGCTTAACGGCCATGATCCGTACGCCTACCTGAAAGACGTGCTCACCCGACTGCCCACGCATCGTGCCGACGACATCGCGTCGCTGCTTCCGCATCGCTGGTCGCTCGCCGCGGCTTGATCAGCGGTACCTCACGAGCCTCGGTGCCTTTACCGGGGGCTTACCTTGTTCCCGCTTGGGGACCATATCAAGCCGAAGGTTGTTGCGCCAACCGGGCGCTGCTGCATCCAACCTGGAGCTGGTCAGATTAAAGTCAGCACCGATGTTTCGCTGAACATCCATCACGCTGAAGTGAATCAAAATGTCGATGTTCCGCCGCGTTGACAACTTGCGGATAATCTCGAAATCCAGATGTTCGATGTTGAATGGGTCGAGGAAGGCGAAGTGCAGTCCGGCCGGAAGCGCGTCGAGCACCCAGTCGACGGTTTCAGAGGCTTTTCCGACACATGCTTGGATGTTGGCGCCTGCGGAGCGAAGTCGGGTTGCGCATGCGTCTACGCTGTCCGCGTTTGCATCAGCGATGTAAATCTCGTTGAACGGAGCACGGCCCTTTTTCGACATGTGCCATGCCGACAACACTCCACCGTCCGAGATTGTTTTTGAATCTCGGTTCATGACGCGTCCCGGACCAGAGAAAAGGTCAATGAACGACGCGTAGGGCCACTTCCCACGAGCCATTCGGGCGGCGTCGACATAGCGTGACAGCGCCACGTGCTTGTCTTCAGACCATGCGCCTACCTTCATGACCGGCAAACCATCGGCCGGGTCGATAGCAACCCCGTCATCGTGCTTGCTATTCATGTTTTGTGTCCCGTTTTTTGGTCTTAATGGGGAGTTTAACTAGTATGCCGCTATTTCGAAATGTTCACTAAAATCTGATAATCTGTTGAGAGACCAAGAGCCCCTCATTACACAACGAATGGCAAAGACAGACGATAAGTATCTGTGGCAAGTCGGGCAGCGGCCGCCGATTCTCGACCAGCATAGTGCCGTAAAGCATTCGATTGTCGAAGAATACGTTCAGCAATACATCGAGACACTGATGTCTTTGCCGACCATGCCCAAGCTAACTTTGACGTTAGTCGACGGTTTCGCCGGTGGCGGGGAGTATCTCAGCGAGGTGGCCGAATCTGTCGATGGCACGCCACCGTTGATGATGCGCGCAACCCACCTGGCTCGCGCTAACTTAAATGTTGGCCGTCGTATGCCACGTGAGGTAGATGCGGAGTTTTTCTTTGTAGAGAAGCGGCCAGAATCAGCGGAGTATCTTCGCCGCCATTTGGAAAAGCGGCGAGCCGAAGGGGCTATCGCGGACCTAGATTACCAGCGGACGACCGTCCGAAATGCTGGCTTTCTTGACGAGCTTCCGAAAATCGTTGAGCGTATCAAAGCGCGGCGCAGTGGTGGGCGTGCGATATTTTTGCTTGACCAGTACAGCTACAACGCCATACCGATGAGTAGGCTTCGATGGTTGATGACGGAGCTACCAAACGCTGAGGTCATCATGACCTTCAACGTCGATTCTCTTCTCACATACATCAGCAACAGAGAGCCGAATCGAAGGGCGGTCCGAGGAGTTGACCTTGAAGAATACATCCCGTGGGAGCAACTGGGGCAAATTAAGGCGCAGTTTGGCCGTGCAGCGCTACAACGGTACGTCGCCCATGGCATCAAAGCCGAGACGGGGGCGCCGTATATGACATTGTTCTTTGTGCGGCCTGCTTCAGCCAACCCATGGAGCTACTGGTTGGTACACTTATCGCGGGTCTACAAGGCGCATGACGTCATGAAGTCGCTGCATTGGGAGCATTCAAGCGAGTTCGGGCACGAGCTTGAGCCCGGACTCTTCATGCTTGGCTATAACCCGAAGCGCGATGAGCAATACAACGGACAGGCGTCCCTTCTGTTTGATAGAAGTGGGGAGGAACGCTGTATCGAAACGCTGACCGATGACCTTGGTCGCAAATTATCAGGGGAGCAGCAGCCGCTCACGGTCGCGCAACTGTTCTCGAAAAACATCTCGAACACCATTGCGGACGAGACCCGTTTGCAGAAGGTGCTTCGAAGCCTGCACTCCTCTGGCACCATCGTAGTGTCGAGCAAAGAAGACCGAGCGCGGCGACCATCTAAGCGGTATAACGCAACCGATATCGTCGAATACTCGCCGCAGCGGCACTTCTTCTAAGCCTGCGTCGTCAAGTAAGCAAAACTCGCTCAGGCATATCGTCCCAAGTGCGCCCTTGAAGAAGGCGGCCATTCGCGGTCTTGGAGCGGCGCACACCGTCGCTCCCCCATGTGCCCCATTGCTTGAAGAAGAACTTCACGCCTTGCTCGTCACACTGGACCTTGACGTTCTGCACCCAGTCTTCGAGCATCGGGCGCGCCTTCGGGCCGGATTCCCCGCCGACGATGACCCAATCGATGTTCTCGAGATTCAGTGTGCCTAGGTCTTCAAGCAGCGGCTCGACGGACAAGAAGCGAACACCGCCTTCCACACGACGCAGCTCGTCGATTCTCGGTAGACCATACCGGCGGTCCTCGACGGTTACCCCGAGCCATGCATTCACCGGCACTTCTCGACGGCTGCAATAGGTCGCCAGGCGCTCGGCGCGCTTTGTGAGTATCTGGAAAGTGTGCTGAGGGCATGCTCGAATCGAATCGAACACCTTCGTGATGTAGGCATCCGGAACGGAGCGATGGAAAAGGTCCGACATCGAATTGACGAAGTAGACCGTCGGGCTTTTCCGCTTCAACGGTTCGTCCAAGCGGTTAGGCAGAACAGTCAGTTTGAAGCCGTTCTCATAGCCCGGGGTGCCCATGGCATGCAGACGCTTCGCCATGCCTTCGGCGTAACAGTTCTTGCAGCCCTTGGAGATTTTCGTACAACCCACGGTCGGGTTCCACGTGCGCTCCGTCCACTCAATCTTGCTTTGCCCACCGCTCATTGTTCGACCTCTCAATTAGGTTGCGATTTTATCGGGCTTCCTGCGGTCGCTACGAAATAGCCATACTTTCGTCATGTCGTCGCAATTATCTCGATGCCTATATGCGACAAGCGAGTGAAAAGAATCAGGCTTCCCCGTCAGGTGCCTGGGTAGTATAGGAGTGTGACTGTATATTTATACAGTAAATGAGTAAATATGATGACGAGAGAAAAGGGAATAGGTGTGCGCTATGTGCCGGATTAACGGGGGTAGCCGCCAGCGAGCGTGTGGCGAAGGGACCTTGGGATGTCACCGTCCTCGTCGCCAATAGTCGCCCCACGTATCACCGGGTACACCGATACCCGTCTGACCAGCATGGGAAGCCGGCGGACACCATGCTGTCGCGCGCGCAATAGCCTTCGGAAACACAGGCGAGAACCGCGGACGTTCGGAGGCGCAAGGAGTCGGTCGAGAACGCCACCTTATAACTATCGCATAGACTGAAAAACAACGGCCACCTCGCTGAGGTGGCCGTTGTTCTTGCGGACGTGACGCCTGCTAGTTGCTGGCCGTCTGAGCTATCGGAGCGCATCCATTAATAAACGTCTCAATGGATGCTTCCCAAAATCTCACCTTTTGGTTCCCGCTACATTACCGCTCAAACATCAATATTCCCCGCCCGCAACGCATTCGACTCGATAAACGCCCGCCGCGGCTCGACATCATCCCCCATGAGGGTAGTAAAGATCCCATCCGCCGCAATTGCGTCTTCGATCTGCACACGCAGCAGACGCCGCACCGCCGGATCCATCGTCGTTTCCCACAGCTGCTCGGGGTTCATCTCCCCCAGCCCCTTATACCGCTGCTTCGAAACGTTCCGCTCGGCATCCGCCAACAGCCACTTCATCGCGCTCTTGAAGTCAGCCACGGCCATGCTGCGCTCCCCGCGCTTGATAACCGCACCTTCCCCAATTAGCCCCTTGAACGTATTCGCCGTCGTCACGAGCTGCTGATAATCCGCCGTGTGCTGGAATTCCTGGTCGATGACCGAAACTCGCACGTTGCCGTGATGCGTGCGTTCGACATGCAGCGCCCGCTGTTCGCGAACCGCGTCATACGAAGGCACAACCCGCACTTCGTTCTTCAGCGCTTCGTCATGCAACGCAGCGTGCAGCGCCTTCGCCGAAGCCTCAGTCGAAGCCTCAGTTGAGAGATCGATCACCACCCCATCCATGACGGCTTCCAGCGCAGCCGGGTCATACAACCGGCTCAACCGCTCGATCACGCTCTGCGACAGCAGATACGACCGTGCCAACTCCCCAAGCGCATCGCCCGAAATCGCCGCCGCGTTCTCACCCGGCACCAGCTCCGACCCTTGCAGCGCCAACCGCAGCATATGCGCGTTGAGCTCCACGTCATCCTTCAGATACCGCTCGTCCTTGCCCGCCTTGATCTTGTAAAGCGGCGGCTGCGCGATATACACATAGCCGCGCTCGATCATGTCCGGCATCTGGCGATACAGGAACGTGAGCAGCAGCGTCCGGATGTGCGCACCGTCGACGTCCGCGTCGGTCATGATGATGATGCGGTGATAGCGCAGCTTGTCGAGGTTGTAGTCTTCCTTGCCGATCCCGCACCCAAGCGCGGTCACGAGCGTGACGATCTGTTCCGACGACAGCAGCTTGTCGTAGCGTGCCTTCTCGACGTTCAGCACCTTGCCGCGCAGCGGCAGGATCGCCTGGAACTTCCGGTCACGCCCTTGCTTCGCCGACCCACCTGCCGAGTCACCCTCGACGATGTAGATTTCGCACTTCGCCGGGTCTTTCTCCTGACAGTCCGCGAGCTTGCCGGGCAGGCCAACGCCATCGAGCACGCCCTTACGGCGCGTCATCTCGCGAGCCTTCCGCGCAGCATCCCGCGCCCGCGCGGCCTCAACAATCTTCCCGCAAATGATCTTCGCGTCGATCGGCGTTTCCAGCAGGAATTCTTCCAACGCCTTCGCCACAACTTCCTCAACCGGCGCACGAACCTCGGACGAAACCAGCTTGTCCTTCGTCTGCGAGCTGAACTTCGGCTCCGGCACCTTCACGGAGAGCACGCACGACAGCCCTTCGCGCATGTCGTCGCCGGTCGTCTCGACCTTCGCCTTCTTCGCGATTTCGTTGTCGGTGATGTACTTGTTGATGACGCGCGTCATCGCGGCCCGCAGGCCGGTCAGGTGCGTGCCGCCGTCGCGCTGCGGAATGTTGTTCGTGAAGCACAGCACGTTTTCGTTGTAGCTGTCGTTCCACTGCATCGCGACTTCGACGCCCACGCCGTCCTTCTCGCCGTTGGCGAAGAACACCGTCGGGTGCAGGTTGGTCTTCGTCTTGTTGATGTACTCGACGAAGCCCTTCACACCGCCGGCGAACGCGAAATCGTCTTCCTTGCCCGAGCGCAGGTCGGTCAGACGAATCCGCACGCCGTTGTTCAGGAACGAGAGCTCGCGCATCCGCTTCGCGAGGATGTCGTAGTGATACTCGACCGTGCCGAAAATGGTCGGATCGGCCATGAAGTGCACTTCGGTGCCGCGGTTCTCGGTGTCACCGGTCACGAGCATCGGCGACACTTCCACGCCGTCCACCACCTCGAGCACGCGATCCTGCGCGACGCCGCGGTGGAATTCCATGAAGCGCTTCTTGCCGTCGCGGCGCACGGTGAGGCGCAGCCAGCTCGACAGCGCGTTCACGCACGACACGCCCACGCCGTGCAGGCCGCCGGACACCTTGTAGCTGTTCTGGTCAAACTTGCCGCCGGCGTGCAGCTCGGTCATCACGATTTCCGCCGCACTGCGCTTCGGCTCGTGCTTGTCGTTCATCTTCACGTCGGTCGGGATCCCGCGGCCGTTGTCGGTCACGGAAATCGAGTTGTCGGCGTGAATCGTCACGTGGATGTCGTTGCAGTACCCGGCCAACGCTTCGTCGATCGAGTTGTCGAGCACCTCGAACACGAGGTGGTGCAGACCGGTGCCGTCAGACGTGTCGCCGATGTACATCCCGGGGCGCTTGCGCACCGCTTCCAGACCTTCGAGGATCTGGATCGACGAGGCGCCGTAGCTGCTGTTATCGGGTTGCGAATTGTGCTGTTCACTCATGGATATCTTCCGGTTCTGCGAGGCCACTCAGGTGGCGGCGCGGTGCGTTTCAGCGAAGGAAATCGCCGGGCCGCTCCAGTTTCCTGGCCCGCCCAAGTGCCGAAAAGGCACTAAAAGGGCGGGTTGTCGGTTCGCCATAAAAACGCCAAAGGGGCTTGCCGCCCCCTGGTGTGTGTCTTGATGTCGTGCGCGTCAGATGCGCATCGGCATCACGACATACTTGAACTCGTCGTTCTCGGGCACGGTAATCAGCGCGCTCGAGCTGGCGTCGCCGAGGCTCACCTGCACGGTGTCGACCTTCAGGTTCGCGAGCACGTCGAGCAGATACGTGACGTTGAAGCCGATGTCGACGGTATCGCCCTGGTAGGCGATTTCGAGTTCTTCCTGCGCCTCTTCCTGATCGGCGTTGGTCGACATGATCTTCAGCTGGCCCGGCGCGATGATGCAGCGCACGCCCTTGAACTTGTCCGAGGTCAGGATCGCCGCGCGCTGCAGCGAACGCTGCAGTTCTTCACGGCCGATCTCGAACGTGTTCTTGTGCGCCTTCGGGATCACGCGCTGGAAGTCGGGGAACTTGCCCTCGACGAGTTTCGACACGAGCTCGACCTGGCCGAACGTGAACTTGGCCTGGGTTTGCGCGATGTCGATGGTGACGGTGTCGTCGATGTCTTCGAGCAGGCGCTGCAGCTCGAGAATCGTCTTGCGCGGCACGATGACTTCCTGGCGGCCGAACGTGCCGCCTTCGAGCTTCATCGACGAGAACGCGAGGCGGTGGCCGTCGGTGGCCACGGCCATCAGCTGGTCGCCGTCGACGACGAGCAGCATGCCGTTCAGGTAGTAGCGGATGTCCTGCTGCGCCATCGCGAAGTGCACCATGCCGAGCAACTGGCGGAACGACTTCTGCGGGACGGTCAGCGTGGCGCCGAAATCCTTCGCCTGCGCGACGGTCGGGAACTCGTCGGCCGCCAGCGTCTGCAGTGCGAAGCGGCTCTTGCCCGATTGAACGGTGATGCGCTTGTCGGCGAGCGACAGCGTGACCTGGCCGTCAGGCATCGCGCGCAGGATGTCGAGCAGCTTGCGGGCCGCGACGGTGGTCGCGATCTGGTCGCCGCCGACGCCGAAATCGGCGCGCGTGGTGATCTGCAGCTCCAGGTCGGTCGACAGGAATGAAACGTCCGGGCCGTTCTTGGTGATCAGCAGGTTGGCGAGGATCGGCAACGTATGGCGGCGTTCGACGATGCCGCTGACCGTTTGCAGCGGCCTGAGGAGGGTGTCTCGTTCGGTCTTGACCAGTTGCATAGAGTTCCTTCGTTGAGTAACGGCCTGCAGCGCAGCAGCCTCGCAGCGCCCCGCCGGCCGGGCTCTTGGCCCGCCACCACCGGGGCGGTCAAACCAGTATTGTGCCTCAAAACCGAACCGCCCCCCTTAAATTGGGGCGGAGGCCGAATTATCAAGCGCGCCGCGCGCTCAGCCCTTCAGCGTTTGTTCCAGCACGTGCAGCTCGTGGTTGAGCTGCGCGTCCTTGCTGCGCTCGTCGGCGATCTTGCGCACCGCGTGCAGCACGGTGGTGTGATCGCGCCCGCCGAACAGCTCGCCGATTTCCGGCAGGCTCTTCTGCGTGAGTTCCTTCGCGAGATACATCGCAATCTGTCGCGGCCGCGCGATGTTCGCGGGGCGCTTCTTCGAGTACATATCCGCGACCTTGATGTTGTAGAAGTCGGCGACGGTCTTCTGGATGTTCTCGACCGAAATCTGCCGGTTCTGCACGGTCAGCAGGTCCTTCAGCGCTTCCTTGGTCAGCTCGATTGAAATTTCGCGGCCGTGGAACTTCGAATACGCGAGGATCTTGCGCAGCGCGCCTTCGAGTTCGCGCACGTTCGAGCGCAGGTGCTTCGCGACGAAGAACGCAACGTCTTCCGACAGGTTCACGCCTTCCGACTGCGCCTTGCGCATCAGGATCGCGACGCGCATTTCCAGCTCGGGCGGCTCGATCGCGACGGTGAGGCCCGAGTCGAAACGCGAGATCAGGCGATCGTCGATGCCCGAGATTTCCTTCGGATACGTGTCGCTGGTGATGATCACCTGCGCCTTGTTCGCGACCAGCGCCTCGAACGCGTAGAAGAATTCCTCTTGCGTGCGCGACTTGCCGGAGAAGAATTGAATATCGTCGATCAGCAGCAGGTCGAGCGAGTGGTAGTAGCGCTTGAAGTCGTCGAACGCCTTGCGCTGGTACGCCTTCACCACGTCGGACACGTACTGTTCCGCATGGATGTAGCGGATCCGCGCGCCGGCCTTGTCGAGCAGCAGCTGGTTGCCGATCGCGTGGATCAGGTGGGTCTTGCCGAGGCCGACGCCGCCGTACAGGAACAGCGGGTTGTACGAGATGCCCGGGTTGTCCGCGACCTGGATCGCGGCGGCGCGCGCGAGCTGGTTCGCCTTACCGGTCACGAAGTTGTCGAACGTGAGCACAGGGTTCAGCTTCGAACGCTCGTACATCGAATCGGCTTCGCCGCCGTTCGCGGGTGCGGCACCCGGCCCCGGGCGCCACGTGCGGCGGCCGGCGGCCGCTTCGTGCGCGGGCAGGCTCGGCAGGTCGATGTCGGCGTCGTCGGCGTTCAGGTGGTGCGCGGCGGCCGCCGACGGCGTCATCGGCACGTCGGCCGGCGCGGTGGGCGCAGCGCCGGCGTTCGCGGCCAGGTTGGCGGCGATCGCGGCCACCGTGGCGGCCGGGCCGCTCGGTGCGAGCGGCGCGCGCGGGGCGGCTGCGCCCGATGCGGCGCTGGCCGCGGCACTGCGCATGCCTGCCTTGGGATCGAGGACGAACTGGACTTCGATCGGCGTGTTCCAGAATTCGCGGGCCAGATCGGAGATCCGTCCCGAAAACTGGCTCTTGACCCAGTCCAGCTTGAAGCGGTTCGGCGCGGCGATGGACAGCGTGTTCGCCGACGCATCGAAGGCCACCGGGGCCAAGGGTTTGATCCACGTCACGTACTGCTGGGGCGTCAGCTCGCGCTCCAGCAGTGCGGAACAGTGTTGCCAGAAATCGTTCATCAAGTAACTGTCGTTTTTTGCGTGCACAGCGCGGCTCGCCGGCGCCCTTGTCGCGGTTGCGCAACAAGGCCCGAAGCGGTCGTGCGAGCGTGCCTCGGACGCCTGCGTCACAGTGCTGGAGGGGCAGGCGCGGGCCGAGGCGGCGTGCGGGATTCTTGGAGATAAGGCGAGATTCTAACGCCAAACGCGGCCACAGCGGGACTTATCCACAGGCTGTGTTTGTGGGGCGCGGGGCCGGATCGGGGCGGCCCGGCACAGGCGAGCGACTCGTAAAGTATTGACCGTCAACGGAAAAACGGTTTAAATAGCGGGTTCCGCGAAAACCAATCCTGTATTCCCGGCGATTGCGTTCGCCCGAATGCCTACGGTTAAGGGCACGCGGTCCCCTGAATTTCGACATTCTCGAACAAGTGAGAACATCATGAAACGTACTTACCAACCGTCCGTGACGCGCCGCAAGCGCACCCATGGCTTCCGTGTCCGCATGAAGACGGCAGGTGGCCGCAAGGTCATCAACGCTCGCCGCGCGAAGGGCCGCAAGCGCCTCGCCATCTAAGGCAGGTTGCGCGCTGTGTCCGCCGTCCGCAGTCCTGCGGAAGGTGCCGTCGAGCCGGGTGCGAATCCGTCGCAGACGAAAGCCGCCTTCCCGAAAGCTGCGCGACTTCTGAAAACGGATGAATTTTCATCCGTTTTTCGTTTGCGCCCCTGGCGGCGCTCCGCGCACTTCGTGATTTACGGCAAGCCGACCGGTCAGCCCGCGCGTCTGGGGCTCGTCGTCGGCAAGAAGTATGCGCCGCGTGCGGTAACACGTAACCTCGTGAAGCGGCTGGCGCGCGATGCGTTTCGCTTGCGCCGGGCCGAGTTCGCCGGTTACGACCTGCTGCTGCGGCAGCACACGCGCTTCGACAAGAAAGCGCTGCCGAGCGCGGCTTCCGCCCCGCTCGCGGCGATGTGCGCGGCCGAGATCCGCGAGCTGCTCGACAGGGCAGTCCGGGAAATCGCCCGCCGTGCGTCGAAGCCCGCGTCCGAGTGACGCATCCGTGCCCAGTGCGGCGTTCGCGCCTGCCCGGCCGGTTTTGACGCGGCGTCGTACGGCGCCGCCCAAGGTATGGAAACGGTATTGATCGCCTTGCTGCGCTTCTACAAGGTTGCCGTGAGCCCGATGCTCGGCAACCGTTGCCGTTTTTATCCTTCCTGTTCGGATTACGCGCGCGAGGCAATCCAGTATCATGGCGCCGCGCGCGGCACGTATCTCGCCGTCAGGCGCGTGTGCCGATGCCATCCGTTTTCCGCGGGCGGCATCGACCTCGTCCCGCCGCCCAACTCCGACACTCGCGCTCGCGGCGAAGCCGACGCGCGGTCCCATCGACTCTGAGACAACGCATGGATATCAAACGCACCGTCCTATGGGTGATCTTCTTCATGTCAGCTGTCATGCTGTACGACAACTGGCAGCGGTCCCATGGACGCCCGTCGATGTTCTTCCCGAGCGCCACGCAGACGGCCCCCGCGGCCGCTGCCGGCGGTGCATCGGGCACGGGCGCGACGACGACCGCAGGTGAAGTGCCTGCCGCCGCAGCCGGCGCCGCCCCGTCGACGACGGCACCGGCCGCCCAGGCGCAGCTCGTGAAGTTCTCGACCGACGTGTACGACGGCGAAATCGACACGCGCGGCGGCACGCTCGCGAAGCTGACGCTGAAGAAGCAGGGCGACGGCAAGCAGCCCGACCTGTACATCACGCTGTTCGACCACACGGCCGGCCATACGTATCTCGCACGCTCGGGCCTGCTCGGCGGCGATTTCCCGAACCACAACGACGTCTACACGCAGCTGAACCCCGGCTCGACGTCGCTGACGGGTGACCAGAACGCGCTGAAGCTGTCGTTCGAATCGCCGGTGAAGGGCGGCGTGAAGGTCGTGAAGACCTACACGTTCACGCGCGGCAGCTACGTGATCGGCGTCGACACCAAGATCGACAACGTCGGCACGGCGCCTGTCACGCCGACGGTCTACATGGAACTGGTGCGCGACAACACGGCCGTCGAAACGCCGATGTTCTCGCATACGTTCCTCGGGCCGGCGGTCTACACGGACGCGAAGCACTTCCAGAAGATCAACTTCAGCGACCTCGACAAGAACAAGGCCGACTACGTGACCTCCGCCGACAACGGCTGGGTCGCGATGGTGCAGCACTACTTCGCGTCGGCCTGGATTCCGCAGCAGGGCGTGAAGCGCGACATCTATGCTGAAAAGATCGATCCGACGCTGTACCGCGTCGGCGTGAAGCAGCCGGTCGCCGCGATCGCGCCGGGCCAGTCGGCCGACGTGCAGGCACGCCTGTTCGCCGGTCCGGAAGAGGAGCGCATGCTCGAAGGCATCGCGCCGGGCCTGGAACTCGTGAAGGACTACGGCTGGGTGACGATCATCGCGAAGCCGCTGTTCTGGCTGCTCGAGAAGATCCACGGCTACATCGGCAACTGGGGCTGGTCGATCGTGCTGCTCACGATCCTGATCAAGGCGGTGTTCTTCCCGCTGTCGGCTGCGAGCTACAAGTCGATGGCGCGCATGAAGGAAATCACGCCGCGCATGCAGGCGCTGCGCGAACGCTTCAAGAGCGATCCGCAGAAGATGAACGCCGCGCTGATGGAGCTGTACAAGACCGAGAAGGTCAATCCGTTCGGCGGCTGCCTGCCGGTCGTGATCCAGATCCCGGTGTTCATCTCGCTGTACTGGGTGCTGCTCGCCTCGGTCGAAATGCGCGGCGCGCCGTGGGTTCTGTGGATTCACGACCTGTCGCAGCGCGATCCGTTCTTCATCCTGCCGGTGCTGATGGCCGTGTCGATGTACGTGCAGACGAGCCTGAACCCGACCCCGCCGGACCCGGTTCAGGCGAAGATGATGAAGTTCATGCCGATCGCGTTCTCGGTGATGTTCTTCTTCTTCCCGGCCGGCCTCGTGCTGTACTACGTCGTGAACAACGTGCTGTCGATCGCACAGCAGTACTACATCACGCGCAAGCTCGGCGGGGCCAAGAAGAAACCGGCCTGACGCCCGTTGCACACGCGGGCGGCGAGCCGCCCGCGATGCACGCAAAAAAAGCCGCATGGTTCGCGCCATGCGGCTTTTTGCTTTTGCGGTTCCGGTGCGGGTTCAGCCTTTCTTCGATTCGCCCGAGTCGCCGTAGAACTGCTCGACCAGTTCCTGCACGAGGTAGCGATGATGCGGCGACAACGCTTCGATCTTCGACGCGAGTTCGATCGTCTCGGGCGTCGGCGGATAGCGCTCGTCGCGCGGCAGCGGTTGCGGCGTCGGATGTTCGATCACGCTCGGCGACGGGCCGTAATGCAACCAGTGGAGTTCGACGCGCAGCCATTCGGCGAGCGTGGCGAGTTTGTCCGACGTCGGAATCGTGCGACCCGTCAGCCACTTATGCGCGGTTTGCGGCGAAACGGGTTGCGCTCCGCGGTGGCGCAGATTGAATCGGTTCGCCAGTTCGGTCGCACCGGTGATCTTCTCCGGGCTGCGCCGCAGGGCGAATTTCAGGCGTTCCGAGAACGCGGCTTTTTCTTCGGATGTCGGCATGGGGGAGATTGTGCAATTCCACCGCCACGTTTCAGACAACCAATCGGGCTAAACGTATCTCGTTCAGACGAATCCCGATCTCGATCGGAGTGGGGGGCAAAATTGAGGGCCACAGTGTTGGGCCGCTCCAGCAGGCATACTCGTCCGAAACGGTGACTGTGACATTGCGCCGGACTGATACTTGGCTTATCCCCGGCGGGATAAATTCGGGCGCGTCCGAATCCAGCGCGGCGACCGATGGCGTGTGAGCCGGCACGCTACAATGCCGGCGTTCCGATGCTCGAACTGTTGCGCGGGCGCACCATATTCACTGATCACCCGATTCATCCGATTCCCATGCTCGCTACCGATTCCGATCCGATCGTCGCCATTGCCACTGCTGCCGGCCGGGGTGGCATCGGGGTCGTACGTGTCTCGTTCGGGCGCGGCGGCGAGGCGGCCGCGTTGCCGCTGATCGACGCGTTGTGCGGGCAGAAGCTCGCGCCGCGCCATGCGAGCTACGTGCCGTTCCTCGACGAGCACGGCGCGCCGCTCGACCGCGGGATCGCGCTGTATTTCCCGGCGCCGCATTCGTACACCGGCGAGCACGTGCTCGAGCTGCAGGGGCACGGCGGGCCGATCGTGATGCAGCTGCTGCTGCAGCGCTGCCTGGATGCGGGGCGCGGTTTCGGGCTGCGGCTCGCGGAGCCGGGCGAATTCACGCGACGCGCGTTTCTGAACGACAAGCTCGATCTCGCGCAGGCCGAGGCCGTCGCCGACCTGATCGAGGCGAGCACCGAAGCGGCGGCGCGTTCGGCCGGGCGCTCGCTCGACGGTGCGTTCTCGAGGCAGATCCATGCGCTCGTCGACGACGTGATCACGCTGCGGATGCTGGTCGAGGCGACGCTCGATTTTCCGGAAGAGGAGATCGATTTCCTGGAGGCGGCCGACGCGCGCGGCAAGCTCGCGAAGATTCGCGCGCAGCTCGCGCACGTGCTGGGTGATGCGCGGCAAGGTGCGCTGTTGCGCGAAGGATTGTCGGTCGTGCTCGCGGGGCAGCCGAACGTCGGCAAGTCGTCACTGCTGAACGCGCTGGCCGGCGCGGAGCTGGCGATCGTTACGCCGATCGCGGGCACGACGCGCGACAAGGTTGCGCAGACGATCCAGGTCGAAGGGATTCCGCTGCACATCATCGATACGGCCGGGTTGCGCGAGACGGAGGACGAGGTCGAGCGGATCGGCATTGCGCGTACGTGGAGCGAGATCGAGCGGGCGGACGTCGTGCTGCATCTGCTGGATTCGCGCACCGGGATGACGGCGGATGACGAGACGATTGCCGCGCGGTTTCCGGGCGGCGTGCCGGTGGTGCGTGTGCTGAACAAGACGGACCTGACCGGCGTGGCGGCGTGCGTCGAGCATCCGGCGGCGGAGGGCGACCTGACCGAGGTGCATCTGTCGGCGAAGCGCGGCGACGGGATCGACATGCTGCGCGCGGAGCTGCTGCGGATCGCCGGGTGGCAGGCCGGGGCGGAAGGTGTGTATCTCGCGCGGGAGCGGCATCTGATCGCGCTGCGGGCCGCGCAGGAGCATCTCGCGCAGGCGGCGGATCATGCGGAGCAACGCGCTCAGTCGCTCGATCTGTTTGCCGAGGAACTGCGGCTCGCGCAGGAGCAACTCAATTCGATTACCGGGGAGTTCACTTCGGATGATCTGCTGGGGGTGATTTTCAGCAGGTTTTGTATCGGGAAGTGATGCCCGCGGATTCGACGTTCGAAAGCGCTTTTCGGTTCGTCATTCGCTGTTGATCGGCCACCCCGATCACGATCGATCCCCCGTGCACGTCACGCGGCCTGCCGTAAAATCGGCCGGCCGGGACATTTCGACACAACGACCCCCGGTCCAAAAAACAAAGAGAGGGCACGCATGGGATTCGGATTCGGAAAACGCGGCGAATCGACCGGCAACTCGACGACCGACATGGCGAAAAGCCAACGGTCGCGAGCGAACGACAACTTCACCGCGGAGCTCGAGCTGCGTCGGGCATTTGCGGTATTTGAATGCTGTGCATCGCACGGCACATACGTCGACCTCAACGACGTGGATACCGGCTGGCGCCATCTGCGGGAAGAAGGCCGGGTGTCGTCCGATCTGGAAGCCGCATGGAAAGAGCTGGACGGCATCCTGCTGACCTACGCCAATGCCGGGGTGCTCGCCGAACCGGACAAGGCGCGCGCCCGAAACCTGACGGATGACATCGAGGCACAACTCGATGCCGTACAGGGCAAGGTGGACGGCATGGTCGATGCCGTTGTCGCAATCAACGTTGCGCGGCTCAAATACCCTTCGAAGAGCTGGATCGTCGATGGCATATTCGCGGCCATGTTCGGCGTGATAGGCGGTGCGATCCTGGGTACCCTGGCCGGCGAGCTTGCCGACCATACGCCGGCCGTCGGGAACGTCGTCTTCGGTCTCGTGATAATCGGTTCGGTACTCGTGGCGCGTTATCGCCATCGGCGGAAAATCGTCGCGGCCGACGAGAAAATTGCGCAGGCGCAAGCCGAACTCGACCGCATGGTCATTCGAAACCTGTCGCCTTCCGCGTATCCGCCGCCGATGACGGCTACGGGCACGACCTGAGTTCGCGTTTCGGATACGGCGACGCCAGTCGCAAACCTCTGCCGAAGTTGAATCCCGTCGCGCTGCCGATGTTTGCCGCGCGTCACACCGAGTGCTCCGATGCCTGGCCATTCGATCAAACGTCACGCCATTCTTCGCGCCGTCTTTGCCGACGATGCGCCATATCCCGACCTGACGCCGCGTCATGTCGCGCTGATGAGGCGGCTTCAGGTCATGTGGCTTCCGATCGAATCCGGTGCGCCGGGCATTGTTCCCGAGCCGCCACTGAGGGGAACCGGCACGACGATCGATCTCGCCAAGGCGATCCTCGAAACGGGCGACGACGTGCTGGCCATTCGCACACTGGCAGAACTCGGCCACGTCGTGCCCGAATTCGTCACGGTCGCGGGCACGTTGTCACCGGGGCAATACGTGATCCCGGCCGAACTGCGCGAGGCGTTCGATTTTCCGGAAAGCGGCGTTGACGCATCGGGGCGTTTCGAATTTCGCGCCGAGCATCTCGCGATACTGCAAGGGACCGTCTGGAGAACGCTCGACGATTACTCGATCGATGCGGTGCTGAAGCGCGATGACTTCTGGCCGCTGTCCTACATCGACGGCAAGCGGCCCTATGGGGAGTGCACGTACTTCCAGATCGACATGGCCGAACTGCTGGGGGAGCCTTATCAGTTCGATGCCGAACGCAATCTGATCGAAGACGCGGAGAAGGATGCGCGCCTCGAGCGTCTTCACTACGAAACGCTCGCTGCGCTACAGTTATTTCTGATGCATGCCGAGTTGACCGCGCCGGCTTGATGGCGCGAAGGCCCGGATCGAAGCAGCCGGACCGTCATCCACGTCAATCCCAATGCCGGTGATGGTAATACCCGCCACCACCGTAATACCCGCCGCCGTCAGGCACCACGATACAGCCGCTCAACAACACGGCGACGCCGGCAATCAGCAAAAGGGTCTTCTTCATCGGGTTCACCTGCTCGGGTTCAATATGAAACCCAGCATAGCGAGCGCCCGCAACACCGGCTGTAAGCGATCGTTTCCCTGCCCCGCAATCCGTAACGGCGGATTATTCCGGTCACAATGACCGTAACAAATCCCCAAACAGCAGACGTTTTCAGGCAGTGACGACCCTGTTTCGCCCCGTATCCTTCGCGCGATAAAGCGCGGCATCGGCGGCTTCGATCAACGCATCGGGTGTGGAGAGATCGTCGGCCGCCACGGTCGCGCAGCCGACGCTCACGCTCACGCGCCCGGCGGGTGATGTCGGCATCGCGAGATCGAGCCGCAGTACCGCCTCGCGGGCTTCCTCGGCGACGACCCGCGCGCCGCGCGCACCCGTGTTCGGCAGCACGATCGCGAACTCCTCGCCGCCGTAACGCGCGACCATGTCCGCGGGCCGCCTCACCGCGCCGGCCAACGCATTCGCGACGGCAATCAGGCATGCGTCGCCCTTCACGTGACCGAACGCGTCGTTGTATGCCTTGAAGTGGTCGACGTCGACCATCAGCAGCGACAGCGGTTCGCCTTGCCGTCGCGACTGCAGGAACAGCGTGTGGAAGTGATCGTTGAAGTGCATGCGGTTGAATGCGCCCGTCAGGCCGTCGCGCGCGGACGAACGGATCAGCGTCGCGTGCGCCTCGAACAGCCGCTGATACAGCATCGTCACTTCCCATGCGAGCACGCACACGAGCACGCCCGGCGTGAACATGCTGAACACGCGCGCGAGATACCAGCCGACCGTGAAGCGATTGGTGCTCATCAGGTTCAGCGTGGTGTCGGTGAGGCACGCGAGGACCGCGATCGCGAGCCACAGGTCGAGGGTCGTGCGCAGCCGGCCGGTGGCCAGCACGGCAACGAGCGCCAGCGCATTGAGCAGCCACACGACCAGCGCGACGGCGTTGACGGGCAGCACGGCCGCGTCGCCCGGCGGATGAAACGCGGGCGGCAGCGACACGTTCAGCGCGAACAGGCACAGCAATCCCGCGACGACAGCCGGCCCGCCGATCAGTGCGAGCGTCCACCACCGTGTCTGCCGTGCGCCGACCGGTGCGCGCGCCAGCCGCGCGCGCGCGAGCAGCGCGACCATCACGAAACTCGGGAAGCCGGCATGCCAGAAGATCCACATCCACGCGGCGCTTTGCGGCTGCGCACCGAACAGCCCGTGCGGCGCGAATACGCCGGGAAAAGTGAGCAGCTGCAGCGCGACGGCGAGCGCGGTGAACGCGTAGGCGCCGCCGAGCGCGCCGAGCATCGGCTGGCGGGTCACGGTGAACTGCGCGCCGAGAAAGAACGCCGCGATGCTCGCGGTGGTGAACACGGTGAGCGCGCACATCGGCATGAACGGCTCGACGGCCGGCAGCGCGACGTTCGCGTGCGGCGCGGCGATCCCGAGCGCGAGCACGATGACGAGCGCCGTCAGTGTGCCGAACCAGAGCTGACGGCGTGTCGTGTGCTGGATCAGGATGCCTTCCATGGAGTTCCCCGGGGCACGTACGCGGAAACGCCCGGTCTTGCGCCGGGCGACAGGCAGCCGGCCGCTGCGCGACCGGTGCGGCCTGATCCTATCGCGTTATGGTTGCGCGCTCAAACCCCGAGGCCGGGACCGAAGTTGCCGGCAACCCAGTGCGTGACGGCGTCGACGTCCGCGTAGTCCTGTTCGGGCAGGCCGTCGAGCATCGACAGCACTTCGTTGCTGGCGCCCGCGTCGCGCGCGGCATCGACGATCGCATCCTTGTTGGCCGGATAGCGGACGGCCGCCAGCACGTCGGCGATCTGCAGGTCGATCGTTTCGTTGGGAATGTCGTGCGGAGGCTGGGCGGGCTGGTCGTTCACGGCGGCGTCTCGCTGAGTGAGCGGGTTGAGCGGGAATCGGATCGAGGCGGAATTCGGGCGTGTAACCGGGTGCGTACCGGGGCGCGTCATGCGTTCACACGCCAGGGCGGCCAGGGCGGCCAGGGCGGCCAGGCCGGCGCGCCCCGCGGATGAACGCCAGTCGACTCAATGCCCGCGTCGCACGCGGCGCCACGGATGCTTCCAGTCGATGTGCGGCGCGTTTTCGTCGCGCGGATGCTGGCGCCGATGTTCCTGCCACAGTTCGTCGGAAAACAGCGCCGCCACGATCACGAGCGGCAGCACGAGGAAAATTCCGAGTATCACTTGCTCGATCACGATAGCCTCCTTGCGGTGGCAGGAACCCTTGCTCCCATTCTAGGCTCTGAACTTCGCCCGCGTTCAACTTCTTACAGTGCGGAACAGGCCCGGAAGCGGCCTTGCCCGCACGTGCGCCGGCATCAAAAAGGACATGAACATGCAACTCCAGAACGATACCAACACGCTTGCGCTGCGGCCGCTGGAGCGCCAGGACCTGCGCTTCGTCCATGAACTGAACAACGACGCAAAGATCATGCGCTACTGGTTCGAGGAGCCGTACGAAACCTTCTCGGAACTGTCACAACTGTACGACCGCCACGTGCACGACCAGCGCGAGCGCCGTTTCGTCGCGGTCGACGCGCAAGGCGAACTGGTCGGCCTCGTCGAACTGATCGAGCTCGACTACATCCATCGCCGCGGCGAGTTCCAGATCATCATCGCGCCGCAATGCCAGGGGCGCGGTTATGCGGGCCTGGCGACGCGCCTCGCGATCGAGTACGCGTTCAAGGTGCTGAACATGCGCAAGCTGTACCTGATCGTCGATACGTCGAATGCGGCAGCGATTCATGTGTATGAAAAATGCGGATTCCAGCACGAGGCCGAGTTGAAGGAAGAATTTTTCGGAAACGGCGCGTATCACAACGCTTATCGCATGTGCATCTTTCAACGCGATTATTTCGAACACCAGCAATCCAGTCCGAACAGGGCAGGGTAAACGCGCTGGCGAAAGGCGCTTGCAGTGGGTTTTCGCGGGCACCGAATACATTCGGGGAACTACGGATAAATACGGATTCGCTTATACCTGGCATTTTTCTTGTATCAGGTATTTTCGATTCCGCGCTGCGGTAAAGTCGATTCGTTTCGAATGACTTTATGTGCGGCGCATCAAAATGATCCGGATGGCGAAATGGATTATCCAAACCGTTCAATCGCCGCAATGTAACTTGGATGAAAGCCCTGCCGGATAACGCTTTCCGCCCGGCGTGACGGGCCTGTCCGCCACGCAACGGGTGTTGCCCGCCGCGCGTGCCGCGCGAAAAACAGGCTGCGCACGGGGTGCGACAATCCGCCGCTATTGCGGTCGCACAATAAATGTGCTTGCTATCGCTTGCCGGTCTTCTAAAGTGAAAAACGCGGGTTCACGATCACCTTTAAACACATAGCTAACCCAAGCCTGGTGCCCGCAAGCCTGGAGACAGAACATGATGAAGCGTACCGGTATCCTTTTTGCCCTCGTCGGCGCATTTTGCGCGGTGTCGATTGCCCAGGCGGGCGGCGATTCGGCCGTCAAGCCGACGCAGGAAATCCAGTTGACGAAGAATGCATGGGGCTGCCTGTCGAAAGACAATCTGGATTCCGTACTGAGTCACGAACGTGACGGCAAGTCGCAGGCGAAGCAGCAATACTTCGACGACTACCGTTGCCTGTCGGTACCGGAAGGCCAGCGTTTCCGCGTCGTGTCGGTCGACCAGGGCGACGTGCAGTTCGTCAGCGCCGACAACAGCGACCAGCAGGGTCTCTGGACCGATTCGCGCTTCGTCAAGCAGTAACCGTCCATTCACCGCGCAGTCGCATGACGCGCGAGCGCGCCGGCCCGATGAGCCGGCGGCGCGAACCGAACACGGCCCGGCACATGCCGGGCCGTTGCGCTGTGGGTGACGCATGACACGCGCCGGACGGCGCGCATTCGGTATCATCACGGCCCGACCGAACCGAATGCCCGCCCGGGCCGCATCCGCATGGCGCTGAAATCCACGATCTACAAAGCCGAACTGCAAATCGCCGACATGGATCGGCATTACTACGCCGATCACGCGCTGACGGTGGCGCGCCATCCGTCGGAAACCGACGACCGGATGATGGTGCGCATCGTCGCGTTCGCGCTGTTCGCGCACGAGCGGCTCGAATTCTGCAAGGGGCTGTCGGACGTCGACGAGCCCGATCTGTGGCAGAAGGACCTGACGGGCGCGATCGACGTCTGGATCGAAGCCGGCCAGCCCGACGAGCGGCGCATCTCGAAGGCGGCCGGCCGCGCCGGGCAGGTCACCGTGATCGCGTACGGCGGCAAGACGTCGGATATCTGGTGGCAGGGCGTGCGCAGCAAGGTCGAGCGGCTGCGCAACGTGCAGGTGCTGTCGCTGGCCGACGGCGTCGCGGCCGCGCTCGGGCGGCTCGCGGAGCGCTCGATGCGCCTGCAGTGCACGGTGCAGGACGGCACCGCGTGGATCTCGAGCGCCGACCACGATCCGGTCGCGGTCGAATGGACGGTGCTGAAGGCGCGCGCGGATGCATGACGGCCCGCGCGCCGGCCGCGTTCAGCCGATCGCGGCCGGCGGCCCCTTGAATTCGAGCATGTTGCCTTCCGGGTCGAACAGGTAGATCGACGGCCCGTAGCCGCCGGCGCCGTAGCGTTCCGCAGGCGCGCCCGGCCGTGCGCCATGCGCGGCGAAATGGGCGGTCAATGCGTCGGGATCGAACGGCTCGACGCGCAGGCACAGGTGATCGAGATTGCGCCCCGTGCCGGGCGGGCCGCTGTCAGGGCGGTCAATCGGGCCGCCGACCGACAGCAGGTCGATCAGTGCATCACCGGCGCGCAGCTGCACGAGGCCCAGGTCGGGCTGTTCCTTTTCCACATGGCAGCCGACGGCGTCGCAGTAAAAGCGCGTCATCGCGGCCATGTCGGTCACGCGCAGCACGATGTGATCGATCGCGCGGATGGTGGGTTTCATGGACAGGCGCTCCTTCGCAGTCGACAAGCATCGAGTGTAGACGCATCGCGCCTGCGCCGCCCGCCGGAACGCGGCACAATCGACGGACGAAAAAAAGCCCGTTCACGCGGAGCGGAACGGGCTTAATCCATATCAGGAGGAGACATGGAGGAGACAATTCCAACTATACACACGGCGATGGTGCGACGCAATATTCCGATTGCAAAAAAACGTCAGGACGGCGATTTGTCGCATCCGCAGTGCAGCAAAAGGGTGACGGGACGGTGACGAAAACCGCGCTGCAGCAGCCGGCGCGCGCGTTTCGCCGGACTTATTTTCGGGTGATGCGCCCCTGATTATCCGGGGCGAATCACAGAGCAAGATTCAGGGCGCGACGGCACGTGCCGATGTCTAGAGTAGGCACCATCTACACTAGAGAGTGCGAGGTTCAGATGAAAACCGCCTATCCGACCGATGATGCCCGCTGGGGCGCCGTGACCGAGCGTGATCCGCATGCGGACGGCGCGTTCTTCTACGCCGTGAGCACGACCGGCGTGTTCTGCCGTCCGACCTGTGCGTCGCGGCTGCCGCGTCGCGAAAATGTGTCCTTCTTCGCCGATCCGGCCGCCGCGCGCGCGGCCGGCTTCCGGCCCTGCAAGCGCTGCCAGCCGGAAGGGCTGCCGCGCGAGCTCGAGATCGTCAACCGCGCGTGCGCGGTGCTCGACGCGCATGCCGAGCGGCTCACGCTGCAGCAGCTGAGCGATGCCGTGCACGTGAGCCCGTTTCATCTTCAGCGGCTCTTCAAGCGCGTGGTCGGCGTGTCGCCGCGGCAGTACCAGGCCGCGCAGCGCGGCGCCGCGCTGCGGCAGGCGCTGCAAAGCGGGCAGCCGGTCACGCAGGCGGCCGTCGACGCGGGTTTCAACTCGCCGTCGCGACTCTATGCGTCGGTGCCGCGCGAGCTCGGGATGGCGCCGTCGGCGTTCCGCCGCCAGGGCGCCGGCCTGCGGATCGACTTTGCGACCGCCTCGACGTCGCTCGGCACGGTGCTCGTCGCGGCGACCGGGCAGGGCATTTGCCGGATCGCGTTCGGCGACGAACCGGCCGCGCTCGTCGGCGAGCTGAAGGACGCGTTCGCGCGCGCCGAGCTGGTCGAAGCGTCGGCACGGCTCGCGCCGTTCGTCGCGCAGATCCGCGCGTACCTGGACGGCACGCGGCACGCGTTCGACCTGCCGCTCGACATCGCGCCGACCGCCTTCCAGCAGCGCGTGTGGGAAGCGCTGACGCATATTCCGTACGGCGAAACACGCAGCTACTCGGAGATCGCCGAGGCGCTGGGTGCGCCGCGTGCGGTGCGCGCCGTCGCGTCCGCGTGCGCGTCGAACCCGGTCGCGCTCGCGATCCCGTGCCACCGCGTCGTACAAAAGGGCGGCGCGCTGTCCGGGTATCGTTGGGGCGTGCGCCGCAAGGCGACGCTGCTTGCCGCCGAGGCGCGTCACGTGCACGACGATGAAACCGAATCCGTTGCGGAGGGCAGCGCAGTTTGAGCATCGCAAGAACGACGATTACGTCCATCGTGAACGGCGGCCGTGTGCCGCCGTCCGCGCAAATGGAACTGCGCTTCAATGCGCCTTACGACTGGGCGCGCGTCCTGCGCTTCTTCAGCGGGCGTGCGATTCCGGGCGTCGAGCAGGTGGCGGACGGCGTGTATCGCCGCATCGTCGACCTGCACGGCGACGCCGGCCGGCTCACGGTTGCGAAACATCCGCGCAAGCATTGCCTGGTCGCGACGGTCGAAGGCGCGGTCGCGCGTCATGTCGACGACGCGTTCGCCGCGCGCGTCGCGACGATGTTCGACCTCGGCGCCGATCCGGCCGCCATCGGCAGCGGGCTGGCGCGCGATCCGTGGTTCGCGCCGCTCGTCGAGGCCGCGCCGGGGCTGCGCGTGCCGGGTGCATGGTCGGGGTTCGAGCTGGCCGTGCGCGCGATCGTCGGCCAGCAGGTGAGCGTGAAGGCCGCGACGACGATCGTCGGCCGGCTCGTCGAGCGGGCCGGCGAGCGCGTGGTTCATGAAGACGACGGTGCGCCCGCATGGCGTTTTCCGACGCCGGAGGCGCTGGCCGCCTGCGATCTCGACAAGATCGGGATGCCCGGTAAGCGGGTGGCGGCACTGACGGGCACGGCGCGCGCGGTGGCGGCCGGCGACGTGCCGGTCGATCGCGAGCACGCCGATCTCGCGACGCTGCGCGGTGCGTGGCTCGATCTGCCCGGCATCGGCCCGTGGACCGTCGAATACATCGCGATGCGCGCGTGGCGCGATCCGGATGCCTGGCCGGCCTCCGATCTCGTGCTGATGCAGTCGATCGCCGCGCGCGATCCGGCGCTCGACCGGCTCGCGACCCAGAAGCGCCGCACCGAAGGCTGGCGACCGTGGCGCGCGTACGCGGCGCTGCATTTGTGGAACGAAGTGGCCGACCGGGCGGGCGGCGCGCGCGGCGGGTGAGGTCAACTGCCGATCACCGAGTTTCGCGGCCGGGTGCGACCCGGCGTAGCCGCGATGCAACCCGTCGCGCGGGCCGTGCCGGTGTTCGCAGGCGACCGGCCGGACTTCGGCCGTCACAGCCATTTCTCGAATCCGTCGTCCGCCCGATGCAGGGCGCACGACGCACACTTTCGCCTCTCTCCGCGGCCGATTCGGCGGCACGGTTGCACCTGCCGTCACCCGTTCGCGCGTCACGTTCCGTCGGACGAATGCGCTCAACCGGCGTGCCCGTCGTCGCCGCCTGGAACCGTCGGGAGATGCGGCGATCGCCGCGGCCGGCCCGTCCGGCGGCCCGCTCCGGCCCGCGCACCATGCCCGGCGCCACCTCAAGCGCGGGTTTCGGCGAGATGTTAAAGTGCCCGCTACCAACGAAGCGACCAACAATCCAGCCGGCCGCGCGCGGCGTTCTGCGCGCGGCCGTCACGCACTTGCGTCTCCATGTCGAACACCATGACTCACCGCCAGTCCGAACTGCTGCTGAATCGCCTCGAAGCACTGAGCTCGGGCCCGACGCGGCAGCATCTGCCCGACGGCCTGCGCGGCATCGAAAAGGAAAGCCTGCGCGTGACGCGCGACGGGATGATCGCGTTCACGCCGCATCCGCGCGCGCTCGGTTCGGCGCTCACGCATCCGGCACTGACGACCGACTATTCCGAAGCGCTGATCGAGCTGATCACGCCCGCGGAGCGCGACGCCGCGATCACGCTCGAACGCCTCGACGATCTGCATCGCTACGTCTATGCGTCGCTCGGCGACGAGATGCTGTGGAACGACTCGATGCCGGGCCTGCTGCCGGCCGACGACCAGATCCCGATCGCCGACTACGGCACGTCGAACATCGGCCGCCTGAAGACGGTGTACCGGCGCGGCCTCGCGTATCGCTACGGCCGCACGATGCAGTGCATCGCCGGCATCCACTACAACTACTCGCTGCACGAGGAAGTGTGGCGGCGCCTGCATGCGGAAGAAGGGTCGACGGCCACGCTCGTCGATTACCAGTCGGAGCGCTATCTCGCGCAGATCCGCAACTTCCGTCGCCGCAGTTGGCTGCTGATGTACCTGTTCGGCGCATCGCCCGCGCTCGACACGAAGTTCCTGCGCGGCAAGCCGCACAGGCTCGACACGTTCGACGCCGATACGCTGTACCTGCCGTATGCGACGAGCCTGCGGATGAGCGATCTCGGCTACTCGAACACGACCGCCCAGGCCGCGCTGCACGTCGACTACAACACGCTGCCCGGTTATCTCGACGCGCTGTCGAAGGCCGTGAGCGAGCCGTATCCGGCGTACGAGGCCATCGGCACGCATCGCGACGGCGAGTGGATCCAGATCAACACGAACGTGCTGCAGATCGAAAACGAGTTCTATTCGACGATCCGGCCGAAGCGCGTCACGTATTCGGGCGAGCGGCCGCTGCATGCGCTTGCATCGCGCGGCGTGCAGTACATCGAGGTGCGCTGTCTCGACATCGATCCGTTCGAGCCGACCGGCATCGAACTGGAAACCGCGCGCTTCATCGACGCCTTCCTGCTCGCGTGCGCGCTCGACGAGAGCCCGGTGCTCGATTGCCCCGCGTACCAGGAGGCGAACGCGAACTTCGGCAGCGTGACGATGGAAGGGCGCAAGCCCGGGCTCACGCTGCAGCGCGACGGCGCGCCGGTCACGCTGCAGGCGTGGGCGGACGAGCTGATGGCCGATATCGAGACCGTCGGCCGCCGTCTCGACGAAATCCGCGGCGGCGACGAACATGCGCGCGCGATCGCCGCGCAGCGCGAGAAGCTCGCCGATCCGGAGCGCACGCCGTCCGCACGCGTGCTGCGCACGATGCGCGAGCACGGGCAATCGTTCCTCGGGTTCGCGCTGGCACAGAGCGAAGCGCATGCCGCGCATTTCCGCGCGCACCCGCCGTCGGCGGAGACGCTGCGCACCGAGCAGGCGCTCGCCGCGAAGTCGCTCGCCGAGCAGGCCGAGCTTGAAGCGAAGGAGGCCGGATCGTTCGACGCATTCGTCGCGGCCTATCGCGCATATACGCTGAACCGCTTCAGCGTGTGATGCCTGGCGCACGCGCACCGCGTCGGTCGGCGCGGTGCGCGATGCGTCCTCCGTCGCCGGTCGGTGTGCGCCGTGGCGCCCCCGATCCGGGTCGATCCACCGTCAGTGGTGTGCGTACGTGCCGCGATCGATCGCGTGCGGCAGCGCCGGCTTGCCCGATTCCACGTTTGCCCTGCCGTCGCTGCCGTAGCCGGCGTCCCCGCCGCGTGCCTGCGCGGCACGGTGCATGATCGCCTGCATCTTTTCCGGAAAGTCGGGACTGCTTGCCAGGCTCGTCCGGTAGCCGGCGGCCTGCAGCTCCACGAGTTCCTGGCGGACCTCGGCGCGCGTCAGCGTCGACGCGGCCTGCGCGTGCGCGGCGAAGGCCGCGCCGATCAGCACGCATGCGCATACGGCTTGTTTCATCGTCTTCATCGTGTTCACTCCGTGAGGTTCCGGTGCCGTGCCGTGGCCGGCGCGGGCGGAATCGATGCAGCCAGTCTAGGCTTCGGACGCCAGACGAAACATCCCGCCCGCCGTCAGGCACCTTTGCCGCATGTGCAACATTGCGCGGGTGAGCCGCGCGTGACGGGCATCCTGTCGAACGCGACAGCGGCCCGCCCGCTGCCTGTCAGCCTGCGGCGGCAGGCCCGTATCGGGTCGGCACGCATCGGGCTTGTCCTCCTTGTACAAGCGCCCCGCGCCTCCTAACCTCTTTTAAGCGACCGATCGGTTGGCCGTGCGACGTCGTTGCGTGCACAAGCGCCTGAGCGCCGTCGCGATTGCGGAAGGACCGCTTTGCACCGAATCCGGGGGCGCCGCCGCGCCAGCCCCGGGTCGACTTTGGAGACGCGATGAATCCCACCGACGCCCTGCCGCCCGGCATTGTCTTCGCGCAGCCGTTGACGCCGGTCGCCAACTCGCTGCTGCTGTCCTTCCTCGTCGCCGCGATTCCGATCGCCGTCGCGCTGATCGCGCTCGGCGTGCTGCGCCGCCCCGCGTGGCAGGCGTCGCTCGCCGGGCTGGTCGCCGGCCTCGCGGTCGCGATCGGCGCATGGGGGATGCCGGCCGGGCTCGCGTTCAACGCGGTCGGCGCGGGCATGGCGCTCGCGGTCGTGCCGGTGATGTGGATCGTCTTCAACGCGCTGCTGTTGTACAACATCGCGGTGAAGTCGGGCCGCTTCGACCAGTTCCGGCAGTGGATGCTCGACAACCTGCCCGACGATCGGCGCCTCGTGCTGCTCGTCGTCGCGTTCTCGTTCGGCTGCCTGCTCGAAGGGATCTCCGGCTTCGGCACGCCGGTCGCGATCACGAGCGCACTCCTGATCGCGCTCGGCTTCCCCGCGCTCGAAGCGCTCACCTATACGCTGCTGTTCAACACGGCGCCGGTTGCGTTCGGCGCGCTCGGCGTGCCGATCACCGTGCTCGGCGCGGTGACGTCGCTGCCGCCCGCGACACTCGCGCAGATGGTCGGCCGCCAGTTGCCGTTCTTCGCGCTGCTGTTGCCGTTCTACGTGGTCGGCGCGTACGGCGGGCTGCGCTCGATCTCGAAGCTGTGGCCCGCGCTGCTCGTGTCGGGCGGCAGTTTTGCGATCGCGCAGTTCGTCACGTCGAACTTCCTCGGCTACCAGCTCACCGACGTGCTGTCGTCGCTCACGTCGCTGATCGTCACGATCGGTTTCCTCCAGGTGTGGAAGCCGCAACCCGATCCGCAATACGCGCTCGCGCGCAGCGTGCCCGCAACGGCCGGTGCCGCCCGCGCGGGTTTCGGCGGCTGGCTGCCGTGGCTCGTCGTGTCGGTGGTCGTGATCGTGTGGGTGCACGCGAACGTCGCGGCGATCGGCGACGTGAAGATCAAGTGGCCGGGCCTGCACAACGCGGTGTTCGTGTCGCTGTACCACAAGCCGTATGCGGCGATCTGGGACTTCCAGCCGCTCGGCACGGGCACCGCGATCCTGCTCTCGGCGATCATCACGGCCGCGCTGACGCGCACCGGCGCCGGCGCGTTCCTCGAATGCGTGGTCAAGACCTGGCGACAGACGTGGATCGCGATCGTCACGGTGATGATGATCGTCGGGCTCGCGTACCTGCTGAACTACTCGGGAATCAGCTATACGCTCGGCACCGGCGTCGCGTCGACGGGGGCGCTGTTCCCGCTGGTGTCCGCGTCGCTCGGCTGGATCGCCGTGTTCCTGTCCGGCAGCGACACGTCGGGCAACGCACTGTTCGGCAACCTGCAGGTCGTGGCCGCGCGGCAGCTCGGCCTCGATCCGGTGCTGATGGCCGCGACCAACTCGTCGGGCGGCGTGATGGGCAAGATGATCTCGCCGCAGAACATCGCGACGGGCGTGTCGACGACGGACCTGAAAGGGCAGGAAGGTGTCGTGTTTGCGCGCACCTTCTGGCACAGCGTGATCCTCACGCTGCTGCTCGGCGTGCTGGTGTTCCTGCAGCAGCACGTGCTGACGTGGATGATTCCGGCACTGCCGAAATGACGTGAGCGCAACGACAGAAGGAAGGCACGAGGAAAAACGAGGGAAGGCGCGGGAAAAGCGCCGGCAAAGTGCGGAACCGGCGAACGCGCGGCAGTTCAGCGCGCGTTCGCCCGCCGCGCCGTTCGTCCTGCTTCATCCGCCCCGGCTGCCGAGGCCGCCGCGGTCGCCGCAGCCGTGTTGCCGTCGGCCGGCAGGATGCACGCGAGAAACGCGTCGATCGCGGGGCTCTGGCGGCGCGCCTTCAGGTAGTACACGTATTCGTCGATCGTCGTGTCGACGCCGCGCAGCGCGATCACGCGCAGGTCGGGATGGCGCTCGGCCTCGCCGAGCGGAAACAGGCTGCCGCCCACGCCGTGCAGGATCGCCTCGCGGATCGCTTCGCGGCTGCCGATCTCGGCCATCGATACGGCCGCGACACCGGCCGCCGCGAGGATCGTCTCCGTGCAGCGGCGCGTCACCGAGCCTTCCTCGCGAATCAGCAGCCGCACGTCGGCGAGCTGCGCCGGATCGATCGCGTCGAAACGCGCGAGCGGATGCGTGCGATGCACGACGAGCACGAGCGGGTCGGTCGAGATCACCTTGCGTTCGAGGCCTTCGGCGTCGTTGCGCTGCGACGATACCGCGAGATCGATGCGGAATTCCTGCAGCGCCTGCAGGATTTCCTCGGAGTTGCCGATCCGGCACGTGAGCGCGATCGACGGATGCGCGTTCGAGAAGCGGCCGACCGCGTCCATGATGTAGTACGGCCCCGTCGCACCGATCCGCAGATGACCTTCGAACAGGCCGCCGACGTTGCGCAGCATGATGTCGGCCTGCGCCTCGAGCGCGATCATCTTCTCGACGAGCGGCAGCAGCTCGATACCCGTCTCGGTGACCTCGAGCTTGCGGCCGCTGCGGTAGAACAGCTCGACGCCGTACAGCTGCTCGACCTGCCGGATCTGCGCGGCAATCGTCGGCTGGCTCACGCCCAGGTGGCGCGCGGCGCGCGTGATGCTGCCCTGCCGGACGGTCGCGTGGAACGCCTTCAGCTGATCGAACACGACTCGGCTTCTCCCCTCTTCATCGCGCGTCAGCGTAGCGCATGCGTGTGTCGGCCGCATGAAAGGCGCGTCGTGCGCCGCTTCGAAAAAAAGCTGGGGGTGAGCGCAAGAAACCTGCTGGAACCGGTCACGGCCGGGACATGCCGGTGCGGGGTAATAGCGCGTAACACACCGACCGCCGGCCCCGCTCGACCGGCGCCCCACTCCTACCGACAACAGGGTTCCCTTCATGTCTTCGAACAATCGACGCGATTTCCTGCGCCTCGCCGCGCAGTCGGCCGGTGCGATGGCCGCCTACGCGGGCTTCCCGCCCGCGATCCGCAATGCGCTGGCGATGCCGGCCGCCTACCGCACGGGCACGATCCGCGACGTCGAGCACGTCGTGATCTTCATGCAGGAAAACCGTTCGTTCGACCATTACTTCGGCGGGCTGCGCGGCGTGCGCGGCTTCAACGACCCGCGCCCGCATCTGCTGCCGAGCGGCGCACCGGTGTGGCAGCAGCCGCCGGCATCGGTGTTCACGAAGAACTACCATTCGCGCGGCCTCGATCCGTCGGCGCCGTACGTGCTGCCGTTCTACCTCGATCCGAAGCAGACGACCGAATTCCAGCCGGGCACCAACCACGGCTGGAGCAGCGGCCACCTGTCCTGGAACAACGGCCAGTGGGACCAGTGGGTGAACCAGAAGCAGGACGTGCTGACGATGGGCTACCTGAAGCGCCAGGACCTCACGTACCACTACGCACTGGCCGACGCGTTCACGATCTGCGATTCGTACTTCTGCTCCGCGCACGCCGACACCGCGCCGAACCGCATCTACCTGTGGACCGGCACGGTCGACCCGCGCAACATCTACGGCACCCCGCCGAACGGCCCGGGCATCGGCGAGCGCGACGACGTGAACGGCTACACGTGGACGACCTACGCCGAGCGCCTCGAGCACGCGAAGATCAGCTGGAAGGTGTACCAGGGCGGCACGGGCATCCCGGGCGACCCGACCGACAACTACACCGACAACTCGCTGATGTTCTTCAAGAAGTTCCAGGTGAAGGAAGGCGCGAGCGGCCCGCTGGTCGACAAGGGCGCGTCGGACCACACGCTCGCCGAGCTGAAGGCCGACGTGCAGGCGAACCGGCTGCCGCAGGTGTCGTGGATCGTCGCGCCGTACAAGTACAGCGAGCACCCGCAGGCGTCGCCGACCGACGGCGCGTTCTACATCAACATGGTGCTCGAGGCGCTGACGTCGAACCCGGAGGTGTGGGCGAAGACGGTGTTCATCCTCAACTACGACGAGAACGACGGGCTGTTCGATCACGTCGTGCCGCCGGTGCCGCCGGTCACGAGCGGCGTGGGCGGCCAGGGCATCGTGTCGTCGAACCTGCTGTCGAATCTCGGCGACGAGCTGCTCGACCTGAACAGGTACCCGGGCGAAATGAGCCCGCTCGTGCCGGGCGCGGACCCGGGCGGCATCCAGCCGATCGGCCTCGGGCCGCGCGTGCCGCTGATCATCATCTCGCCGTGGACGAAGGGCGGCTGGGTCTGCTCGGAGACGTTCGACCATACGTCGGTGCTGCGTTTCCTCGAAGCACGCTTCGGCGTGAAGGAGCCGAACATCAGCGCGTGGCGCCGCTCGATCTGCGGCGACCTCACGTCGGCATTCGACTTCTCCGCGCGCCCCGACACGCGCACGGTGAGCTTCACGGTGCCGCAGCACATCGCGACGGCTGGCCAGGCGTACCAGGTGCCCGCGCAGCAGGCGATGCCGGCGCAGGAACCCGGCACGCGGCCGGCGCGGGCGCTGCCGTACGAGCTGTTCGTGCACAGCCGCGTGAGCGGCCATGACGACAGCGTGTCGCTCGACTTCGCGAACACTGGCGACGCGGGTGCGGCGTTCTACGTGTACGACCGCCGCAATCCGGCAACGCCGCCGCGTCGTTATGCGGTGTCCGCGCACGATCGCTTCGTCGACACGTGGAACACGTCGGCTGCACGCGGCGATTACCATCTCGCGGCATACGGCCCGAACGGCTATCTGTGCGAGTTCCAGGGCAACACGCGGCTCGCGGCCGACGGGCGGCACGCGAACCCCGAAGCGCGGATCGGCTACGACGTGCGCAACCGTCACGTGTACCTGCAACTGCGCAACAGCGGGCGCGCAACCTGCCGCGTGACGGTCGACAACGCGTACAGCCATGCGCATGCGCGCACCTACACGCTGGAACCGGGCGAACGCGTCGAGGATCACTTCGCGCTGTCGTCGAGCCACGGCTGGTACGATCTGACGATTACCGCGACGACGCTGCGCGGCGGCGACGACAAGGTCGTGCGCCGCTTCGCGGGCCACGTCGAGACGGGCCGGCCGAGCCACAGCGATCCGGGGCCGGTGAAGCACGCGACGGCCTGACGGCCGTCACGCGTCGCGCGATGCGGGTGAGGTCGGCCCGCCGCGCGAGCACCGCCTGCCGGCTGCATCCCGATTGCATCCCGGTACGTGGGATTGGCTTTTGGAAACTGAAAACTGTTGACAATGTGTCGGGCCGAGGATATACAAGGATCATTCGCCGATATGGCGCCCTCGTTCCCTACCGCAGCCTTGCTGCCTGCCCGACCATGACAGCCCCGAACGCGCTCAGCGCCATCGAACTCCTGCAAAGCCAGTCGCTCGCGATGATCGTCCAGGACATGCTCGAGCGCGCGATCGTCTCCGGCGAATACGCACCCGGCGAGAAGCTCAACGAAGTCGAGATCGCGACCCGGCTGAACGTGTCGCGCGGCCCCGTGCGCGAAGCGTTCCGGGCGCTCGAACAGGCCGGCCTGCTGCGTAACGAGAAGAACCGCGGCGTGACGGTGCGCGTCGTGCCGCTGCGCGAGGCCGAGGAGATCTACGAAGTGCGCGCGATGCTCGACGAGTCGGTCGCGCGCGCGCTCGCGAAGCGCATCTCGCCCGACACGCTGAAGGTGCTGAAGGGCATCATCCAGTCGATGAAGGACGCCGCGAAGTCCCACGACGTCACGCGCTATACGGAGCTGAACGTGCAGTTCCACGACGCGATGGTCGTCGGCGTCGGCAATACGCACCTCACCGATACCTACCGCCGGCTGGTGCGCCAGCTCGGGCTGCTGCGCCAGGCCGCGATCGAGGCCGAGGAAGACGCGATCGCGGTGTCCGCCGCCGAGCACGACAAGATCGTGCAGGCGCTCGCACGGGGCGACGAGGAGCAGGCGGTCGCGCTGGTGCGCGAGCACGTTTCGCATGGCCTTGCGCGGATGCGCCGTACGCACGAGCAGGGGCTGCCCGCGACGGGCAAGGCGGCGCGGGAGAAGGCCGGCGCGTGAGTGGGGGCGGTGCGCGTCATCGCACATTGATGACGAAAGAGCGTTGACCGGGCGCTCACCGCCTTCCGTTCTTGCATGGCGAGTTTCGGCTGGCTTGCTTGTCGCATCGGACAGGCGTAGCTCCGGTCGAAATCGAGGGCGCGCGGGCTGAATGCAAGGATCGCCGGCAGGCGATCATTTGCCGCGTCGTTTATCAAAGGCATCGTCCAGAACCCAGCCCGTGCCGGATTCGCAGTGCACTTGTGTGTATGCGTAAATTTTGGCAACACGATCCGTCAATGGAACACAGGATTCACCTTTCCTGACCGTAAAGATCGGCTGGGTTCTATCGTCGTTTGGCTCGGCAAACGCAGGCATGTTCTGAAGCGCTGTCCACTTCTCGTCTTTATATTTCGAGCACGCACCGATCGTCATGGTGAGTGCGGCGAATAACAGAAGGCGCATCATTTTTTGGGATATCGTCGGATTCCAATCAGGCGTTTCGAGTGGCGCAGGCGGCGCGTGCCCATCGCGTCGCCGGCCTCGTAGAGCCGGCCGTCGGCCAGCGACAGCGCGGTGACGAGGATCATCGGCACGTGCGGGAATGACGCGGACACCCTGCTCAGCACGATGCCCGGCAGCCCGTAGATCGAATGGCCGTGCAGCAGCGGCTTCAGCAGCCCCGCGTTGCCGAACCGGTAGATGAACAACGTCGAGGACAACAGCGTCGGCGCGAGCAGCGGCAAGAGCGCGATCGGGCGCGCGGCGTTCTTCAGCGGCATGTACGAGCGCGTCAACGCATACGCGAACGTGAACATGAACGCCATCGGCACGACGATCATCGTGACGAGCGCGCCGACCGTCAGCGAATGCAGCATCGAGCGCAGCACGCCGCCGTCCTCGAGGTAATCGACGAAATTGTGCGCGCCGACGAATCGGCCGTCGGCATCGACGAAGCATTTCTGCACGACGAGCGCGAGCGGCAGGAGCAGGAACAGCGACATCAGCGTGGCCAGCGCGAGACGGGCCGCGCCCGCCGGCCATGCATCCAAACGCCTGTTTACCGGCACTTCGTTCATCTTCAGACCCCTTGACAGTGGCGCCGCGGCACACGGCGGATGAGTGGAGACCAGCCCTCTTGCTGCTGCGTTGTTTTGCTTTCTGTCGTCTGCATGTTGTTGACAATCAACAGATCATCAATTTTAATGTCGAGCATGGAAGGCACCTCCCTTCGGCGCGGCGCGGGCGCCGACGGCTCTACCCTTCGAACCGAAAGGAATGAACGTCATGACTGAAACGCCTGTGTCCGTGGAAGTGAACGGCCGTCGCTACAACTGGATGAGCCGGCCGGTGGTGGTCGTCTGTGTCGACGGCTGCGCATACGAATACCTGGAGGAAGCCGCCGAGGCTGGCGTCGCGCCGTTCCTGCGCACGCTGCTGAAACCGGGCACGGCGCTCAAGGGCGAGTGCGTGGTGCCGAGCTTCACGAACCCGAACAACCTGTCGATCGTGACGGGCGTGCCGCCGGCGGTGCACGGGATAAGCGGCAACTATTTCTACGATCGCGACACCGGCGCCGAGGTGCTGATGAACGATCCGAAGTACCTGGTCGCCCCCACCGTGCTCGCGGCCTTCGCCGAGCAGGGGGCGCGCGTCGCGGTCGTCACCGCGAAGGACAAGCTGCGCCGCCTCCTCGGCAAGGGGCTGAAGGGCATCTGCTTCTCGTCGGAAAAGGCCGACGAGGCGACCGTCGAGGAAAACGGCATCGACAACGTGCTCGAGCTGGTCGGCAAGCCCGTGCCGAGCGTGTACAGCGCGGACCTGTCGGAATTCGTGTTCGCGGCCGGCGTGCGCCTGCTCGAGACGCGCCCGATCGACCTGATGTACCTGTCGACCACCGACTACGTGCAGCACAAGTGCGCGCCCGGCACGGAAGGCGCAAACGCGTTCTACGCGATGATGGACACGTACCTGCAGCGCCTCGACGAACTCGGCGCGATCGTCGCGATCACGGCCGACCACGGGATGAACGCGAAGCACGACGATGAAACCGGCGAGCCGAACGTGATCTACCTGCAGGAGCTGTTCGACGAGTGGCTCGGTCACGACGCGGCGCGCGTGATCCTGCCGATCACCGATCCGTACGTCGTGCACCACGGCGCGCTCGGCTCGTTCGCGACCGTCTACGTGCCGGCGTCGGCCGATGCCGAGGCGCTGCGTGCGCGGCTCGCCGCGGTCGACGGCATCGAGGTCGTGCTGACGGGCGCCGAGGGCTGCGCGCGCTTCGAGCTGCCACCCGCGCGCATGGGCGACCTGATCGTGATCTCGAAGCAGGACGTCGTGCTCGGCACGCGCCGCATCAAGCACGACCTGTCGGGCCTCGACGTGCCGCTGCGTTCGCACGGCGGGATCTCCGAGCAGATCGTGCCGCTGATCTTCAGCAAGCCGGTCGCCGGCGACGTCACGGGCCGTGCGCGGCTGCGCAACTTCGACATCATCGACATCGCGCTCAACCATCTGCAGTGATGCGTACGCATCCGCAAGGGGACACACTCATGAACGCCATTGCAGCATCGACGGACGTCCGCGAGATTCGTCGCGAAGCACTGCGAATCGACGGCGAACGGATTCATCGGGACGCGGTGATCGAAGTGCGCAACCCGTACGACGGTGCGCTGGTCGGCACCGTGCCGAAGGCGACGCTCGACGACGTGCGGCGCGCGTTCGCGGTCGCGCGTGCATACCGGCCGGCGCTCACGCGCCACGATCGCGCGGCGATCCTGCGCCGCGCGGCCGACATCGTGCGTGCGCGCACGGCGGAGATCGCGGCGCTGATCACCGCCGAGGCCGGGCTGTGCATCAAGGATTCGACGTACGAGGCGGGCCGCGTGGCCGACGTGCTGACGTTCGGCGCCGGTGAAGTGCTGAAGGACGACGGGCAGATCTTCTCGTGCGACCTGACCCCGCACGGCAAGAAGCGTCGCGTGTACACGCAGCGCGATCCGCTGCTCGGCGTGATTTCGGCGATCACGCCGTTCAACCACCCGATGAACCAGGTCGCGCACAAGATCGTGCCGTCGATCGCGACCAACAACCGGATCGTCGTGAAGCCGTCCGAGAAGGTGCCGCTGTCGTGCTACCTGTTCGCGGACATCCTGTACGAAGCCGGCCTGCCGCCGCAGATGCTGCAGGTGATCACCGGCGACCCGAAGGAAATCGCCGACGAGCTGATCACGAACCCGGCGATCGACCTCATCACGTTCACGGGCGGCGTATCGATCGGCAAATCGATCGCGGCGCGGATGGGCTACCGGCGCGCGGTGCTCGAACTCGGCGGCAACGATCCGATCATCGTGATGGAAGACGCCGATCTCGACGAAGCGAGCACGCTCGCGGTGTCGGGTTCGTACAGGAACTCGGGGCAGCGCTGCACCGCGATCAAGCGGATGCTCGTGCACGAGTCGGTGGCCGATCGCTTCACCGAACTGGTCGTCGAAAAAACGTGCGCGTGGTCGTACGGCAATCCGGCCGATCCGTCGGTGGACATGGGCACGGTGATCGACGAAGCGGCCGCGAAGTTCTGCGAGCAACAGGTGAACGACGCGATCGCGCGCGGAGCGCGGCTGCTGGTCGGCAACGTGCGCGACGGCGCGCTGTATTCGCCGACGGTGATCGATCGCGTGACGCCCGACATGCCGCTCGTGAAATACGAGACGTTCGGGCCCGTGTCGCCGATCATGCGCTTCCGCGACATCGACGAAGCGATCCGGATGTCGAACAGCACCGACTATGCGCTGTCGTCGTCGGTGTGCACGAACCGCTTCGATCACATCACGCGCTTCATCACCGAACTGGAAGTCGGCAGCGTGAACGTGCGCGAAGTGCCGGGCTACCGGCTCGAGCTGACGCCGTTCGGCGGCGTGAAGGATTCGGGGCTGGGGTACAAGGAAGGCGTGCAGGAAGCGATGAAGAGCTTCACGAATACGAAGACGTATTCGCTGCCGTGGTAAGCGGTGTGTAAGCCGCGCGCACCGGTTTCGCGGCCGGTGCGCGCGTCGATCGGTGCGTTGAGCGGCGCGTTGATCGACGCGTTATTCGATCGGCTCATATCGATAGCCGATTTGCATTTTTGCCGTGCATCGACGCGTCGGTAGAATTCGCGGACTTCTCGAACGGCACGCGCGTGCCTCGGGATCAATCCCTCCAATCATTCGGGGTCCGCACCATGAAAATCCTTCGCTTCATCCTGGTCGTCGCCATGCTGCAGGCCGTTTCGGTCACGAGCGCACTGGCTGCCGACGACCTGTCTCAGATCAAGTCGTCCGGCGTGTTCCGGGTCGGTACCGAAGGGACGTACGCGCCGTTCACGTACCACGACGAGACCGGCAAGCTGACGGGCTTCGACGTCGACATCGCGACCGCGATCGCGCAGCGTCTCGGCGTGAAGCCGCAGTTCGTCGAAGGCAAGTGGGACGGGTTGATCGCGGGCCTCGACGTGAACCGCTACGACGCGGTCGTCAACGAAGTGTCGATCACCGACGCACGCAAGGCGAAATACGATTTCTCCACGCCGTACATCACGTCGCGCGCGGTGCTGATCGTGCGCGCGGACAACACGACGATCCGCTCGTTCGACGACCTGAAGGGCAAGAAGTCCGCGAACACGCTCACCAGCAATTTCGGCAAGCTCGCGGCCGCGCATGGCGCGGACGTCGTGCCGGTGCAGGGCTTCAACGAATCGATCGACCTGCTGAGCTCGGGGCGCGTCGACGCGACGATCAACGATTCGCTGTCGTACCTCGATTTCCGCAAGCACAAGCCGGACGCGAAACTGAAGATCGCGGCGACCGACGCGGGCGGCGCCAGCGATGCATCGGGCGTGCTGCTGCGCAAGGGCAGCCCCGCGCTGGTGGCCGCGATCGACAAGGCGCTCGCGGACATCAAGGCCGACGGCACCTACGCGAAGATCTCGCAGAAGTATTTCGGCCGCGACGTGTCGCAGCCGTGACGCGAGGCTGAACGATGCCGGCCTGGCTTCACCTGATGGCGGAATCGCTGAAGCCCCTGCTCGTCGCGGGGCTCGTGTTCACGGTTCCGCTCACGCTCGCGTCGTTCGCGATCGGTCTGCTGCTCGCGTTCGGCGCGGCGCTCGTGCGGCTGTTCGGGCCGCGCTGGGCGCAGGCCGCCGTGCGGTTCTACATCTGGCTGTTTCGCGGCTCGCCGCTGCTCGTGCAGCTGTTCGTGATCTTCTACGGCCTGCCGAGCGTCGGCATCGTGCTCGATCCGCTGACGGCCGCCGTGATCGGCTTCTCGCTGAACGTCGGCGCGTACAACGCGGAGGTGATCCGCGGCGTGATCGAATCGATTCCGAAGGGGCAGTGGGAGGCCGCGTACTCGATGGCGATGACGCGCCCGCAGGCGCTGCGCCGCGCGATCCTGCCGCAGGCCGCGCGCGTCGCGCTGCCGGCTTTGTCGAATTCGTTCATTTCGCTGGTGAAGGACACGTCGCTCGCGGCCGTGCTGACCGTGCCGGAGATCTTCCAGGCCGCGCAGCGGATCGCGGCCGTGACCTACGAACCGATGATCCTCTATACGGAAGCCGCGCTGATCTATCTGCTGCTCAGTTCGGTGCTGTCCACGCTGCAGCGTCGCCTCGAAACCCGCTTCGGCCGTCACGCGCTGTTCCAGGCGGAGTTGCGATGATCCGGCTCGAACGCATCGACAAGTCGTTCGGCACGCAGCGCGTGTTGCACGGGATCGACCTCGCCTTGCAGCCCGGCAGCGTGACGGCGCTGATCGGGCCGTCCGGCAGCGGCAAGAGCACGTTGCTGCGTTGCGTGAACCTGCTCGAAGTACCCGAGGCAGGTTCGCTGACGGTCGGCGACGCCCGCATCGACTTCTCGCCGGCGCACCGGCCGGCGCGCGACGCCGTATTCGCGGTGCGCCGCCAGACCGGCATGGTGTTCCAGAACTTTCAGCTGTTTCCGCACCTGAGCGTCGTGCAGAACGTGATGGAAGGGCTCGTCACCGTGCAGCGCTGGCCGCGCGAACGGGCCCGCGAACGCGCGCTCGCGCTGCTCGAGAAGGTCGGTATCGCGAACAAGGCCGACGCGTGGCCCGGCACGCTGTCGGGCGGCCAGCAGCAACGCGTCGCGATCGCACGTGCGCTTGCGCCGTCGCCGCAGGTGCTGCTGTGCGACGAGCCGACGTCGGCACTCGATCCGGAGCTGTCCGTCGAAGTCGTCGAGGTGCTGCGCCAGCTCGCGCGCGAAGGCACGACGATGCTGATGGCGACGCACGACCTGCGCCTGGCCGCGTCGATCGCGCACGACGCGGTGTTTCTCGCGGAAGGGCGCGTGGTCGAGGCCGGTGCATCGCGCGACCTGTTCGGCGGCCCGCGCGATCCGCGCACCGCGAAGTTCATCTCGACGCTCGCGCAGGGCGTGCCGGTGTTCTGACGCGGCACGCGACAAGCGACACGCGGTACAGGCGGCGTCAACCTTTCCCTGGCCGGTCGAGCACCGCCGCGACGATCGCTTCCGGCGCATCTTCCTGCACCAGGTGGCCCGCGCGCGGCACCCTGATCAGCTGGCCGCCGGCGATGCGATCGGCCAGCGCCTGCCCCTGTTCGAGCGGAATCCACGCGTCGTCCTCGCCCCACACGATGCGCACCGGAAAGTCCGGTGGCGCATAACGGGCCTCGGCTTCCTCGATGTAGTGCTGGCGCATCTGCGCGATCTGGCGATAGAACGCGGCCTGGCCGGCTGGCGTGAGCCACGGCGCGCGGTAGATCGACAGCGCCTCGTCGCTCAGCGGCCGGGCGACGGCGTTGCCGAGATAGGCCGACACGAGTGCGTGATGCGCATACGCGGGCAATCCGGTGAAGGCGGCTTCGTGCTGCGCGACGTGGCGCACGAACGGCGAACCCTGCGGCGCAATCGCGACCGGGTTCACGAGCGTGAGATCCGCATAGGCGACGCCGTCGAGGAAGTGCGCGCGCAGCACGGTGGCGCCGCCGTAGTCGTGCGCGAGTACGTGCGGTCGCGAAATGTTCCACGCGTCGAGCATCGCGCCGAACAGCGCGTTCTGGCGGCCGAGCGACACGTCCGCATCCGGCATGTCGGATTGACCGTAGCCGAGCAGGTCGTAGAAGAACACGCGATGACGGCGCGCGAGCCACGGTGCGATCCGCCGCCACACCTGCGACGAAAACGGCGTGCCGTGCACGAGCACGAGCGGCGGGCCTTCGCCGAACGTTCCCCAGGCAATCCGGTGGCCTTCGAAAATGAAGCGGTTGGCGAGTTCGAGCATCGGCATCTCCGTGCTAACCTGTTTTGGTTGTTAACAGGTTACTCCGGATCGTCCGGGCGTGAAACCGATAGGTGAAAATAAATGGTTACTCGACACGAACCCGTGCGACATGCGCATGAATGGGGGGCAGCCGATTTTGTCGGCGGCCATCCGGCGCTCGACTTCCTCAACACGGTGGCCGACACGGGCAAGACGCGCGACGCGGACAAGTTCGTCGACTGGCCGGCCGTGCATGCGTGGGCGGAGCGATCGGGGTTGCTGGCGCCGGCCGATCTGGCGCGGCTTCTGCGTCATGCGCGGCAGGACGACGCCGACGCACTGGTCGCGCTGCATCGCTTTCGCGAGGAGGCTTACACCGCGATCGCACACCTGACGGCCGGCAGTGGCGGCACTGCCGGCGCGCGCGCGGCGGGCCGGCTCGCCGTTGCGATCCGCGAGGCGATCGGGCGCAGCGCGTTCGATGCGGCCGACGGCCGGTTCGCGTGGCGGCCCGACGCACGCGTCGCGTCGCGCTGGGTCGACGCGGCCGCACTCGGGTTCGAGCATCTGCTGCGCAGCGACGATTTTGCGCGCGTGCGCCAGTGCGGCCGTTGCACGTGGTTCTTCGTCGATCGCGGGCGCGGCGTCGGGCGGCGCTGGTGCGACATGCGCACCTGCGGGAACCGCGCGAAAGTGGAGGCGTTCAGGGAGCGGTGACGCGCGCGCCGAGCCGGTCGTCGTGCCGCGCGGTCCGCGGCCGGCACGCGAACGTCAAGGCGCGGCTTCGTGCGGCGGGTGTTCCGGCCATAGCGTCGCGGCGATGAACAGCCCGGCCGCGAGGAACGGCGCGCCGATCGCGAACAGGATGGCCGTGAGGCCCCAGTGATCCCAGAAGCGGTCGACCACCGCGCGCTCGGGTGTGACGGGGTCGTACAGCACGTTGACCGCTTCGCCTTCGTGCAGTCCCGGATGCGACGACGCCGAACCCTGCGCGAACTTGATCTGGCGTCCGCTGTCGGTCGTGAACGCGACGATCGCCGAATACAGCGACGTGCGCGCGCGGGGCGAGTGCGCGTTTTTCGCGATCTCGACGACATGGCCGGTGGAACGCGCATAGTGGTGGATGACCTGCCACTGGCGCAGGCCGGCTGCACCGGCGCCGGCGATGAAGCCCGTGCCGATCGCGATCGGAATCAGCACGATCGCGATATCCCAGCGGCTGCGCACGTGCTTGCGGGCGCGGCGGGCCGGCGGCGGGGCGGACGACCGGCGGCGGCGCTCGCCGGCGATCAGCAGGCCGCCGATCGCGAACGACGCGATGGCGAGCAGCGCCGGCACGATCGCCGGAAACCAGCGTTGCGCGAAATCGTCGATCAGCGCGGGGCGTTCGGGGTGGCCGGGGTCGAGCCATACCTCGACGTTCTCGCCGATGTCGTAGGCGGGGACGGTCGATGCGGTATTGCCGGCGACTTCGCGGCGCTGGCCGTCGTTCGCGAGGTACGCGACGATCGGCCGGTACGCGCGCATCGCGTCGCTGTCCTGCACGATGCGCACGACCGTGCCCGGTGCGCGGACCAGCTGGCCGGTCGCCTGCCCGGCCGTCACGGCGAGCATGGCGGCCAGTACGAGCAGCACGACGCCGAGCGCCATTGCGACGAGTGCGTCCCTACCCGGCATGACCGGATCCGGTTCGTCGTGCTTCGCACTGCGGATTCCGGCTTGATCGGGGGGATGGCGTGACCCGCCGAACCGGCCGATATCGGCGCAACCAGGCCCTCTGAATGGTCGCGTCCCGTTCACATGCTTCCATGTCTGACGTCCCATGCTCTCTCAGTGCCGACGGGCGAACGACAGTGCCCCTGCGCCGGTCGTGTGATATTTGTCGGACGATTCTAGCGGAAACGATGCGGAAGATGGGTGCGCTCGCGTACCGCGAGGGGCGCGCAACGCGAAGCGAGGCGGCGTAAATGAACAACGGCAGGAAAGCGGCGTAAACGGAAAAGGCCGGTCAGCTTGCGCTGACCGGCCTTTGAAATTTCCTGGTGGGGCGTGAGTGACTCGAACACTCGACCTACGGATTAAGAGCTAAACCAAGCTACTTGTAGGTTACAGCTAATCTCTTGAGTTTACAAGGAATTTGTTGACTCCCGGTCCCTACAGATGATTCGCCGTTACACCACTGCTCCGGCAGATTTCCGGCAGAGGGCGGTCCGGCAACTCTATTCCGTCCAGGAAAATATCGGTAAAAACTTCCGCGATGCTGTCCCAGCCGGAAGGGCCAACAAGGCTGCCGTCAGGGACGGTCGCTTCAATGGATTTGACGCGGCCTGGTTCACCAAGAATCAACGACCTCTTTGAAGTCCATCTGTCTATCAAACCAGGCTGCTCGCTCATCTTCCCGACAAGCAACGACAGCAGAGCTTCCGTAGGCAGGTCCTTAGATATGTTGGCTTGCTCGCACCAGTACGAGAGCCAGTGGCGGGGAATCTGCCTGAATTGACGGCACCACCTTTGTCGATAGTCGTCCGGAGCTCTGTCCCAGAGACAGCCCCATTGCCACCCGAACGCCTTGATCAGTTCGGGCTGTTCCTCCCAGGGGCCGTTGAGGTCGTATTTTCCAAATTGCGACAGGTCGGAGTACGTGGGCCATCCATTGTCGTAACCAAGCTCGATCTCGTCGGGATCTGCATATCGCTTAAGACCCGGAGCGGGGGCAAGGTATAGAAGCGGGATCGCTGGATCGCGCTCGACCGCTTCCCTGACTACTACAAGGTGAGCTGGGCGACGCAGCAGCTTGGCGACGCAGTTTTCCAAGGATTGGAGTTTGCCGGCAGGAGGTGCCCTGCGCGCAGACAAATACCGGTAACTACTTGTGTTGTTGCCCGACTTTGCCTTAGGAACTCCTTCTGCTTCATCTTGGGCAGGAAAGCTTAGGCGGAGTGCTCTGTCGAGACCTTCGTCATTGAGTCCAGTGAAGTCGCGCGCTTCACATACAAGCATCGACGCAAAGCGTGTAAGCGCAGGACGCAGCCAGCGAGCCCGGTTTGTACCTTGAGTTGTCATCCTGAGCGGTTCGAAAAAACTGGCCTTATACGAAGTTCCAAGCCAATTCTAGACTGCCGCGATGTTCACTGCTAGTCACTGGTGATTGCAAATGAAGAAGGCAGACACTGATTTCCGACAGACATTCGCGCGGATGGCTCCGCAAGCGATCGTTACGCGCGATGAGCTTGCTGCGCTGTTGGCGACTACCGTTGGTGCGATCGCGCAAATGACCTACAGGGGCGAGCTGCCGCAGACTGCCTTTCCAGATAAACGGAGGGCATGTTGGTTTGCAGCCGATATTCGCGATTGGTTGAATGACGTCGCTGCACGGAGAACAGGCCGTGGCGCACCGGTGCCTGTTGAGGCGAGCTCGGATATGACTCGGCCGCGCATCGGTCGCCCGCGACATGCGACGGGGGAGTGATGGCTGCGCAACTACCGGTACAAGGTGAGCTCTTCAGGGCTGAGACTGGCTGGTTTCACGTCTTCAGGTCGTTTGTCGACAGTGGAGCGTTGGCCGATATGGATGGAGCGACCCTGAAGGTGTACTTGGTCATCAAGACCCATACAAACATCGAAACCGGGATCGCTGGCCCGATCGGGCACAAGACGATCGCATCGAAGTCCGGCTTGCACCAGTCGTCCGTTAAGCGCGCGATCAAAGAACTCGAATCGCTTGGATATTTGTCGAAGTCGCCGCGTGGGCGCTCACACGAGTATCGCTTCAAGGAGAAATGGCGGGTCCAGGACAAGGATGGGCGACAGACGGCGATAGCGTCGTGGGAATACGTTCCTTCCTTGGTGAAGCCGACGGCGGACGAGCTACGGGCGGCACTGCTGGCCGGGCGCCTGCCTCCGGACGTTCATATCGAACGTCTGCAAGTCAACATCAACCATGTTGCTCCTGGTGCCGTCGTGATCAACGTTCAGGAAGGGGAGCAGGCCGAGGTGGCAGGGAAAATTGCTCATCCGGCGTTGCGTAACGCACTCAATGCGCTCCTGGTCAACCGCGTCAATGTCCCGAGGGAGGCGTCGGCGCAAAGTTATACACAGATCGTGGATGGTCGGGATCAGGAGTGAGCTACATCGCGAGCGAAAGGGTTCACACGCGAGCTGTATTCGTGGGGAAGTGGCTCGCCCATGAGCTACTAAATAGAGAGAGCCTTTATCTTAAAGAGGGTGGAACGCAAGCAATGCTGTTAGGAGGATGAACCCCGACCCCGAAAGCTGTCAGACTACCCCGAAATTTGTCAGATACGCCGCCGGACATGGAGGCTTTCCATCTCACCAAAGCGAAATGGTCCGGGGCATGCATCGCGTAAACGCCTCGACGTTGTTCAAAACCAATCGCGCGCCAGGTCTCCCAGCCCGCGTGCTGTCCTGCGGCGGGATACGGGGTCGGCCGGCCAGCCGGCCGAGGTCTACCGACCCGGCCCCTACCGCCGCCCCCTGAGCCGTCCACGGACGGCTCAGGGCTCCGGGACAGCAGCACGCGGAACCGCATCATTGGTCTGCGATCGCCCAAGAAGTTTTCCAGAAGAAGGCTTTAGCTTTGCCTCTTGTGCATGCGGCTCAAATAGAGGCCCGCCACAGGGCTGGTGGTGCTCTGGCTAGTCCGGGGGGGTGTTTGTCGGGCGTTCCGACGTCGTAGAAGGGGCGGGCGGCTCGTCCATGGCCATTGCCGTGGAAAACCGGCCGAGTGGTCGCGTCGCCCGCAAGAGACCGGTCGTTCACGGATCGCGGCACGTTGTGGCGCCGCGAGGCCGTGGAAACGCAAACGGGACGCTACGCCAGAAATGGGTGAGGCTCCCGAAGGAGCCTCAGAATGTCGCGGGTACGCTTGCTTGGCGGACCAAGTGAAACCGGCACGGCCGGAACCTGCAAAGCAGGCGGTAGGTAGACGTCCCTTGCGGAACCCCGATAAATCGACCTACCGCAAGTCTAACCGTACGCAACCATTTTATCGATATGCTGGACGAGGAAAGTGCTACCCAGTTTTCGCGTGCGCGAAAATTCAGGCCGCCAATCCTTTAGTCTAGCGAGGCCATTAGCGCATCCATGTGCTTCTTGTCTGTCTCTGAAATGGCTTCAACTAGGTCTCTAATGGCATGCTCGACATCGAATATCAATTCGTTGTTTCCGACGAGTCTGTCAATAGTGTTGGCATGGCTAAAGTAGTGGAAAACTTTGAGGATGCGCTTCGCCTTCTCGGTGCCAAAAAGTGCCTCAGCTCGCTGATCAACTGTCTCATTCATCACGCCAGGTAGCCTTGAGTAGGTGTAAAGCTCGACGAATCGACGTACTGCATTTGGTAGCAGCATAAGCACCTCATGATTGGTTTTGTCCGGTGCTTCATGAAATCGGTAGATTGTTTCAAAAAGGAAATGGTATTCTGATTGGTAGCGAGAAAGCGAAGGTGGCATGTTGCAAAATGTTGATGATTTGTTATCCACTCGTTTGACTAGATAAAGTCGGGCGCCTTGCTTTGCTCCTTCTGGTTTGATCTCTCGAAGCAAGTTAAAAAACTCAAAATTATGAGTCGAGACGAACAATTGCTTGCAAGTAGTCGTCCAAGGAGAATTCTTGTCTTCCTGTTTGAAGAACATAGTGCGAATCGCGGCAGTAACCTGGAAGATATGATTCGCATCCAAGCTCGAGATCGGATCGTCTATATAGACGATAGTTTCTTTGAACTCGTCAGGTTGGAGTTCTTGTAGCTTGGTCAGGAAGTAAGAAAACGCAATGGCGGTGCGTTCGCCGTCGCTGAGATTTCGGGCGACCTTGCCACTTTTCCGAACTAACCGAAATCGCTCTTGCTCCGATGTCGAATCCTTGACGACTTCGATTTGAACGGCTTCACTACCCAGCATCGAGGCGAGGCGCTCATTAATCTTCTCTCGACCGAGCTGAGCTCGACTAATCAGAGCCTGTAGTTTCTCAACCTCAGATTGCAGCCCTTGCGCATATATTTTCAACCGTTCCGCTCGGGTAGTGAGTTTCTTTTTCTTGTCGTCATACCCTGCCTGGATCTGGGAGTCGGCAAACTGCTGGACGAAGTGATTTCTAACGCGTTTGATCGCATCGATTTTGGCTGAATCGAAATTCGTCGCAAGCTTGTTATTGCTGTCGATAACGGCGTTAATTCCGGAGACCGCATCAATGATGGCCTTTGCCAGTCCGGCTGCCAATGGGGCCGGCTCTATTGATTTGCGAGAATCGCCGACTTTACGTTCAACATCCTTCGCTAAGGTATTCACTGCTGCATTGAACGCCTCAATGGCGGCAGGCAAAGCGCTAGCCGTAGCTTTGTAGAGTTCCCGGAATTGCGAGTTGAGCTCGGCTTCCTTTGGCAACGTGAGTTTGATCTCCGCTGCCCGCACACGCCTGAGCAAATCCTCGACTTTCCGTTTGTGTTCGGCGAGGTCTTTTGAGAAGTGAGCGCGAAATGCTTCTAGGCGCTCATCGGTAACGGAGTTTCCACAGAATTCGCAGGTGCCAGCTTCTTGATGGATGTGAAGACCTGTTTCGACCCATCGCTCAATGATTGGATTGTCATCCAAATGCTTGAGCGTATTTGAGAAGCTCGGTGTAGCTGCCAGAACCTTGACCGCTTCGGTCCAAAGGGCATCAATTGAAGGGGTGACTTCGATCCTATCGACCGTAGTGGGTTTGTTGCTGTTCGAGGTTAAGGCAAGACCAAGATAATCAGTAAGTTCATTTTCGGAAAGTAACTTCGAGTCATTTCCAAGATTGAGAACATCACTATTCAGGTGTGTGGCGGTGTAAGGGTCAATCTTAAGCAGTTGCCGAATATTTTTTGCTGCTTCGGTTTTTGCGTTGGAAATGCTATCTTTAATTTCTTCGCTGCGCTCGTTGAGTTTCTTTGTGGTGGTTTCGGATTTTTTTATTCTGATGGAAAGTTTGTCGATCCTCTTTTGCGCATCCTCCGATTCTTCACCCAATAAAAGAATCGGATTGAAGCTGCTTCCTTCGAAATGCAGATTTCCCCGAATAAAATCTGAGTTAAAGACTCGAACAGTTAAATTGCACTGGTCGAAATTATTTTCAGTGATCGGTTGGTCGGTCGTTTCGAGACTGAATTCGCAGCCAGCGAGGTCGGGGTTTGACTTTTTGGATTCGAGTTGAGCAAAGAGTCTTGAGAGAGTGGTTTTTCCTGAATAGTTCCACCCATAAATTAGATTTTTAATCCCAAAATCCTGCGTGCCGGCAGGTTTGGTGTAGTTATGGTAAACGCCAAGCCCCTTGATTTTTGCAATCCCCGTGATCATCGCTTTCCCCAGGTCGTGTTGGACCAAGAATTTTCGACTTCGATTCTTGACTATTGATCGGTATCACCATGTTGGATGATCTCACTCCGTGAGACGAAAGTGAATTCTCATCTCGCAATTGATTGACCAGTTCGAGCGCGACCGGGCGGGCAGTGCGCGAGTTCGATAGGACCGGCAGGCCGTTTCGCGTAATCGGCGTATCGATGTTCAGTGGCAATTCCGTACGAGGGAGTCCCAGCAGTACGCAATCGATGAGATTTGTTTGGTCGTTCTTCACGTTGTCCTGGCTCTAGTCATGTGGTCAGCTTGCTCGACGAGTATGCGCCCGAACTGTTCAAACGCGGCGTCAACATAAAGCATCGTCGCTGCCTTTTCGGTCACGGCACGTTCATCGAGCCGCGCGTCGCCAGCACGCTTCCACTCGCTGACGGTTTTCTCGTCGCGTTTCCTCTCAGCCATGTCGAGTAGTGCCCCCAGAAGTTCGCCACGATCACGTAGCGGCTTACCAGTGGCGCTATCGACCAGCCCTGCGAGTATCAGCAGGCCGGCTGCCTTATACAGTTCGTGATTCCGTGCTTTGCGCTCTGCCTGCTTCACGGCTGTCACAACACGTGCTGCTTCAGCTCGTGCCTTCTGCGCGCGCTCTTCCGCTTTTTCCGCCTTGATCAGCGTCGCCAACTTTCGATTATCGTCTGCAGAGCGAAATCGCTTCTCAGTCAACAGTAACAGCATGCGTTGTCGATCGGTTGGCTTTTTCAAGCCGCGAATGTAGGCGACGCGATTCTCTACCCAATCAGTGATCATGGTCACTCCTCTATATACCGTAATCCTAATTATATGGTGCAACATAGCGCGGAGGCGTATCCTTCTGCAGAGCAGAAGGCGCGCTTAGTTGTTTCTCGGCAAGCCGAGAAACGCGCGGCCCTCCGGGCGGATTTTCGCGTACGCGAAAATGGTAACTGCTATCGAGGTTCTATTAATGTTCCACTGATGTTCCCATCGTGTTCCTCCGGTGTTCCTCCGGTGTTCCTCCGGTGTTCCTCCGGTGTTCCGTTGATGTTCCTGTCTTGTTCCATCGATGTGCCGTTTGGCTTTCTTTTGGGCGCGGTGCTTTCGGAAAAGGTGTCTTCGTGGCAATAGGTCGTCTGAGTGTGAAAGTTGGAAAGGCGGGCAAGGCTGCGCCTCATGCCGCCTATATTTCACGGGTGGGCCGGTATGCGAACCGGCTCGACCGTGGCGAGGTGCTCGAAGCGACCGAGGCAGGCAATATGCCCGCTTGGGCCACGCACGACCCGCAGCAGTTCTGGCTCGCCGCAGACGCAAACGAACGGAGCAACGGCACAACGTACCGCGAAATGGAGATCGCGCTGCCGCGCGAGTTAACACCAGAGCAGCGCGCCGACCTGGTGCGTGAGTTCGTGCGGCAAGAGATTGGCAATCACCACGCATATCAGTGGGCGATTCACTCTCCGACCGCTGCGGATGGCAAAGAGCAGCCTCATGTGCATCTGATGTTCAGTGAGCGCCAGCGTGACGGGATCGAGCGCGATCCGGATCAATACTTCAAACGCTACAACGCCAAGGCCCCGGAGAAGGGTGGGGCGCGCAAAGGCTATGGTCCGCATGCAGGGCAGACTTTGACGCGTGGTGAGCGGGCCGCCGACCTGAAGGCACTACGTGGCCGCTGGCAGGAAACGGCAAATGCTCACCTGCATCGCGCCGGACACGATGCGCGGATCGACATGCGCAGCTATGCCGAGCGCGGGCTAGCGATGGAGCCGGAAGCTAAGCAGCTACCCAGTCAGTGGCGCGGCGACGGTCGTGCGAAGGTTCTTGAGCTACGAGCGGCGCGCGCGGATTTGCGGCAAGCGCGACGAGAGCTGAGTGCACTGGTGCCGAATGTGCGTGCCGAAGTAATCGATCTGGAAACCGAGCGAGCGCAGCGAAGAAGCAAAGCAGCGGCGCCGTCAGCGACGGCGCAAATGCTACGAGAGCAGTTTGAAGAGCATGTCGGTGGGCAATCTGCGGCGGTGCAGGATGCGGCGCGCCAGATATTCGAGCAACGTGTCGCAGCCCTCCAACGAGATGCATTTGAGCGCAGGATAGCGAACAATCCGCCGGCGGATCAGGAAAAGCTGCGTGCGGCCTTTAATGAGCGACTGGCCCGGCAAGTGGGCCAGTCGAAGGGCGACGAGCAGTCCGAGCGAACGACGCAGGGTCCGCGTCGATCCGGTCAAAATGGCAAGGAGCGTTAGGCGTTACTACCGGGTTTGCGACGATACGCCGAGGACTGGCCGCTCCCTGTCGAAGCGGCGCTCGTCGTTCGATCGGTGCTTTGCTGATGTGCCAAAGTGCTCGCGCGCCGGTAGGCCGGCACTCCTCCGGAACTGTCAGACGAAGAATTGCTTCCGACGACTGCACCGCCGCGGCCCCCGCCCGATGACGACTGCTTGCTGGGTTGTACTTGTGGAATGCCAGCGCTCCAGTTTCCCATCGCCTGACGAGCCATGCCGAGGCCGTGATCAAGCGCCATGCCGCCTACCAAGCCCGACGTGATATGTGGCAGTTGCCAGATCACCACTGCGAGTACGGCGCAGACGGCCAGCAGGTCAAAAGCATCACCCAACTGGCTTGTGTTGCCGCTCGTCATGCTGGTCGACATGTGGTCGGTGAAGTACTGAGCGATTTGCATGAACAGGCCACAGGCGCCTACGAGCATGGCTTGTAGGAAGGCATAGTTGAGTACCTTCGAAACCCACTTGTCGAAGTAAGGTGCAACCGTGGGGAACGCCAGGCACGCAATGAACGCCGGTCCGACAGCGAGCAGAAACACCAAAGCCATTTTTGCGACGAGCATAACAACCAGCGTGAACACCGCGACGAGCCCGCCGGAAATCAATACGACGCTTCCGGCGAACACATCGCTCCAGCCACCCCAAGGTAAGGACTGGCTGCCACGATCCCAAAGGGCCATGCCAAGATTCGCTCCCGTCTGGTTAAAGGTGTCCAGGGCGCTATAGAGCGATGTAGAACTGGGCCAGAAAATCTGAGCCATGCCGTTGATGAAGTCTTGGACGCCGCCAACAATCATCGATTGATAGTTGCCGACGCCGAGTGCGATACCGAGTACTAGGCTGATTTTGATGGCCGTCAGTAAAAAGTTCATCACGGGCGATTCGGTGAGTCCGGTCATCACTCGGTAGCCGTACCACATGACCCAAACCGTTAAAACAAGAAGCACAATCGGCGTTATGCCTCCGACCAGGCGCGAAGAAACGCTCGTGACCCATGTGGCTGTAGCGTTGTCTATCGAGGTTCCGACGTAGGTGTAGATATCTGCCATGCTGCATTCCTCAATTCGTTAGTTCGGGTCGGTTAGTCGGCTGAAGGCAGCAGGCGGCGGCCGTCGTCGAGTTTCCGATCGATCGTTGCCGCCAGCAGCTTGACCGTGTTCAGCAGAACGCCGTGCTGGTCCAGGCCGGTCTCGAGACTGAGCAGCATCTTCATGCCGTCGTGCGTCAGCTGCAGGTCGTCAATCCAGTCACGGAGCGCGAGTACGCTGTCCTTTCCTATGGATGCTGGTTCAGCTTCGTTAAAATTGATCTCAGCCATGATTCACCTCTCATATAGGTGGGTTGTGGTCAGGCCTGGCGCGGTGTTGGTAGCACCACGTCGGGCCGCTCTGCTGCTACTTCTGCTCGACGTACTTGCCTGTCTTCGGGTCGTAGACGAGCGGTTTCAGGTGTTCCGCGATGTGCGCACGCCGCGTCGACCGCTCTTTGTCTTTCTGGATCGCATCGGCTTTTGCTGCCATGTCTGCCGCCACTGCATCAGAGAGCCTGCGTTCATCGCTCTTGCCGCAGCCAGTCAAAGCGATCGCGATAAGAAGGGGGCCAAAAGTCAGTAGTCTTTCCATTTCCTAACGCCTATAAATTAGAACTACTTAGAAATGAGAATCGAATGTCGCCGTGGTTCGAGGGCTGCTACAGGTCAGCCGAGTCTTTCGAGGAGGCTTTCCGGCCGCAGATGCGTATAGCGCTTGAGCATCTGCATGCTCTTGTGTCCCGTGATGCTCGCAACTTCCATGGGATGCAGGCCCTTCTCAAACAATCTGGACGCTGCCTCGTGACGTAAGTCATGCCATCGAAGCTCTTTGACGTTGGGAAGGGACTTGCTCACTTTCTGAAGGCTTCGCTTCCAGACGCAGAGCACGGCATTGGCCGTGGTTTGAAAGACCGGCCCTTTGAGCCTGCTCGGATCGACATTCACTGGACCGAAATTGGCGCGAGGATCTTCAAGTCGCATCGGTGCTTCGGCGAGCGCGGCGAGATGGCGCAGTACCGTCACTGCCCGACTTGAAAGGGGCAGAACACTCGGAACGCCCTTGTTGTCGCTTCCGCGAGCCTCTGCAGGGAATGTGATGAGGCGGGATTTGAGGTCGATCCATGGCCACTGAAGGCTGAACAACGTGCCCTGCCTCAAGCTGGTTTCGATTGCCAGCTCGAAGGCCGGGGCGGCCCATACGTTGTTTGATGCGGCAAGTTGCGCGTGTAAGGCTTCGAATTCCCCCGGGTTCAAGCGCCGGTCGCGGGCGCGGCTGCCTGACGGCTTCCGGATGTTCTTGAGCGGATTTGGGAGGCTTTCCAGCCCCCATTCCTTCCGGGCAATCTCAAAGAGGTGGCTGACGAGCTGGAGTTCGAGGCGAATGGTATTTTCTGCGCGCCCGGCTGCCCGGCGTTCGTCTCGGTACTTTGCGAAATCTGCGCCACGCAAGTTGGCGAGAGTTCGATACGACAGAGGGTTGTCGATCCAGCGCTCGATGCGCCGATTTTCCTGATAGGGGTGGCGCTTTTCTGGGACGATCTCGCGACGGTACCGCTCCAGTGCCTCACGGAGCGTAGTGCGCTCGGCTTCGGTGCGATCGACGTAGGCGCCGCTATCCATCTCGGACTCCACGCGTCGAGCCCATTGCTGGGCTTGCTGCTTGGTGTCGAATGATCGATAGACCGGTTTGTATCCGCGCCGACGGACTTCGGCTCGCCAATACTCGCCGCGCTGGCTGATGTATGCCATTCCAGACTCCATGCGAAAGGTTGAGATCGCTTGGTCTGGATTTTTCCGTTCCGGCAGATTTCCGGCAAAGGCCAGTTTTTGACGCCTACCCACGCGGGCTATAGACGAAAAAAAAGCACCGACGCTTTCGCGCAAGTGCTTGATTTTCTACTACAAAATTCGGTGGTGGGGCGTGAGTGACTCGAACACTCGACCTACGGATTAAGAGTCCGTGCAAGTTGGTATTTATCAGTGTTGACCTAAGGGCATGTAACCCGGGAAATGGCGCGCCACTGGGAGGTTTGGCTTAGGTTGCACGGATTATTCTGTTGACCCACGGTGATTGGTTTGCCTAGAATGCGGTTACATAAGGGTTACATGATAGTGTGCAATCCGGTTCTAACAACAGAAAATATGGCAAAGGTCAACTTCACGGCGGGGCGGGTTAATGGGCATAGCTGCCCGGCGGGCAAATCTCAATCGTTCATTTGGGATAGCGGCGCTTCCGGCCTAGGGCTGCGTGCAACGGCGGCAGGTGCACTGTCTTACATTTTCCAAGGCAAGCTGGCGGGCGATACGGTGCGCGTCACAATCGGTGCGCCGAGGGATTGGAAGATTGACGATGCCCGTGACGAAGCGCGCCGCTTGCAACGGCTTATTGATGCTGGCAAAGACCCGCGGGAAGAAGCCGCCGAGCAGCGCGTCGCCCGGGAGTCGAAAAAAGCAGAGGCACGCCGACGAGATGTGACCGTGAGCGAGGCGTGGCACGTTTATTTGCTCGACCGTAAGCCGCACTGGGGCGAGCGCCACTATCTCGACCATGCGAAGCTGTCAGATGCTGGCGGGGCTCCGGTGAAACGCGGAAAGGGCGTGACGATGCCGGGGCCGCTATCGCACCTGATGGAGTTGAAGCTGTCCGAGCTGACGGGAGAGCGCGTCGCCCAGTGGCTGCAATCGCAGACCGCCGAGCGTCCGACGATGGCCGCGCTATCGTATCGCCTACTACGCGCGTTCATCCGGTGGACCGCCGATACAGCGGATTACCGTGGTGTGGTTCACGATGAGGCGTACAAGGCCCGCCGGGTGAGAGATGCCGTACCCAGAGTGGCCGCGAAAGAGGGTGACTGCCTCCAGCGCGAGCAGTTGCCCGCGTGGTTCGCCGCCATTCGCCGGCTTGGCAACCCTATTATCAGCGCATATCTGCAAGCCCTACTGCTGACTGGCGCGCGTCGAGAGGAAATGGCCGCGCTTAAATGGGATGACGTGGATTTTCAATGGCGCAGTCTGTCATTGTCTGACAAGGTGGAAGAATCGGGCCGCGTCATCCCCCTGACACCGTATCTTGCCTCTCTGCTACTTGAACTGAAGCGACTCAACGAGACGCCGCCGAACGTGCGCAAGCTTGACCGCATGAAGTCCAAGGGAAAAGAGTGGAAGCCTTCGGAGTGGGTATTCCCGAGCCCGACCGCCGCCGATGGCAAGCTGGCTGAGCCTTCGAGTGCGCATCAGGACGCAGTGGCTGCGGCCGGATTGCCTCATGTGAGCCTTCACGGCTTGCGCCGTTCGTTCGGCACGTTGTGCGAGTGGGTGGAGGTGCCGAGCGGTATTAGCGCGCAAATCATGGGCCACAAGCCGAGCGCGCTGGTGGAGAAGCATTACCGTCGCCGCCCGATAGACTTGCTACGCGAGTGGCATGACCAGATTGAGGCGTGGATGCTCGAACAAGCGGGTATCGACTTCAAGCTGGAACAATCGCCATAAACCGCGCTCGTCGTGAAGTCGCGCCATTAGAATAGTCGCCGGGATAAATCCAGGCTCAAGCGAGGGTACAGTGATTGTAGAGGTAAGCCGCTCAAGCGATGGCGGTCGATTTGTCAGCTTATGGGAACTATTCCCGCAGATTGGGCGAGCTGAAAAAGAAACCGATAATGAAGCTGCCCGCTACCTAGTGTCGCGCTTGGAAAGCGACCCGGCAGGCATCAATTACATTCGTCGCCGCGACGAATCGGGAATCATTCTTCCGCTGGATATGAGAGCGCGTCTGCATCTATTGCAGCAGCTAAGCAATTTTGCGAACCATGGCACGCTGTTCGATGCCAATGACGCGCCGAATGATGAAGTGCAGCCGACGTTCGAGCACTTCGGTTTCTATGCATCCGACATCTATCCGTTCCTCGCTCGCAATGACGTCGCCGTTTTGCGCCCAGGCGACGATGGTTCCGAGGAGCGCGTCTTTTCCGATGGGCGGCGTATCCCCAACTGGATACTGGCCTATGACCGCCAAGTATGGCTAGCACGTAGCAGAGCCGTAAAAATTCTCATTGCAGGTACCACGGACGCCGACCTTTGGCCCCCGCAATATGATGAAGTGTTCTCTAAGTGGAATGAAGCGCTGGCCGATGCGATTGACCGCGACGAAATTGTGATGAAAAACGTCGCGCGCGAGCAGATGCTCTCGCACGCCGACATCAGAGCTTGGTGCGCGCAACACGGCTACGTCTGGCCGCTGGAAGCAGCAGATGCCCAAGTGGCTGGCAACCCAGTTAATACGGTGTTCTCTGGCAAGCCAACACAGCCAGCAAATTCGGCACAAGGAAACCCGGCCGAGCACGATGGCGGGATAACACGGCGAGAGCGGCAGATTCGAGCCATCGAGGAAATGGCCGACAAGCTGGGCTATCCACGTCAGCAAATCCCGAATAACGGCGGTAAAAAGGCGCTTCTCAGCCAATGCAAGGCTGAACACCCAGACCTGTTCGGTGGCGGAGACTCTCCGTTTAACGATGCCTGGAAGGCAGCCAGCAAAAGTAATCGACTTGTCATCGCGAACCGAAGCAAGTTCACAGGTAGGTAGTGGCGCGCAAATACCCCACCACCCCAGTCTTGCGACCCCAGTACGACCCCACTCGATAGTTCGTCAACGCCGAAGAACACAGCCGCACACAGCGGAATACTCGGATGAACGTTGAAACGAATTCGGCGCGTTATCAACAGGCATTCGAGTCCCGCTGCGCGCGGCAAGATTCCATTGTTGACATGAACACGACCAACCGTATTTCGTTTAGTTTCAACCGTGATGCCATCCAAGCTGTGGTTCCGACTGACATCGCCGCCGCCGCGCTGAACCGCCGCCCGCAAACTTTAAGAAAATGGGCATGTCTCGAAAATGGCCCTATCCGCCCTGTCCGTATCAACGGGCGCCTGGCTTGGCGTGTCGCTGACATTCAGGCTCTCTTGGGCGGGGTGGCAGCATGAGCACGAAAACCAGCGTGAAAGACCAAGCTATTTACGCAGCCAGACCGGCGCTTTCGCCAGTGACGACAACCACAGGGCGCTCACTTAACGTCGTATCTGCGGCTGACTTGCCCACCACTTATGCCGCGCCAGATGAACTGGTGCAGGGCTTACTCACGACCGGCGGAAGCAGCATGCTGTATGGCGACTCACACAGCGGCAAGACGTTCTTTACCATTGACCTTGCTGCCGCCATCGCAAGGGGGTGCGACTGGATGGGGCGACGGGTCGAACAGGGACTGGTGCTTTATCTGGCTGCCGAGTCTCCGGAATCGGTGCGCTGTCGTCTTCAGGCATATCAGAAGCATCACGGCGTTCGCGTGCCTAACTTCTTCATCGCACAGAAAGCGATAAACCTGTTTGCAGACAATGTGGACATGGAGACCATTATCGAAGAAGTCCGTGCGCAGGAGGCTGAGCACGGACAGCCGGTACGCCTGATTGTTGGTGATACGCTCGCACGCCTGAGCGCAGGCGCAAACGAGAATATGGGCCAAGATATGGGGCGAGTCATCGCACGCATCGACCGAATCCGCAGCGCGTGCAGTAAAGCGCATTTCATGCTCATTCACCACGTCGGCAGAAATGCTGCTGCTGGTGCGCGCGGATGGACTGGCATGCGTGCGGCTGTCGATACAGAAATCGAGGTGACTGAGCAGGCTGCGGGGCGATGCGCCAAAGTGACGAAGAATCGCGACCTCGGCTCAAAAGGGGAGCTTATCGGCTTCACGCTGGAGGTGGTCGAGGCCGGGACGACGAAGTGGGGAGCAGTAGCGACAAGCTGCGTTGTTGTTCCTGGTGAGGCACATGAGCGCCACAGTGGCTCGAAACGCGGCAGCAGCTTCAAACCCGGCACAATCAAGAGCAGGGCCATGGCGTTCCTGCGTGAGAAGAAGGTCGGGGTGCAGAAAGCCGATGTCGTTGCGCATGTCGTCATGGGTGGCGGCGTAGAATCATCCGTATATCGAGACATTAAGGACCTGGTGGCAGCGGGGTACCTTCGAGACGTTGATGATGTCCTTTCAGTCACCGAGACTACGACGTAAGCCAGGTACACGAAGGTACGTGCAGGCAGCAAAGCCGAGCACGTACCCGGCGTACATCGAGGTACGTACATACACATCTATATATAGATGTGTATGTACGTACCTAAACGTGGTGTGCGCAACGAGAGACACGTGAACCGTTGAAAAACCTGGCTGACCAGGAAACGATGGACGGTATCACGCCGTCAGCATCGCCTCCTGGCTGCCCGCCTTTTCATCTAGGTGTAACGCATAAGCCATCGTTTACGACAGCGATTTCATTCGCCCGCTTCGCGCGGGCGGTGGCAGCCAGGGAGAGCGGTGAGCGACGGCAAGCTATCGCGTTCCGGCATCCTGCGAATCGCAATCACGGGCGCAGCTCGTGGAGGCTTACCCATTTCTCTTACCGCGCCAGCAAATCGGCAGGCAGGTCACGCGCCCCATCGCGGGCGGGTGGCCTGCACGCGGATTGCGGACGCGCGATAACAGCACAAACAAGAAGCCGGGTAAGCCTATGCTCACATCGAGCGACGACGCGCTCATGAACGCGCCGACCAGAGTGACCGGTTCTGCGCAGCAACCGTGCGCGCAAAAACAACGCCCCCACCAGATGCCTCCGGCGGGGACGCTGCCCAATCCAGTTTTTCCATGCAGAGACCGGGATGCATTCTGCACGGCGGATTCCTTCGAATTAGATGGTTTCCGCGATGGAGTTCACGAGTACAAGCGGTGGGTCAATACCGCAGGCCGGGGACGAGTCTCCCCTCGTCGATTGCCTGGTCTGATGGCCGGGACATGAACGCCCAGGCCATCAGGCAAAAACGATGTCCTCGAATTTGTATAGCTCCGTGGAGAACGCGACGAGCGCATCGAGCGCACTCTTTTTCCAGCCCTTCGCAATCAGGTCGCGCGTGAGCTTCGCACGGAACGCACGCGTGCAGATGAAGATGACTTTTCCCCATTTCAGACCCTTGCCCAGCAGCTTCGAGCCCGAGGTATCCGCCGCGTCGGCGGCTACAGCATCGAGCCATTTCAGCAACTTGGCATATTCCTTCGCGTTCTTCCGGCTTCTCTCGACTTCCACGAGCCATACCTTGCCATCATCGCCGCGCAGCAGAACGTCAGGTTTCTTGCCAGCGATGCCCTCGACGCCGCCAAGCCACTTATCCTGCGCAATCTCACGCTCGGTCGAGACGCGATAGCCGTCGAGGAGGCCGCGAATGGCAATCTCGTTGGCAATCGTGCGGTGCCGGAAATGTGCCGAGCTAAACGCCCGCACCAAATCCTTTCCCGTCGTTGCCGCAATCCCTGCGTGTTGCAATCGGCGCGCGCCTGCTTCTGACAGCGCGTAAATCACGCTGCCGTCCGGTCCCTGCCCGCGCAGTACCTGGCGGGCATCGGACAGCCGCCGCACCGTGCGTTGCGCCATCCGCACATCAGACGCGGTGGCGACGGGCCCTTCTAGCCTAGGCTCGCCGGTCGCGCCGCTGGACCAGGCCGCGCGCAAAGCGGCGCAATCTCTGGTCCTCAGGAAACCAAAGCGAGATAGTGAGTGCAAAAGTCGTTGCTCCTGCTCTCTGGCGATGATGCGTCCGTCGCGCGATTTCACGAAGTATCTCCAAAAAACGTGTCGATATTTCGTATAGCGCGAAAGTCGCAGCATCCCGTGTTCGCCCTCCCGGACGGCGGAGGACGAACACGGAAGGCGTAGCCGCTTACGCGGCGAGCCACCATGCCCTCTGCGCAAAACTGGACGTTTTGCCGGGCATTTTCGCTACTGGACGTAGCTCATGTCTCCAAAAGCGGCGCCCCACGCTTCGCGCGGGTAAGGTACTCAACCCGCATCGCTGAACGCGCCGCTGGCTCCCGGCCTGGGGCCTGCGGTCTTTGCTTCGCGCCGACTTGACTACCTTACCCGCGCGTAGCTCGGGGCGCGGGACGTTTGCCGTCCCCCGGTTCTTCCGCCGGGTGCTGGGGCACCCTCTGGAGGCTAGGGCCTCCAGCGATGACCGGCTCCCCCCGCAGTCCGCCGACCAGCCTGGGGGCTGGTGCAGCGACCTGGGCAGCGGGCTGGACGCCCTTGCCCCACGCCGTTCCCTTCGGGCCGTCGCGGCTCCCCTACGCCAGCGCGCTCTCGCGCTCCGACTGCGCGCCGCTGGCTTGCGAGTCACGCACGACATGCGTCGTGCATAGGTCGCGGCCCATGTCCGCGACATCGGCTTCGTCGTGATGGTGGCGCTGCCGCCGTAATTCCCAAACGTTCCGCCCATAAACGGTGACCTTACGCGAGCCAACCAGATGGGCAAGGCCAGGCGCTTAGCGCGCGTACTCACCCGGTCCCTGGTGGGCTGCGGCTTGCGTGCGCGACCTTGCCCATCTGGCCGCCCCGCGTTCTCGTTCACCAGGGCGAAACACTCAGGAAAAACGGCGGCACAAGCAATACGCCACCCCGCACGCCGAAGACCGGGAATCGGTAAAGCGGGCTCACATCTTGGAATCCGGTCAGCTTTGGAGAAAGCACTATGGAAAAACGAGACGGTCTGCAAGACCTCTTCGGTGAAGTCATTTCGGTGTACACGCGCGAACAGGCAATCGCGGACGGCGTGCTGATTGATGTCACGGCAGAGGCAAACGACGCGGGCTTCAAGGTTCCCGTGGCACTCACAGCGGCGGTTTGGGCGGACGTGGTGGCGTGGTCAGCCGAGGACAGCGCCCGACAAATCCAACAGGACGAACGCGGGCGCTTGAACGACCTGCTCTGGGCCGCCGCCACCTTGGCACGTCATCACACGGGCAACCGTATGCCTTTCCAGCATCATCGCGTGCCGCGCGGTGGGAATGGTGTGCGTCGCACACCGATAGCCCTCGTGATGACCATTGGACCGGGAGATAACGCCGAGCCGGTCGTGACTGTCATGTTCCCAAGCGACGACTGATTTTTCCGCCCCGTTGATTTCGGCGGGGCATTTAACCACTGCTCAATAGGAGAGCGACCATGTCACATACCCCGATTAACCCCGCGACCGGCCTGCCGATGACCGGTGACTGTTACGGCGGCGTCGATGTCGGCGGCAGCCCCTACGGCACCGACATCTATACGCATCACAATCCGTGGATTTCCACCGATTTTGGCTGCATGGGAAACAGCTTTTAACCGTTCTTAGCGCTCACCGCTGCGCAGTGCCTCGGCGAATGAATGACCGCGTCAAGCCGAGGCGCTATTATCCCGAACTAGTCAGACGACCAGCGATAGGATAAGGAGCCCCGGTGAGCGACACGTCAGCCCAATACGAGCATAAACAAGAAGCAGTGCAACGCCCTGACGTAGGTGTTCAGGACCAGTTCAGCATAAAAAAGCCAAACCGCGTCTACCGCTACGATTCAAGCCTTGACCCGGCCCTGTCGTGGGACGAGAACCGCGAGCGTGAACTAGGCGAATGGCTGATTGGTCTGGTTGCCCGGTGCGCGGACGAAGGCGAAGATGCGGTCTTCCAATCTCCGCAAGTCTGGAAAGGGGGTGGCATCCGAGTGCAGTCCCTCAAGGCGGCGGCAGGCCTGCTACAGACCATCTCGCAACCTTTCCTGAACTGGTCCGGCAAAGCGGAACGGCATCAACTCAGCGTACCGACGACCCCGCTGTTCGTGCATGAGCGGCATTCGACTAAAGCTATCCTAGACGGCATCAAGAGCCGTAAAGCCAAAGGCACCAACCTTGACCTGTTTGGCGACGCGCAACTCGATGTGACCGACCGGCTGGATGCATACGAGCACAAGGGGCCATGGCAGAATCGCATGATTCTGGGCGATAGCCTTCAGGTCATGAACTCCATGCTGGAGTTTGAGGGCCTTGGGGGACAGGTGCAAATGGTCTTCATCGACCCGCCTTATGGCGTGAAATTCGGCTCTAACTTCCAGCCATTTGTTCGAAAGCGGGATGTGAAACACGGCCCTGACAGCGAGATGACTCGCGAGCCGGAGATGGTCAAGGCCTATCGAGACACCTGGGAGCTCGGCCTACATTCGTATTTGACCTATCTCCGCGACCGACTGCTGATGACTCGGGAACTTCTGCATGAAAGCGGGAGTGTATTCGTGCAGATTTCCGAAGAGAACGTTCATCACGTCCGCTCGATTATGGATGAGGTTTTTGGTGCTCAAAACTTCATCAGTTTGATTACCTTCAGAAAGAAGCTGATGCCGTTGGGCGCGAAGACCCTTGAGTCTATGGCCGACTTTCTGGTCTGGTATGCAAAAGATGCGACCCGGGTTAAGTACCGTCAGCTATTCAGAAAGACAACGCCAGACCCGAAGGGACGATGGACAGGCGTCTGTACACCTGACGGCACACTGCGACGCCTCAACTCCGAGGAGCGCGCGGATTTTGCAAACATCCCGAACGACTGCCGAATCTTCGGAACGGTATCGCAGTGGGCACCATCATTCTCTGCCGCAAACGTCTATCCACTGGAATTCGAAGGGAAGACGTATGAGCCCACGCGAGGGCAGTGTTGGGTCACCTCCAAGGAAAAGATGGAAAAACTCGGCCAAGCAGGACGACTTTTCGTCGAAGGTGACTATCCGAGGTACGTTGTATTTCATGACGATTTTCCATTCGCGAAAGTCACCAGCCCATGGGACGACACAGCGCCTGCACAAAGCAAGACGTACGTCGTTCAAACGAATCAAGATGTCATTGCTCGTTGCATGCATATGACCACTGACCCGGGCGACCTCGTGCTCGACCCGACATGCGGCTCTGGTACGACCGCGTATGTCGCTGAGCAGTGGGGACGCCGCTGGATTACCTGCGATACCTCGCGGGTGCCGTTGGCCTTGGCCCGGCAACGCCTGCTGACCGCCACTTTCCCGTATTACGACCTGAAGGAACCAAAACTTGGCCCTGCTGGTGGGTTCGTCTACGCTCGTAAGAAGAACCGCAAAGGCGAGGAAGTCGGTGGTCTGGTGCCGCGTATTTCGCTGAAGTCCATCGCGAACGACGAGCCACCCACCACCGAAGTGATGGTCGACCGCCCCGAAAAACTGGAAGGCGTCACGCGAGTGTCCGGCCCGTTCGTGGTCGAGGCAACGATTGCCCCTGCACAGACAGTGACTGCTCTCGGCAATACGCCCGCCGGCTTCGGCGATGACTCGGAATCCACTGCTATTGAATCGTCTGCAGCGCAAAGCGACGTAGCCACCCATATCGAGCGTATGACCCAAGTGCTGCGGCAATCCAAGACCCTGCGCTTGCCGGGTAACAGGGAACTGGTACTGGAGCAGATTCGTCGCGCTAGTGATGGTGACATCCTCCACGCTGAAGCATCCGATGCCGAAGGCAAACGCATCGCTATTGTCTTCGGCCCAGAGTCCGGCGCTATCTCGGCCGACATGGTATTTGAGGCTGCACGCGAAGCCCACTTTCTCCGTTTTGACCAGTTGTACTTCTTCGCCTTCGCCATTCAGGCCAAGGCGCGCGAACTCATCGAGGAGCGCAATAAGGATGGAAGTCCGAAGTTGCGTATCCACTGCACCTATGTGTCAGTGACGCCGGACGTGGCGATGAGCGACTTGCTCAAGACCACGCGCGCCTCGGAAATTTTCTCGGTAACCGGCCTGCCAGACGTAAAGCTAACCAAACTTTCGCAGGTGAACAGCGCAGGCGATGCGCTGTATCAGGTGGACGTGAAGGGTTTAGACATCTTCAACCCAGCAAGCATGGACCAGGAGTCGGTCGAAGGCGAAAACCTGCCCTGCTGGATGCTCGACACCGACTACGACCCATCGGGTTCTTTCTATGCGACCCAGGTGTTCTTTCCCAAAACCAGCGCTTGGGACAATCTGCAAAAATCGCTGAAAACGACTTTTGACGCCTCAGTGTGGTCGCACTTGTCAGGAACGACGAGTGAGCCCTTTGTCCTTGGTCAGCGTCGCCGCATCGCGGTGAAGGTGATTGACGAGCGCGGCAACGAGCTGATGCGCGTTGTTGAGAACATTGCGTGAGGGAGCAGGCGATGTCGCAAATCAATGCCGTCGAAGCGCCCATCATCAACTCGCCCTTCGAAGAGCCGAAGTTTCATTGGCACATCGAGGAAGGCAAGCAACCACAAAAGCGTGAGGGACGACGCCCAGCCAGCTACTTCTTCCGCGTCCCAGAACATGCCGGTCGGGGAAAGAAAACCAAGAAACAAACTGTGCTATTCGAGCAAGACGCGAAGGGCAACGAGTATTTGCTCGACACGGCTAACCTCATCCGTCAGCGACTGAAGGAGTGGCGCGCTCGCGAGTACAGCGGAGCAACGAAAGTCACCAAAGAGTTGATAGGCTTGTGGCGCTCGACCGACCGTAAGCAACGGCTTTTCTTCGCCCAGCTTGAGGCGGTCGAAACGGTACTCCTTCTTATAGAAGGGCCCGAAGACCTCAAGCAGGGCATCCGCGTTCCTACCGACGAGCCTGGCGATGACGCCAAAGCCGCCGGATACAAAGCCTTCATCCGCTATGCAGTGAAAATGTGCACGGGGTCGGGTAAGAGCACGGTCATGGGTATGCTGGCCGCGTGGTCGATTCTGAACAAGGTGGCGGACTCAGCCAATCCGAACTACTCGGACACCGTGCTCATCGTCTGCCCTAACGTCACGGTCCGCGACCGGTTACACGAGCTTGACCCCAATCTGGACCAAATCAGCCTCTATCGCACTCGTGAGCTGGTGCCTTTGCATCGCATGCCCGACCTGCGTCGCGGCGAGGTGTTCGTCACCAACTGGCACAACCTTGAGCGCCGCGAGCTTTCCGACGTGAACGGCACATCGGCCAAGGTAGTGAAGCGCGGCACGCCTATCGAGAAGCGTCGCACGGTCAAGCTGGGTGGCAAAGAGCAACTGACTGAGGCCGACATTCGTCAGCAGGCATTGACGGGTGCTTTTGAAATCGTCGGCGAGGTCAAAGACCGTCACGGTGTTCTGACGGCATTCGAGGTCAAGGAAACCAGATACTACGAGAGCGATACGGCATTCCTGCGCCGGGTGCTGGGCAATCGCAAGGGGCGCAGCTCCGCCATCATGGTGATGAATGACGAGGCCCACCACGCTTACCGGCGCGGCAAGGCGGAGCCCGATGACGAATACGCACTCGACGAGGAAACCGCTGACGCCGATGCGCGCGAGGCCACCGTCTGGATTGAAGGCCTGGACCGCATCAACAAGGCATTGAATGGGTCGAAGAACGGCGTGCGCCTGTGCGTTGACCTGTCTGCCACCCCATTCTTCATCCAGGGGTCCGGCAATGAAGTGGGCAAGCCCTTCCCTTGGGTGGTGTCCGATTTCAGTTTGCTGGAAGGTATTGAAGCTGGGCTTGTGAAAATCCCGCAGTTGCCGACTCAAGACATCACCGGTGGTGAAACTCCAGCCTACTTCAATGTGTGGCGCTGGGTTCAAGAGCGTATCGAGCAGGATGGCGGCGGCAAGGCGAAGCTCAGCCCGGATATGGTGATGCGCTATGCAACGACCCCTATCACCCAGCTTGCCGATGAGTGGCGCAAGACACTGGATACGTGGAAAGCCCAATTCAAAGACGGTTTCCGCAAGACAGACGTCCCACCCGTCTTTATTGTCGTGTGTCGCGATACCGCGCTTGCCAAGGAGTTGTATGAATGGCTGTCCAATGGCAAGCCGGACTACGGTCAGTCGCCGATGGAGTTCCGCAACAAGCCCGGCCAGGAAAACACCATCCGCGTAGATAGCAAGATTGCGGAGGACATCGCTTCTGGCGCGAGCGGCAGCGATGAAGCTCGGCGCTTGCGTTTTGTGCTGGATACCATCGGCAAGACTGCTTGGCCTGGTGGCCATATCCCTGAAGAATACGAGGCACTGGTCGAGAAACACAACCGTAAGGCACTGGACGACGAAGACAGCGGCCTGGTGACCATCGACGCCAGCATTCCCCCTGGGCGCGACGTGCGCTGCATCATCAGTGTGGCGATGCTGTCGGAGGGCTGGGACTGCAACACCGTAACCCACGTCGTTGGCCTGCGACCATTTGGCTCGCAGTTGCTATGCGAGCAGGTGGTTGGCCGCGCGCTGCGCCGCACGTCCTACGCCATCGATAAGAACGGCTTTTTCCAGGAGGAGACTGCCAAGGTATTCGGAGTCCCGTTCGAACTGATTCCGTTTAAGGTGGAGGGTGGTGGAGCTCCTCCCCCGACGCCACCTTCTAACCAGATATACGCCGACCCAGCCAAAGCTGATTTTGAAATCACGTTCCCCGTGGTCGAAGGCTACACGGACCCCGGCATCACTCGCATTTCGCTCGATTGGGGTAAGGTTCCCACGCTCACACTCGACCCGCTTGAGGTGCCGGACACAACGCTCATGATGGGGCTGGCAGGGGCTGATGGTCGCCTTGCTGCGTATGGTCCAGGTGCCGCGGAACTGGTGACGTTGGAAGCGTGGCGCGCACGCATTCGCGTGCAGCAAGTCGCCTTTACCCTTGCAAGCACACTTGTCCAACAGTGGCAGAAAGAAAAAGGCGACAGTATTCCGACGCATCGTCTATTTCCGCAGCTTCTGGCTTACGCGCAGCAGTTTCTAGCCACCAAACTCGTTTGCAAGGGAAACCGCGCTCCGCAGGACGTGGCGCTGAATCCGTATTTCGGCAAGGCAGTCAGCTACATCATCGACAACTTACAGGCCGTCGATGAGAGCGGCCAGGCTCAGGAGCGGCCCATCATTGCGGCAGGCGCAGCAGGCATGCGTTCGACGCGCTTCGTCGATTTTGCCACGGGCCGCGACCTCTGGCCGGTTACCCGTAGCCACCTGAACGCGATGGTGGCGGATACCAAGAAATGGGAGCAGAGCGCGGCCTATTGCCTCGATACGCACCAGAAGGTTCGAGCTTGGGTCAAGAATGACCATCTCGGCTTCGTCGTGCTGTATCGGAAAGACGGCAACAAGCGGAGCTACTTGCCCGATTTCATCGTCGAGCTAGTGTCCGGTGAAAAGCTGGTGGTCGAAATCAAGGGGCAGGTGATTGACGACGCTCTCGTAAAAGAAGCGGCAGCCAAGCGGTGGTGCGAGGCTGTCAACCGCGACAGCCGATATGGTCGCTGGAACTATCACCTGATGAAGCATCCGGCCGACCTAATGCAGCTGCTCGACAACTTGGACTAAGCAATCACGTGGTCAGTCGGGTCAAAAGGCCACGGAAACTTGCGTTCTGTGGCCTTTTGATTTTGCTCGACTATGCGGCTATTTGGCGGGGCACGTGGAGGTAACTGCTGCTGCCAATTTTTCTACAACGGTTTCTTCGTTGCTGTAGCCATGGATTCCGCTATGGGACGGGTCGGAAATGGTCTCCGTCTCAATGGGTTCATGGGCCACACGAATTATTATTTCGTCACCAGTCGCGTCTGCTACAGTCGCCTTGCATTGACCGACGTTGAGCGTCGCCAGTCTCCAGCTGCCAGTGATGGTCATCTTTTTCGCGAGGACTGGTTTTAAAAGAGCCAGCGCGTTCTCGCGATTGTCTGGGTCAACTAGTTCTAACCAGTTCACCGATAGGTAAGATTCGCCATCACGTAGCATGAAGGACGCGCCCGTGGGGTTCCCTTCTTCGTCGAGCGATGAGCCTTTGCACAATCGCGCAATATGATGCTCATCGGGCAACTCGTCGCCAACGCTCATTCGTCAATCCACGAGGCAATTCCAAGTGCGTCGATAGACCTGGAAACGGAATCGGCCGTTGTGCTGCCCGAATGTTCGTCAAATCGCGCCTCATGCATAGCGTTGCGCACCGAAGCCGCGTATCGGCAACGGGCGCCCGGCAAGAAATGCAATACAAGTTTCTGCCCAGTCCCTTCCTTCCAGATGGCGTAAAGGTTGCCCGCTGGTGTGGCAGCGATGGAAGGTCGTCGAACTGTGGGCCTATCTCGCAGGAAGGCAATAAAGCTGGCTAGCGAATCGGCTGAAAGCGCTCGGCCGTCATAGTCTTCTTGGTAAAGGTCCAACAAACGGAGGAGTCTTTCGCAGATGGCTTCGCGGTGAAGTATCTCCTGCGACGCGCGGAGCTTTTCTACCGCTTCTTTGAATAGTTCGTCATCCGAGCGAAGCAGGTCCAGTGCGGTGAAGGCATAGTCAGCCCGACTAGGGAAGTCGTAGAGGGCCACGTGCAGGTGGGAAGTAGCCTGCCACTTCCCCAAATTGCTGTATGACGCGCGAGGGGTCACAACCGTGTTGGCCGTAGCGGACACGGTATTCTGACTGGTGCCGTAAATCACTCGAACAGGCAATCCTTTTGCCGGTGCCGCCTGATGTTCAACAAGTCCCAAATCCAAAATCTCGTCGTCGTCGCTTTCCAAGTAGGACGTTGACCCCGGTGCTAAGACGTAGGGCGACTCGAACCCGTGTTTTTCAAGGAGCGCTGTCATACCCGTCCCCACTTAGTCTTTTGAACGTCAATTTGAGTCAAATCTGCAAATGCATTCACGATGTATGCATGGGCTATGTCAAACCATTCACGGATTGCGACGGGAGTCGAACTAGCGGCCTTGCCACCGGCGGCCAGTTCCAACACGAGTACCTTCTGCGAGTCGAACGTCCGAAGCCCCTCGGATACCTTCGCAGTCATATGGCCTCGGTCATCGGGTAAAGGGAAAACCGCAGACCAACCTAGTGCACGCGGCTTCGTTAAAAAGCGTTCTCTGTCCTCGTCCCAGTGGAAGTCGGTGAGTATCGTAGCTGCAAGTTGCGACACATCGCTGTCAGGCGGTATCGCGATGTGGTTGGTATAGGCAAGACTGAATGCCCTTACGTCCACAGTACCCAAGACTGCCTCGTCCGCCCAAGATTGCAGCTGGGCGTAAGTTTCAAAGAAACAAGCAGCTATCTCAGCAAAGCGCGGATATGCCGGCTCCTGTTCCTTGGTTCGCCAGTTGTAGTACAGCCGGTCAGGTTGGAACTGGACCAAGCGACTCTCAGAAGCATTTATGAACCACGTACGCGGATGCGGAAGTCCGGTGGAAGAATCCAACGGAACTTCGACCCCTGAGTCAGCAATCGGGGCGACCTGTTCAACATTCGGAAATTCTTTCCTAAAGCGCTCCCATAGGAGGCCAATGTGCGCAGACTTGAAGCGCGTCAGAGGCGCAAATTGCACACCGAATGTAACCTCACTAAGCGGCGGCGTCTTATAAGTTGGAAGTGTTTGAGCTGACATGGTCGCTACATCGAGGAAGCGTTAAGGACGCTCGTGGGCTTGAGGGTATCACACTCGTCTGACCAGCGGCGAGGTGGAATTGACACGGCGTTGTCTCGGGTTGAGTCGCCGCCTCTGTGCCAGATACCATCCATGGGTTCCACGAAGTCCGTAGGCGATGGAATCGCCCGTTCGGAAAGCCGCTGCTCGCGCGGCGCTTTCTGGCGACCAAGCTGCGCTCAATGCAGCGGCGGGGTAATCCCCTTAACGTGCGTCAGTAAGAACCGAGCAGCAGTCTCGCGGGCACGGAGCTCGTCAATGCCATAATGCTGCTGGATGACGCTGCCGACCGCCAAGTCAAGGCAGTACGGAGCGGGACTGCACTGGGTCGGCTTGTGGTTGAGCATCCGACGCAGCTTCACGGTCACCGTGGCGTCTCTGACCTCCGACGCAACCGAGAATTCTTCCAAGGTTTCGAATTCCAGCATCATGTGCTGCTCCTACGTAAAGTGAAGGGATGGCGAGGCAGCCTGATTGCATGGTCAATGGTTCACGGAAAGCCACCGCGCAAGCGGTGGCCTTAGCTCGCGCTTAACCTAGCATCGAGACGGGTACGTCAGCTCGCCAGCCTTTCGCGGCTTCGCGCGATTCGGCCTGCAACTCCTTGACGACATCTTTGTAGAGCCCGCCACGGAGGTTGGCGACTAGGTAGCCGATGCGGCGGGCACCCTTAGCGGTCACGACGAATGGCACATCTCCCAAGCCCCAGACCCTGTCGTTCCGCTCGTTAATAGCCCGTTCAGCTCGTTTAGAAGCGGGCCGCAGGTATCCGCGTGCCACCAGCCCGAGGATGCCGACTTCCGTGAAGATGCCGCACTCCCGAGTGCTGAACGAGCGGTACTTAAAGCGAAGACGATTGTCAAAATGTCGGCTGTTGTACGTTTTTTCCAGGCACATCAAGCCGAGCACGATAGTTTCCAGGGGCGGGAGCGCTTCGACTTCTTTTCGACCGGAATACGGTGTGACCTCGTCAGTGAGAAAGAGGCTTATCATCGTTTGCATGAAAGACGCGCTCGGGTCGTTCAGCTTTTCTTGCGTCAACATAATCATTCTCCAGTGGTCGTTTGCTGAAATTGCCTTTGTGCGTCTGAGCATTTCGCCCAGCGTGGCGTCGCTCAGAACACCGACAGAATCAGGTGGGGTGCCAGTGGGGGCGCAAGAGTGGGGTGGTGGGGTATTTGCACCCGACTACTAAGAAAAGACGCGTAGTGGCGCGTGACTACCGAGACCAGGCTGACCGGGCTTTCGCGGAAAAGCTTCGCAAGTGGGCTGTCGTCGCGGCGGGAGCTTGTGGCCGCCGAAATTGAGCGATTTCCCGGGCAATCTGGTCAGCTCGGGAGCGCCGTGAAAGCGTGGCGCTCGTCGGCAGCCAAGCCATCCATGATGCCCAAAGCGCGATGGAGGGTCCGACATGTGTTGACGCCTGTCGACCAAATCGGGTTACACGGCGGTTACATGAGGCCAGAAAAAGAAAAAGGGTTACAAGCTAATCGCTTGTAACCCTTTGAATTCTTTGGTGGGGCGTGAGTGACTCGAACACTCGACCTACGGATTAAGAGTCCGCTGCTCTACCAACTGAGCTAACGCCCCCAACAGAAAAAAGATTATGCACGAGCATTTCAGGCTTGGCAAGTCCTTTCTGCAAATTTCCTGAGAATATTTCGTCACGACAACGGTGGCTGCCGGCCCGATAACGAGCGATCGCAGTTTTCGTGCTCCCGGTATGATGACGCCACACGTGTTGCGCGGCGGTCGCGCAGCGCTTTCTGGGCTTTCGAAGATGGACGAAAACGCAGTCCGCGAATTGCTGGATCGCCTGCTGGCCCCCTGGGTCCGCTCGCTCGGTCTGGTCCCCGTGTCGATCGGCGACGACAGCGTCACGCTGCGCCTGCCGTTTTCCGGCGAATTCCGCCATTCGGGCGGTGTGATCTGCGGCCAGGTGTTCACGGCGGCCGCCGATACCGCGATGGTGGTCGCGATCTCGGCCGCGCTCGGCGAGTTCCGGCCGATGACGACCGTGTCGTTGAACACGAACTTCATGCGTCCCGTGCGCAAGGGCGACGTGCTCGTCACCGCGCGCGTGCTGCGGATGGGCCGCAATCTCGTATTCGGCGAAGTCGAGCTGTTCGACGAAGACGGCAAGATGGCCGTTCACGCGACGTCGACCTACGCGCTCGTCAGCTGAGCGGCGCGATGTTCGACCAGATCGTCTTTGCGGGCGGCGGCAATCGCTGCTGGTGGCAGGCCGGCTTCTGGGACGTCGCACAGCCGGCGCTCGGCCTGCGCCCGCGCGTGATCACCGGTATCTCGGCCGGCGCGGCAACCGCCTGCATGCTGTATACACGCGACGCCGCCTGGGTGATGCGCTATTACGAAGAGGCGCTGCGCCACAACCGGAAGAACGCGTACTGGGGCAACCTGTTCGGGCGCGAGCCCGTGTTTCCGCATTACCGGATTTATCGTCAGGCGCTGCTCGACATCTACGGCGAACCGTTCGCGAAGCTTGCCGCGGCGCCGGAGATCCGCATCGGCGTGTCGCATGTGCCGCGCTGGCTCGGTGCGCGCAGCGCAGTCGCCGCCGGTCTCGTCGCGTACAACATCGAGAAGTATGTGCGCAAGACGCTGCACCCGACGCTCGGGCGCACGCTCGGTTTTCGGCCCGAATTCGTGCGTGCGCAGGCCTGCACGCAAGTCGAGGAACTCGCCGACCTGATCCTGCAGTCGTCCTGCACGCCGCCGTTCACGCCGGTGCTGCGCCGCGGCGGCCGGCCGGTGCTCGACGGCGGGATGGTCGACAACGTGCCGGTCGACGCGCTCGACCCGACGCCGGGCGACGTGCTGGTGCTCGTCACGCGGCTGTATCCGCGCCCGCAGATGTTCACGGTCGCGCATGGCGAGCAGCGTCGGCTGTACGTCCAGCCTTCGAGCAAGGTGCCGATTTCGAGTTGGGATTACACGAGCCCGTCGCAGATGCGGCATGCGTACGATCTCGGTCGGCGCGACGGCGAGCATTTCCTCACGCGCGTCGATGCGATGACGGGCGGCCGCGTGGCCGCCTGACGATCGGGAACGGAGGTGCGGGGCCGCGGCATGCGCGGCCCGCGCGGTCAGCGCTTGCGGATCGGCGTCAGCGCTTCCGGATTGGCAACGCTCGACATGTCGCCGTCGTCGAACGCGAGGATGTTGCGGAACGCCGCGCTGAAGTAGAGCTCGTAGCTTTCGCGCTCGACGTAGCCGATGTGCGGCGTGCAGATCACGTTTTCCATTCGCAGCAGGCTGTAGCCCTGCAGGATCGGCTCGCTCTCGAACACGTCGATCGCGACCATCCCCGGACGGTTGTGCGACAGCGCGTTGACCAGTGCGTTTTCCTCGAGCAGTTCGGCGCGGCTCGTGTTGACGAGCAGCGACGTCGGCTTCATCCGCATCAGGTCTTCCTGCTTCACGATCCCGCGCGTGTCGTCATGCATGCGCAGGTGCAGCGACAGCACGTCGCTCTGCTCGAACAGCGCTTCGCGGCTTTCGGCGGCCGTATAGCCGTCGGCGCGCGCGGCCTCGAGCGAATGCTCGCGGCCCCAGATCAGCACGTTCATCCCGAACGCCTTGCCGTAGCCGGCGACGAGCCGGCCGATCTTGCCGTAGCCCCAGATGCCGAGCGTCTGGCCGCGCAGCACCTGGCCGAGGCCGAAGTTCGGCGGCATGGCCGACGTCTTCAGGCCCGACTGCTGCCAGGCGCCCTGCTTCAGGTTCGCGACGTACTGAGGAATGCGGCGCTGGGCGGCCATCACGAGCGCCCAGGTCAGCTCGGCGGGGGCGACCGGCGAGCCCGTGCCTTCGAGCACCGCGATGCCGCGGTCGGTACAGGCTTCGAGATCGATGTGGCTCGACACGCGGCCGGTCTGGCTGATCATGCGCAGGTTCGGCAGCTTCGCGAGCAGTTGCGACGAAATCGGGGTCCGTTCGCGAATCAGCACGAGCGCCTCGACTTCCGCCAGACGGCTGGCGAGCTGTCCCAATCCGCGCACCGTATTGTTGAAGACCTTCACGTCGTGGCCGGCAAGCATCTCGAAGCAGTTCAGCTTGCGGACGGCGTCCTGGTAGTCGTCGAGGATGGCAATTTTCATGATGAGCGGGTGTCGCGCGTTGAAAGCGGCGGTGGCGGCGGCGCACCTCGCGCACCCGTCCCGCCCGGCCGGGGCCGACATGATGCTATGTCAGCCGCCTTCGTGGTGTCTTTTTAACAGGTTGTTACGCTCCGCCGCAATTGGCGGCAGCCTGCCCCGACGCCGCTCGCGCGACGGGCAGATGGGTGCGCTGTTGTGTCGCATCAAATACGTCCTTCCTGATTCGGCCGCTTACACGACGAGGTTCACCCAATTGTTGTCCCAATCGGAATAATTGGATCAACTATCCGCAGAGGGCGAGGATTTTTGACTATTTTTATCGTCAACCGGGGCCTTGTTGAGCAACTCTGCATCATTTCCGCTGTCGTAGGAGAATTACGCATTTGCTTCATCTTTTTGAAGTTGTAACAGCGGCAGGAGTCGTTTATGGATCATTTGCAGTCGATGCGCGTGTTCGTCAAGGTTGCAGATCTCGGCAGTTTCGCGCGGGCCGCGAGTGCAATGGATATCTCCAACGCGGTCGCGACGCGTCACGTCGCCGATCTGGAAGGCAGGCTCGGCACGCGTTTGCTGAACCGCACCACGCGCAGCCTTTCCCTGACGGAGTCAGGCCAGGTCTATCTGGAGCGTGCCCGCCAGATCCTCGATGAGCTGGAAGACGTCGAGCAGATGGTCGTCGCGCGCAATCACGAGCCGGTCGGCACGCTGCGCATCGTCGCGCCGGTCGTGTTCGGCCTGCATAACCTCGCGCCCGTGTTGCAGTCGTACACGGAGAATTTCCCGAAAGTGGTGCCGGATCTCACGCTGGTCGACCGGCAGGTCGATCTGGTCGAGGAAGGTTTCGATGTCGGCATCGTCGTCACGCGCCAGATGCGCAGCGCGAGCATCGTCACGCGGCGCCTGACCACCGGCTGCATGACCGTGTGCGCGACGCCGAGCTATCTGGAGAAGCACGGCGTGCCGACCCATCCGGAGCATCTCGCCGAGCATCCGAGCCTGAGCCTGCCGACCGAATACTGGGGCGACGAGCGTGTGTTCACGGGGCAGGACGGCGAAGTGCGTGTGCGCCCGACCAACGTGATTGTCGCGAACAACACCGCGATGCTGCGCCAGTTCGCGCTGCTCGGGATGGGTGTCGCGATCCTGCCGAGTTACCTGATCGGCAGTGACATCGCGCGCGGTGCGCTCGTGCGGTTGCTGCCGGATTTCCGGCTGCCGCAGGTCGAGATCAACATCGCTTACCCGAGCCGGCGCCATCTGCCCGCGAAGGTGCGCACGTTCATCGACCACCTCGTCGAGCATTTCAGCCACGCGACCGACGCGACGATGGGTGAGCAGTGGGCCGCGCAGAGCTCCGCGCTCGCGCCGATCGGTGTCGAGACGCGTGCCGAGCAACCGGAATCGGCCGACCCGAACCTGTCGCCGCGCCTGCCGCGTTCGCCGCGCACGCGCGTCGCGGCGCCGTCGCCGCTGTAACGGCGCGACGGCCCGGGCGACCGGGCGACCGGGCGTCGGTCACCGCCGGCACAAAGAAAAAACGCGGATCGAGCAGTCGATCCGCGTTTTTTTATAGCTGCCTGCCGAAGCAGGACAGGCCGGGAGAAAGCCCGTCCCGGCGTCCAGGCTGTTACGAGCCCGTCTTGCGGGCCGTCGTCTTGCGAGCTGCCGTCTTGGTGGCTGCAGTCTTCGCGGCGGTCTTGCGCGCCGGTGCCGGTTTCTCTTCTGCACCTTCCGTCACGGTTTCGGCATCCTTCGTCGCCGATTTCGCAGTCTTCTTCGCGGCGGCAGCCTTCGGTTCCTTCTTCTCGAACTCGAAGCCGATCTTGCCGTCCGGCTGCTTCACGAGGAACGCCTTGAAGTTGCGGCCGGTGCGCGACGACTTGAAGTTCGGCAGCAGATCTGTGCGGCCGTCGGCCAACAGCTTGCCCATCTGCTCGCGCGTGATTTCCTGCTGCAGGATCACCTTGCCCGAGCGGAAGTCGCACGTCTTCGGGTTGGCCACCGAGTGCTCGCACACGTAGCTCATCCCGTGCTCGAACACGCGGCCCTTGCACTTCGGGCACGCGCCGACCGGCTCCTGTGTCGAGAAGTCGGGCGCCTCGCCCTCCTCGCCGCCCGTATCCTGGCCGAAATCGAACTCGAGCTTGTAGTTCTTCGTCTCGTCGTCGAACGAGAGCTTCAGGATCGCCGAGAACGGGCGGCCCATCTTGCTGCGGAATCCGGAAAGCGGACCGATCGTCTTTTCCCGCAGCAGCTCCTCGACTTCCGCGATCTCGAACTGCCGGCTGCCCGGGATCTTCGAGATCGAGAACTCGCACTTCGTGCACGCGAAGCGGCGGTAGTTTTCCTTCACCTGGCCGCCGCAGTTCGGACACGGCGTCTCGAGCGTCGCGTAATCGCCGGGGATCGTGTCGGAATCGTATTCCTTCGCGCGCTTGACGATCTGCTGCGTCATGCGGGCGATTTCCTGCATGAAGGCGTCGCGCCCGAGGTTGCCGCGCTCCATCTGCGACAGCTTGTATTCCCATTCGCCGGTGAGCTCCGGCGCGGTCAGTTCCTTCACGCCGAGCCCGCGCAGCAGCGTCATCAGCTGGAACGCCTTCGCGGTCGGGATCAGTTCGCGGCCTTCACGCACGAGGTACTTTTCGCCGAGCAGGCCTTCGATGATCGCCGCACGCGTGGCCGGCGTGCCGAGGCCCTTCGCGGCCATGGCTTCGCGCAGTTCGTCGTCCTCGACGAGCTTGCCCGCGCCTTCCATTGCGGACAGCAGCGTCGCTTCCGAATAGCGTGCGGGCGGCTTCGTGACGAGCGCGACGGCGGCGATTTCGTCCGTCTTCACCTTCTCGTCCTTCTGCACCGGCACGAGGTTCGCATCCGCGCCTTCGGCGTCGCGGCCGTACACCTGCAGCCAGCCCGGCTCGACGAGCACCTTGCCTTCGGTCTTGAAGTGATGGCCGGCGACTTCGGTGATCCGCGTCGTGACACGGAATTCGGCGGCCGGGAAGAACACGGCGAGGAAGCGCTTCACGACCATGTCGTACAGCTTCTGCTCCGGCTCGGACAGCGACTTCGGTGCCTGCAGCGTCGGGATGATTGCGAAGTGGTCGCTGATCTTCGAGTTGTCGAAGATGCGCTTGTTCGGCTTCACCCAGCCCTTGTCGAGCACCTGCTTCGCATGCGGCAGGTAGTTGTGGCTCTCCTTGAGCATCTCGAGCGTGGACTGGACCGTCGACAGATAGTCTTCCGGCAGCGCGCGCGCGTCGGTACGCGGGTAGGTCAGCACCTTGTGCTTTTCATACAGCGCCTGCGCGAGACCGAGCGTGTTCTTCGCGGAGAAGCCGAAGCGGCTGTTCGCTTCGCGCTGCAGGCTCGTCAGGTCGAACAGCAGCGGCGACAGTTGGGTCGACGGCTTCGATTCCTCCGAGACCGTGCCGACCTGGTCGCGGCACGCGGCGACGATCGTTTCGGCGGCCGGCAGGCTCCACAGGCGGGAGTCGCGCTTTTCCGGATCGAATTCGTCGCGCTTGAATTTCGGGTCGAACCACTTGCCTTCGTAGAAGCCGCCCGCGCACGCGAATTCCGCCCTCACCTCCCAGTAGTCGCGCGGGATGAAGCGGCGGATTTTCTCTTCGCGTTCGACGACGATCGACAGCGTTGGCGTCTGAACGCGGCCAACTGTCGTCAGGAAGAAGCCGCCGCCCTTGCTGTTGAACGCGGTCATCGCGCGGGTGCCGTTGATCCCGACGAGCCAGTCGGCTTCCGAGCGGCAGCGTGCGGCGTCGGCGAGCGGTTGCATGTCGGTGTCGCTGCGCAGGTTCGCGAAGCCGTCGCGGATCGCCTGCGGGGTCATCGACTGCAGCCACAGGCGCTGGACCGGCTGCTTCGCCTTCGCGTGCTGCGCGATCAGACGGAAAATCAGTTCGCCCTCGCGCCCCGCGTCACATGCGTTGATCAGGCGGTCGACGTCCTTGCGCTTCATCAGCTTCGTGAGCACCTTGAGGCGCGACTCGCTTTTTGCGATCGGGTTCAGGTCGAAATGCGGGGGGATGACGGGCAGATGCGCGAAGCTCCATTTCCCGCGCTTGACCTCGTACTCTTCCGGGGCGGCGATTTCCAGCAAGTGGCCGACAGCGGACGAAAGGACGAAATCGTCGCTCTCGTAATACTCGTCATGCTTGGTAAAGCCGCCCAAAGCGCGTGCGATGTCGTTCGCGACAGAAGGCTTTTCCGCAATGATCAGTGCTTTGGACATGACAGGTGTGTGTTGGTAGACCGGGTTCGCCGGTTGTGGGTCCCTTTAACGACCGCTTTATAGCACACGCCGACGCGACGGCGGCTCGGCGTGCAAAAAGCGGCTCATCATAGAGGGGGCCTGCAACGGCGGCAAGCGCCCGGCGCGGCGGCGCGCGCGAACGGGCGCAAAACCACCGGGCCGGCTCGTGAATTCAGGCTTCGACGGTCAGGACGTTGCGCAATTTCGGTGCGTGCGGCGCACCGGGTACCGCACTCAGGTCGGACAGCATCCGCTCGACGATTGCCGCATGCGGCAGCACCGTGCCGAAGAAACGTGCGGTGTGGGTATCTTCGATCAGGATCGTCGGGAAGTTCTCGACGTCGAGATCGTCGAGCTGGTCGGCATGCGTTTCGATGTCGATCCAGGCGAAGCAGGTGTCCGGATGCGCGTCGGCGAGCTGGTCGAAGGCCGCCCGGTAGTCGCGGCACGTGCCGCACCACTCGGCGCACAGGCAGGCGACGAGCAACGTGCCGGGATCGGCGAGGCGCTCGGCGATCCGATCCGCATCGGTGTCGAGGTTCAGCGCGGGCATGGATTTCCTTGGATATCGTTGGCGGCGTGGCCGCCCCTATGCGGGGGAATGTAGCACGCCGTGCGCGGCCGGGGTGGGCGCTGCGTCAAGGCGCGCGAAGCGTCCGCCGGGGACGCTCGCGACGCGACCGGCCAGCTCGAGCGCGAGCAGCGCGCCGTGCAGCACGTCGTCGGCCAGGCCGCTGTGTTCGGCGAGCCATTCGTAGGTGACGGGGCCGTATCCCAGTGCGGCGAGTACGGCCTGTTCGGACGGGCTGTGGGGTCGCGCTGGCGATGCTTCGATTCGCGCCGGCGGGCCGGTTGCAACGAGCGGATCGGCCTGCGCGACGCTAGCGGCCTCGGTTCCGCGGAGGTTGGCGGCGCTGGCGAGCTGATTTCCGGTGCACGATGCATCGCCCGCCGCGCGAACCGCCGGTTCGCCCAGCCCGTACTCCTCGAGCACGTCGAGCGGCGCCGCCGTCAGCTTCGCGCCGTCGCGGATCAGTGCGTGGCAGCCCTGCGCGAGCGGCGCGTGGATCGAGCCCGGCATCGCGAACACATCGCGCCCCAGTTCGTTCGCGAGCCGCGCGGTGATCAGCGAGCCGGAGCGCGGGGCGGCCTCGACGACGAGCGCGCCGATCGCGAGCGCGGCGATCAGCCTGTTGCGTTGCGGGAAGTGTGCGGCGCGGGCCGGTGTGCCGAGCGGCCATTCCGACACGATCGCGCCGTGAGCGGCGATTTCGTGGGCGAGCGCACGGTGTCGCGCCGGATAGACGAGATCGGCGCCGGTCGCGATCACCGCGACCGTGCCTGACCGGCCGTCGAGCCCGCCCCGATGCGCGGCGCCGTCGATTCCGAGCGCGAGGCCCGACACGATCGGAAGCCCGGCGTCGGACAGCTCGCGGGCGAAGCGCGTCGCGTCGGCGAGACCCTGCGGCGTCGCGTGGCGGCTGCCGACCACGGCGAGACCGCGCGCGTGCAGCAGGTCGAGACGGCCCTTTACATATAGCAGCGGCGGCGGATCGTGCAGGTCGCGCAGCCGCGGCGGGTAGGCCGGATCGTTGAGCGTGACGAGCGCGTTGCCCGGCGCATCGAGCCAGGCGAGCACGGCGTCGGTGCGCGCGTCGAGGTCGCCGCGCTCGCTCGCGCGCACGGCCTGGGCCGCGGCGGGGCTGGTTGCGGCGGCGATCGCCTGGCCGGACGCGCGCAGCAGCGCATCCGGCGAGCCGAACGCGTCGAGCAGTGCCTGCAGCACGGCGGGTGCGAGGCCGGGCGCATGCGCGAGCTGCAGCCACGCACGCAGCGCGGAGGTGGTCAGCACTTGCGGCGACATGAGACGCTCCTCGAATGCGGCGGCCAGCGGACCGCGTGGCGCCATGATAAAATTTTCATCATCCGAAATACTCGACAGGGCCGCGCGCGCAGGCGCCCGGCCAATTGCAGGAGGCGTGATCCGCGGCATTGATTCGCCGCGCGTCCGCCTCATCTTCATTGCATCCCGGCGGCACCGCCAGCTGGCCGGATGGCCGATGCGGCATGCCGCCCCACCGAATACCGAACGCCATGGCTTTACTCAATATTCTTCATTACCCCGACAAGCGGCTGCACAAGGTCGCAAAGCCCGTCGACAAGGTCGACGACCGGATCCGCAAGCTCGTCGCCGACATGGCCGAAACCATGTACGCAGCGCCCGGCATCGGCCTGGCGGCCACGCAGGTCGACGTGCACGAGCGCGTGATCGTGATCGACGTCTCGGAGGAAAAGAACGAGCTGCGCGCGTTCATCAACCCCGAGATCGTGTGGTCGAGCGACGAGAAGCAAATCTACGAAGAGGGTTGCCTGTCGGTGCCCGGCATCTACGACGAAGTCGAGCGTCCCGATCATGTGCGCGTACGTGCGCTCAACGAGCAGGGCGAGACCTTCGAGCTCGACTGCGAGGGCCTGCTGGCCGTGTGCGTCCAGCACGAGATGGATCACCTGATGGGGCGCGTGTTCGTCGAATACCTGTCGCCGCTCAAGCAGACGCGCATCAAGACGAAGATGAAGAAACTCGAACGCGCGATGTGACGCGCGTTCGCCCTGCCCGACCCTGAAAGCTGTCATGACCCATACGTTGCGCGTGATTTTTGCCGGCACGCCGGAATTTGCCGCGGCTGCCCTGGCCGCGATCCACGAGGCCGGTTTTCCGGTGCCGCTCGTGCTGACCCAGCCCGATCGTCCTGCCGGGCGCGGGATGAAGCTGCAGGCAAGCGCGGTGAAGCGCTACGCCGTCGAGCACGGGATGCCCGTCGCGCAGCCGCCGTCGCTGCGCCGCGCGGGCAAGTACCCGGCGGAGGCGGCCGACGCGATCGAGCTGCTGCGCTCGACTCCGCATGACGTGATGGTGGTCGCCGCATACGGCCTGCTGCTGCCGCAGGAGGTGCTCGACATTCCGCGTGGCGGCTGCATCAACATTCATGCATCGCTGCTGCCGCGCTGGCGCGGCGCCGCGCCGATCCACCGCGCGATCGAGGCCGGCGACGCCGAGACGGGCGTCACGCTGATGCAGATGGACATCGGCCTCGACACCGGCGCGATGATCGAGGAGGCGCGCATCGCGATCGCGCCGGACGAGACGACCGCGACCCTGCACGACCGGCTCGCTGCCGAAGGTGCGCGACTGATCGTCGACGCGCTCGTGCAGCTCGAGCGCGACGGTGTGCTGCCGGCCACGCCGCAACCGGCCGACGGTGTGACTTACGCGGAAAAGATCGGCAAGCATGAAGCGGCGCTCGACTGGCGCAAGCCGGCCGACGTGCTCGCGCGCCAGGTGCGTGCGTTCGATCCGTTCCCGGGCGGCGTCGCGACGCTCGATGGCGCGGCGATCAAGCTGTGGGCGGCCGAGCCCGTGGCGGCGCGCGGTGACGCGCTGCCCGGCACGATCGTCGAAGCCGCGCCGGAAGGCGTGGTCGTCGCGTGCGGCAGCGGTGCGCTGCGCGTCACGCAGTTGCAGAAGCCGGGCGGCAAGCGGCTGCCCGCCCGCGAGTTCCTGGCCGGTTCGCCGCTCGCCGCGGGCCAGCGTTTTGCGCTGACCGACGTTGCCTGAGGCGGCCTGACCGCTATTCGACACGGCCTGCCGGGCGTGCGCAATCGGCCGGACGGCCGAGTCGCGCGGTGCGGCAGGCGCGCGTAGAATTTCCCTGCGCTCTCCGGTTTCGAGGTTTTCATGTTCGGCATCACCCATTTCGGCTTCTTCGTGCTGGCAGTCTTCCTGCTGAACGTCACGCCCGGCCCCGATACGGCTTATATCGTCGGCCGCAGCGTCGCGCAGGGCCGTGGCGCGGGGCTGATGTCGGCGTTGGGCATTTCGGCCGGCTGCTGCGTGCACGCGCTCGCCTGCGCATTCGGCCTGACCGCGCTGCTCGCGGCATCGGCTGCCGCGTTCACGGTGATCAAGCTGGTTGGCGCCGCCTACCTGATCTACCTCGGCGTGCGGATGATCATCGCGAAGCAGGCGGGCGAGCCGTCGGGCAAGGCGGCCGCGCAAGCCGCGAAGCCACTGCGCCAGCTGTTCATGCAGGGTTTCTGGACCAACGTGCTGAACCCGAAGGTGGTGCTGTTCTTCGTGTCGTTCTTCCCGCAATTCGTGTCGGCCGACAGCCCGCACAAGACATTGGCGTTCCTGACCCTCGGCGGCGTGTTCGTCGCGATGAGCACGGTGTGGACCAGCCTCGTCGCCTGGGTTGCGGGCAGTGTCACGGCGCGCTTTTCCGGCAAGCCGGGTGTCAGGAAGTGGCTCGACCGCACGGTCGGCAGCGCTTTCGTCGGCCTCGGCCTTCGTCTTGCGGCATCGCAACGCTGAGATTGAATTTTTCCGGCAAGACCTTATCTAACAAATCGCTTACAATTTTCCGCCGTGCCTTGTGATGTGCGGCGGGTCCCCTGACGGATAAGGAGTGGGTATGTTCAATTGGGTCAAAACGGCGATGCTGATGGCCGCGATCACGGCCCTGTTCATCGTGATCGGCGGGATGATCGGCGGCTCACGCGGCATGACGATCGCGCTGCTGTTCGCGCTCGGCATGAATTTCTTCTCGTACTGGTTCTCCGACAAGATGGTGCTGCGCATGTACAACGCGCAGGAAGTCGACGAGAACACGGCGCCGCAGTTCTACCGGATGGTGCGCGAGCTGGCCACGCGCGCGAACCTGCCGATGCCGCGCGTCTACCTGATCAACGAGGATGCGCCGAACGCGTTCGCGACGGGCCGCAACCCCGAGCACGCGGCGGTCGCCGCGACGACGGGCATCCTGCGCGTGCTGTCGGAGCGCGAGATGCGCGGCGTGATGGCGCACGAGCTTGCACACGTGAAGCATCGCGACATCCTGATCTCGACGATCACCGCGACGATGGCGGGCGCGATCTCGGCGCTCGCGAACTTCGCGATGTTCTTCGGCGGGCGCGACGAGAACGGCCGGCCGGCCAACCCGATCGCGGGCATCGCGGTCGCGCTGCTCGCGCCGATCGCCGGCGCGCTGATCCAGATGGCGATCTCGCGGGCACGCGAGTTCGAGGCCGACCGCGGCGGCGCGCAGATTTCCGGCGATCCGCAGTCGCTCGCGACCGCGCTCGACAAGATCCATCGCTATGCGGCAGGCATTCCGTTCCAGGCGGCGGAAGCGCATCCGGCCACGGCGCAGATGATGATCATGAATCCGCTGCATGGTGGCGGATTGCAGAACCTGTTCTCGACGCACCCGGCCACCGAGGAGCGCATCGCGCGCTTGATGGAGATGGCGCGTACCGGCCGCTTCGATTGAGCCCCGGCACCCCGTGCGGCAGTTGCCGCTCGGGGGCCGCCACGCCACCCCGCACGCTTCGCGCTGCGGGGTTTTCATTTGTGCGTGCCGTAAAGGGGCCAAAGGGGCTGCAACGTCGCACGCTACAATGCCCGGTTTGGGACCGCGGGGCCATGCGAGTGCCGCGATCCCGCCGTTTGCCGTATTTGCTTGCCGCGCTTGTTTGCCGAATTTGCTCCGATGACACGAACCCGTTCTACCGCTCCGTCTTCTTCCGGCCGCCCGGCGCGCCTGTCCGCGCTGCATCTCGCGCCCGATTCGCTCGGCTTCGCGCTCGACGCGGCCGCGCAGGCGGTCGATGCGGTACGACGCGGCACCGCGCTGCCGGCGGCACTCTCGGCGGTTTTCGCGCAGATGGCGTCCGGTACGCAGGCCCTTGCGCGCGGGGCGACGCAGGACGTCGCCTACCGGACGATGCGCCGTCTCGGCAGTGCGGACTGGCTGATCGGCCGGCTCATCAGCAAGGCGCCGCCCGCGCACGTGCACGCAGTCCTTGCCGGCGCGCTCGCGCTGCTGCTCGATCCGGCAGACGAGGCCGCGTATCCGCCGTTCACGGTGGTCGACCAGGCCGTGACCGTGATCGGCGCCCGCCGCGAATGCGCGTTCGCGAAGGGGATGGTCAACGCGGTGCTGCGCCGTTTCCTGCGCGAGCGCGACGCGCTCGTCGCGGCGCTGCAGGACGATGTCGTCGCGCGCTGGAATTACCGCGCGTGGTGGGTCGATTCGGTGAAGCGCGCATGGCCCGACGCATGGCAGGCGATCCTCGCGGCCGGCGAGCGCCAGGGGCCGCTGACGCTGCGCGTGAATGCGCGCCGCGCGAGCGTCGACGCGTATCTCGATACGCTGCGGGCGAGCGGAATCGAAGCGACCGCGATCGGCAAGCATGCAGTGCGGCTCGCGTCGGCGCTGCCGGTCGATCGCATTCCGGGGTTTGCCGACGGCGTCGTGTCGGTGCAGGATGCCGGTGCGCAACTCGCAGCCGAATGGCTTGGCGCGCGTGACGGCATGCGCGTGCTCGACGCATGCGCGGCGCCCGGCGGCAAGACCGGTCATATTCTCGAACTCGCCGATGCGGAAGTCGTTGCGCTGGAAAGCGACGCCGCGCGCGCGGCGCGGATCGGCGAGAACCTCGTGCGGCTGTCGCTCGCGGCGGACGTGCGCGTCGGCGACGCGGGTGCGCCCGACGCGTGGTACGACGGGCGCCCGTTCGATCGTATCCTGGCCGACGTGCCGTGCTCGGCGTCCGGTATCGTGCGTCGTCACCCGGACATCCGCTGGCTGCGTCGCGAGGCCGACATCCCGGCGCTCGTCACGGAACAGCGTCGCATCCTGTCGGCGTTGTGGCCGCTCGTGAAGCCGGGCGGCGAACTGCTTTACGTGACCTGTTCGGTCTTCCCCGAAGAAGGCGAATTGCAGGCCCGCTGGTTTGAAGCGGCCTGTGAAGATGCGGTACGATTGGACGCCCCCGGCCAACTGCTGCCGGGCGGAGTGCAGGGAGGGGCGGCCGCCGGCGCACTCGACCAGAACACCGATCACGACGGATTTTTCTACGCGCGGTTTCAGAAACGGTGACGATCAAACACCTTTTTCCACTTCGGCTCGCGGCCGTCCTGATGGTCGCGTTGACGCTGTGCCTGGCTGTCGTCCGGCCGGCGCATGCCGAGTCGATCGCCGTGCAGCGCGCGTCGCTCCAGGCCGACGGAAGCGGCTGGAGCCTCGATGCCCGCTTCGATTTCGAGCTGAACCCGAGCCTCGAGGATGCCGTCAACAAAGGCATTCCGGTGTATTTCACGACGGATTTCGAGTTGAGCCGTGCGCGCTGGTACTGGCTCGACGAACAGCCGGTATCGGTGTCGCAGACGATCCGCCTGTCGTTCCAGCCGCTCACGCGCGAGTATCGCGTGTCGACGGGCGGCCTGCAGCTCGGTTTCCCGTCGCTGAAGGATGCGCTTGCGGTCATCAGGCACATCACGTCGTGGCACGTGATCGACCGCAGCCAGGTGCGCTCGGGCGAAACCTACACGGCATCGGTGCGGATGCAGCTCGATACGGCGCTGATGCCGAAGCCGTTCCAGGTCGATGCGGTGAACAACCGCGACTGGACGCTCGGGTCGGACTGGAAGCGCTTCACTTTCACGGTGACCGAACGTGCTAAATAAAGTGCGCCGCGCGGCCAGCGGGAAGAGCCTCCTCGTTCGCGTGATCGTCTCGACCGTCGCGCTCACCGCACTGCTGCTGCTCGTGCTGCTCGCGGCCGCGAGCGCGAACACCGAATTCTTCGATCGCTACTACTCGTGGCTGTACGCGACGAACATCGTCGTCGCGCTCGTGTTCCTGCTCGTGGTGCTCGGGCTGATCGGGATGATCGTCGTGCGCCTGAGGAGGGGCAAGTTCGGCACGCGGCTGCTCGCGAAGCTCGCGGTGTTCTTCGCGCTCGTCGGCGTGGTGCCGGGCGGGATCATCTACATCGTGTCGTACCAGTTCGTGTCGCGCAGCATCGAGTCGTGGTTCGACGTGAACGTCGAGACGGCGCTGACGGCCGGCCTGAATCTCGGCCGCGGGATGCTCGATGCGTCGCTGTCCGATCTGCAGACGAAGGCGCGGCTGATGTCCGACCAGCTCGCGAGCGCCGACGCGAACACGAACGGCACGACACTCACGCTGCTGCGGCTGCGCGACCAGTTCGGCGTGCAGGACGCGACGATCGTCGAGCCGAGCCGCGGCGGCTCGGGCGCGGCGCCCGACCTGCACATCGTCGCGCAGGCGTCGGGCAATTTCGCGGCGCTGATTCCGGACGACCTGCCGACGCCGCTGATGCTGAGCCAGGCGCGCGAACACGGCGCGTACGCGGCGATCGAGGGCGAAGTCGACGGCGACCCGCGCGCGCACGGTGCGAAGGGTGCGCTGCGGCTGCGCGTCGTGCGGCCGATTCCCGATGCGACGACATCGCTGCTGCAGCCGGCGGAGCGCTTCCTGCAACTCACCCAGCCGGTGCCGCCCACCCTTGCCCACAACGCGGATGCCGTGCAGCGCGCGTATCGCGAGTACCAGGAAAAGGCGCTCGGCCGCACGGGGCTGCGCAAGATGTACATCGGCACGCTGACGCTCGCGCTGTTCCTCGCGACGTTCATCGCGATGATGCTCGCGCTCGCGCTCGGCCAGCAGCTCGCGCGGCCGCTGTTCCTGCTCGCACAGGGCACGAAGGAGATCACGGAAGGCGACTACACGCCGAAGCGCGAGATCAAGACGCGCGACGAGCTCGGCTTCCTCACGCAGTCGTTCAACGCGATGACGCGCCAGTTGTCCGAGGCGCGGCTCGCGGTCGAGAAGAACCGTGTCGCGCTCGAGCATTCGAAGACGTATCTCGAGAGTATCCTCGCGAACCTGACGGCCGGCGTGTTCGTGCTCGACCGCCAGTTCCGGCTGACGACGGCCAATCGCGGCGCCGAGCGGATCTTCCGGCAGCCGTTCAACGCGCTGATCGGCACGACGCTCGACCGGATCGGCGTGGCCGCCGGGTTCGGCGCGATGGTGCGCAAGGCGTTCGCCGATCGCGAGGCGGCATCCGACGGCGCCAGCGGCGATCGCGGCCACTGGCAGCAGCAGTTCGCGATCGAGGTGCCGGGCGAAGCCGATCCGCTGACGCTGCTCGTGCGCGGCACGCGCCTCGTATCGACGATCGAGGGGCAGGCCGACGATCCGCAGACGTCCGGTTACGTCGTCGTGTTCGACGACATTTCCGACGTGATTTCCGCGCAGCGTTCGGTCGCGTGGGGCGAGGTGGCGCGCCGGCTCGCGCACGAGATCAAGAATCCGCTGACGCCGATCCAGCTGTCGGCGGAGCGGTTGCAGATGAAGCTGTCCGACAAGCTCGCGCCGCCCGACGCCGATGTGCTCAAGCGCGGCGCGACGATGATCGTCAACCAGGTGGCCGCGATGAAGCGGATGGTCGACGATTTCCGCGAATACGCGCGCACGCCGCCGGCGGTGCTCGCGAACCTGCAGTTGAACGAACTGGCGAGCGAGGTGCTCGGGCTGTACGGGGTGGGCGAAGGCAAGAGCGCGATCGTCGCCGAGCTCGCGCCGTCGCTGCCGGTGATTCGCGGCGACGCGACGCAATTGCGCCAGGTGATTCACAACCTGCTGCAGAATGCGCAGGATTCGGTCGCGGAGTCAGCGCATCCGCGTGTGTTGATCGAAACCAAGACAGTAGAATATGGCGATCCCGACGCCGAGGGCAAAACACGCGTCGCGGTACGTCTTACCGTGTCCGACAACGGGCCCGGTTTTCCGGCGCGCATCCTGACCCGCGCGTTCGAGCCTTATGTGACGACGAAGGCGAAGGGCACGGGGCTGGGGTTGGCCACGGTCAAGAAAATCGTCGATGAGCACGGTGCGCGGATCGATCTGCGCAATCGCATGCACGGCGAGACCGTCGAGGGTGCGCAGGTGTCGATTCTGTTCCTGCAGATGGCGAGCGATGCGCCAGGCGCCGAATCGGGCGTGCAGGACGGGACGGCTCCCGCCAAGACAAAAGCAAGTGAGCAGACAAAGGCAGCGTAAATGGCAACCATCCTGGTGGTAGATGATGAAATGGGCATCCGGGAATTGCTCTCGGAGATCCTCAGCGATGAAGGACATGTCGTCGAGGCAGCGGAGAACGCGCAGGCCGCGCGGGAATACCGGTTGAATCAGGCGCCCGATCTCGTGCTGCTCGATATCTGGATGCCCGATACCGACGGCGTGACGTTGCTCAAGGAGTGGGCGGCGCAGGGGCTGCTGACGATGCCCGTGATCATGATGTCCGGGCACGCGACGATCGATACGGCCGTCGAGGCGACGAAGATCGGCGCGCTCGATTTCCTCGAGAAGCCCATCGCGCTGCAGAAGCTGCTGAAGTCCGTCGAGCACGGTCTCGCACGCGGTGCGGCGCCGGTGTCCGCGAACGCGGCGGCGAAGGCCGGTGCGGGGCAGGCGGCGGGCCCGGCGGCGGTCGCATCCGCGGCCGCGCTGCCGACGCTCGGCGACGACATGGCTTCGGCGCTCGGCCTCGCGGGCCAGACGGCCGCGATCCCGTTCGACATTCCGTTGCGTGAAGCGCGCGATGCGTTCGAGCGTGCGTACTTCGAATATCACCTCGCGCGCGAAAACGGCAGCATGACGCGCGTCGCGGAGAAGACGGGCCTCGAGCGCACGCACCTGTATCGCAAGCTCAAGCAGCTCGGTGTCGAGCTCGGCAAGAAACCGTCCGAAGGCGCCGTATAAAATATTTTGCGAAAACACTTGCTCAGGTACGAATAGCTCGATATACTTTCATTCTTCGTTGGCCCGGTAGCTCAGTTGGTAGAGCAGCGGATTGAAAATCCGCGTGTCGATGGTTCGATTCCGTCCCAGGCCACCAGAATTAAAACCCCAAGAATCGGAAGGTTCTTGGGGTTTTTCGTTTGTGGTGGGGTTGGCGTGATGAGGTCCGCGGGCCCGCGAGCCCGGCAGTATTCGAGATGGCATGATAAAATCCGTGTCCGCTCAATAACTTAGCGCATCGCTTCATGCGCACGGCAGGCTGCCAGCGTGGTGCCGCCGTGGCGCGCGGCAACGATGCCGCGCGATGGGCGGTATAAGCGCTCCGCCGCGTTCGCGGCCGATTGCGCTGCCTATACTGGTCGAGCCGGCCCAGGCCGGCACGCGTCGGGCCGCCCGGCGGCAGCCGGCCCCGGGACGCAGCGCGACGCGAGCCTACACATTCACGGAGTATCACGGTGATTCGGACAGACGCTAAAGACGGCGCGCTCGTGTTGTTTTCCGGCGGGCAGGACTCGGCCACGTGCGTGGCCTGGGCTCTGGAACGCTACCAGACGGTCGAGACGCTCGGCTTCGATTACGGCCAGCGCCACCGCGTCGAGCTCGAGTGTCGCGAAGGCGTGCGCGAAGCACTGAAGCGCGATTTTTCCGCATGGTCGGACCGGCTCGGCGACGATCACATGATCGACCTGTCGGTGCTCGGCGCGATCAGCGATACCGCGATGACGCGCACGATCGAGATCGAGACGGCGGCGAACGGCTTGCCGAACACGTTCGTGCCGGGCCGCAACCTGATGTTCATGACGATCGCCGCGGCGATCGCCTATCGCCGCGGGCTGCGTGTGCTGGTCGGCGGAATGTGCGAGACCGATTTCTCGGGCTACCCCGACTGCCGCGACGACACGATGAAGGCGCTGCAGGTCGCGCTGAACCTCGGGATGGACACGCGCATCGTGCTCGAGACGCCGCTGATGTGGCTCGACAAGGCGCAGACGTGGCAGCTCGCCGAGCAGCTCGGCGGCGAAGCGCTCGTCGAACTGATCCGCGTCGAGACGCACACGTGCTATGTGGGCGAGCGAGCGGAATTGCACGAATGGGGCTTCGGCTGCGGCGAATGCCCCGCCTGCAAGCTGCGCAAGCGCGGCTACGAGGCTTACCTGAAGGGCGAGCGGGTGACCGAAGCGCCGCTGTGACGCGGGTGCGCCGGCAGCGCTGGACGAATAACGGATTCTGATCGACAACGAGCGGCGCGAGCCGGACGAAGCACGATGACTTACGCGGTCAAGGAAATTTTCTACACGTTGCAGGGCGAGGGCGCGAACGCGGGCCGGCCGGCCGTGTTCTGCCGGTTCGCCGGCTGCAACCTGTGGTCGGGCCGCGAAGAGGATCGTGCGGAGGCCGTGTGCCGCTTCTGCGATACCGACTTCGTCGGCACCGACGGCGAGAACGGCGGCAAGTTCAAGGACGCCGAAGCGCTCGTCGCGACGATCGCCGGCTTGTGGCCGGAGGGCGAGGCGCACCGCTTCGTCGTCTGCACGGGCGGCGAGCCGATGCTGCAACTCGACCAGCCGCTCGTCGACGCATTGCACGCGGCCGGCTTCGAGATCGCGATCGAGACCAACGGTTCGCTGCCGGTGCTCGAATCGATCGACTGGATCTGCGTGAGCCCGAAGGCCGACGCGCCGCTCGTCGTCACGAAGGGCAACGAACTGAAGGTCGTGATCCCGCAGGACAACCAGCGGCTGGCCGACTACGCGAAGCTCGACTTCGAATACTTCCTCGTCCAGCCGATGGACGGCCCGTCGCGCGACCTGAATACGAAGCTCGCAATCGACTGGTGCAAGCGTCATCCGCAGTGGCGGCTGTCGATGCAGACCCACAAATATCTGAACATTCCCTGAGCCACGGCTTTTGACATCGTGCTGATTACCCGAAAACTCGAATTCGACGCGGGCCACCGCATTCCCGATCACCGCAGCCAGTGCCGGAACCTCCATGGTCATCGCTACGTGCTCGAAGTCACGCTGCGCGGCGATCTCGTCGATACCGAGGGGGCGCCCGACCGCGGCATGGTGATGGATTTCGCCGACGTGAAGGCGCTCGCGATGGAGCACCTGGTCGGCAAGTGGGACCACGCGTTCCTGGTTTACGCCCGCGACGAGGTCGTGCGCTCGTTCCTCGAGCAGATGGCCGACCACAAGACGGTCGTGATCGACCGGATCCCGACCGTCGAGAACCTCGCGGCGATCGCGTTCGACATCCTCGCGAACGTGTACGACGCGCACTACGGCGTGAACCTGCGGCTCGAGCGCGTGCGCCTGTACGAAACGCCGAACTGCTGGGCCGACGTCGAACGCCAGCCCGGCCGCTGATCCCGCCTTCCCGGCAGCCCCGCCAGCCGGCGCGGGCTGCCTGACGCCGCACCCCGCGGCTTCGTCCCGCCCCCGTCCGTTCCCACATTCCGCTTAACGCCGCGCTATGATCGTTGCGTGGCGCCGGAAAACGCGGCCGTGCGCGATCGCGCGGCCGGCGCTGTCAGATCGGCCATCCACGGCCGACCAACGATCCAGGGCCCGGTCCTGGCGCCGCCGTGCTTCGCTGCCCGGCGTGTCGCGCTCCGCTTTGCCCGTTGCTTGTCCCGTTCGATTGCCGTTCCGTCCAGGAGGCCGTATCGATGAGCACGCTCACCAATTCCCTCAAACAACGCCTGCACGACGGCGACGACCCGTTGTACGGCCTGTGGCTGTCGCTCGGCAGCGACTCGGCCGCGGAAGCGCTCGCGCATGCCGGCTACGACTGGCTCTGCATCGACATGGAGCACGCGCCGAACGACAGCCGCGATGTTGCATCGCAGTTGCGCGCGATCGCGGCCGCCCATCTGCCGAGCGAACCCGTCGTGCGCGTGCCGGCGCGCGAGCCGTGGCTCGTGAAGCGCGCGCTCGATGCCGGCGCGCGCACGCTGATGTTTCCATGCATCGAGACGGTCGACGACGCCGCGCACGCGGTGCGGCTGACGCGCTATCCGTCGCCCGAATCGCCGGACGGGCTGCGCGGTGTCGCGGGCATGGTGCGCGCGGCAGCGTTCGGGATGCGCCGAGATTACGTGCAGACGGCGAACGCGCAGGTCGCGGTGATCGTGCAGATCGAATCGGCGCGCGGCGTCGACGAAGTCGAGCGGATTGCGGCGCTGCCCGGCGTCGACTGCCTGTTCGTCGGTCCGGCCGATCTCGCGGCGAGCCTCGGACATCTCGGCGATATCCGCCACCCGGACGTCGAAACCGCGATGGCGCGCGTGCTCGCGGCCGGCCGGCAGGCCGGCGTCGCGGTCGGCATCTTCGCGGGCGATACGGCGGCCGCGCGCCAGTATCGCGAGGCCGGCTACCGGATGATCACGCTGTCGGCCGACGTCAGCTGGCTGTTGCGCGCCACGCGGCAGGCGCTGCAGGAGGTACGGTCATGAACGATGGCGACGGCGCGTGCCGTGGGCGCGTGCAGGGTGGGGCCGGGGCGCGCAGGCGGATCGGCGCGATGCTCGGCCTGTGGTGCGTGTGTGGCGTCTATGGCGTGTGTATTGCAGCGGGCGCACCGGGCGCGCCGCAAGCGAAGCCCGATCCATCGCGCGAGACGCAGTCGGCGGTCGCCGACTACAACGCCGGCGACTATCGCGCGGCGCTGGTGCAGTTCCACGACGCGGCCGAGCGCGGCGACCGTCTCGCGCAATTCAACTACGCGATGATGCTGCTGACCGGCGAAGGCGTGACGGCGAACGTCGACGAAGGGCTGCGCTGGCTGAAGCGCGCGGCCGACGCGAACATGTCGCATGCGCAGTACGTGTACGGGCGGATGCTCGACGACGGCGAGTTCGTCGCGCGCAATCCGGCCGAAGCGCATCGCTGGTTCCTGCGGGCGGCGAAGCAGGGGCATGTGCAGGCCGCGTTGTCGCTCGCGAACCAGTTCCTCGACGGGCGCGGCACGCCGCGCGACAACCGGCAGGCATTCGCGTGGTACAAGCAGGCCGCCGATGCAGGCGAGCCGACCGCGCAGTACGTGACCGCGTCGTTCTACGAGCGCGGGGGCGACGGTGTCGCGCAGAACCTGAACATCGCGCGGGCGTATTACGCGGCGGCGGCCGCGCAGGGCGACGAGACGGCCGGGCTGAAATTCAAGGAGCTGAGTGCGCGGCTGAAGGTGCAGGGGCCGGCGTCGGGTGCCGGCGCGGAGCCGGGCGGGACGCACGCGCCGGCGCAGTGAACGGAGGTCGCGCCACACCGCGCCGCGCGGCCGCGTTCGGCAAGGACGGTCGAAAAAAACGGCGCCGCGGCGCCGTTTTTCATTCTGCGATGCGTGCGTGCCGCGCGGTCAGCTCTTCATCAACCGCCGCTGCCGCCCGACGCTCATGATCATCCCGATCGCGATGCCGAGCGTCGTGAGCGCCGTGCCGCCATAACTCATGAACGGCAGCGGCACGCCGACGACCGGCAGCACGCCGCTCACCATCCCGATGTTGACGAACGCATAGACGAAGAACGCGAGCGTGAGCGAACCCGCGAGCAGGCGGCCGAACAGCGTCGCGCCCTGCGCGGCGATATAGAGCCCGCGTGCGATCAGCGCCATGTAAAGCGTCAGCAGCACGAGCCCGCCGACGAGCCCCCATTCCTCGGAGAACACCGCGAAGATGAAGTCGGTGTGCTTCTCCGGAATGAACTCGAGGTGCGCCTGCGTGCCTTTCAGGTAGCCCTTGCCGAGCACGCCGCCCGAGCCGATCGCGATTACGGCCTGGATCGTGTGGAAGCCCTTGCCGAGTGGGTCGGAAGTCGGGTCGAGCAGCGTGCACACGCGGTGCTTCTGGTAGTCGTGCATCAGCGGCCACTGCACTTCGGGCTGGCAGATGCGATCTTCGAACACGGCGATCGAGCCGACCGCGATCACGCCCGCGACGAGCACCGGCACGATCAGCTTGAACGACAGGCCGGCGAGGTAGATCACGAAGAAGCCGGCCGCGAACACGAGCAGGCCCGTGCCGAGGTCGGGCTGCTTGGCGATCAGCCCGACCGGCACCATCAGGATCCCGAACGCGGCGATGAAGTCGTACCAGCGCAGCCCGCCTTCGCGGCGCTGGTAGTACCACGCGAGCATCAGGGGGGTCGCGATCTTGAGGATCTCCGACGGCTGGATCACGACGCCGACGTTCAGCCAGCGCTTCGCGCCTTTCTTGGTCATCCCGAACAGCGCGACCGCGACCAATAGCGTGACCCCGAACGTGTAGAGCGGGACCGCGAAGCGCATCAGCGTCGTGGGCGGGATGTTGGCGATCACCCACATCAGCACGAACGTCAGCAGGATGTTGCGCAACTGGTCCTCGACGCGGCCCGGCATGTCGATCGCCGCGCTGTACAGCGTGACGATGCCGACGCACAGCAGCAGGAACACGATGAGGGCGAGCGGGCGGTCGAAGCCCGCGAACATCTGCTTGATCTTGTCGAGCCAGGCGCGCTTGTCGAATTGCATGCCTTTCTCCGTTAATGAGCGGTGCCGGCGTCCGCCGCCTTCGCGGAGGCCGTCGCACGGTGGTTGTCGTCGCGCGGCGTGGCGACGAGCGGCTGCGCGTCACTGGCGGGCCGGCGCGGCCGGTGCGGGCGCCGGATCGGCGGCAGGCTCGCGGCCCTCGGCGCATCGGCACCGACGCTCGCCGGCGCGGCGGCGCTTGCACCGGCGGCCGACGCTTCGGAGGCCGCGGCGGCCGATGCCGCTTCCGCCGCACTGGCCGCGCTCGGCACGACCGGCTGCGGCAGCGCCGTGAAGCCGGCCGCGACGGCGGCGGGCCGGTTCGCGTCGCCGATCACCGGCGCGTTGACGGGTTCGGTCGCCGACGCCGCGGCAGCCACGGCCGCGGCCTCGTTCTGCGGGTTCTGGCGGTCGACGAGATAGAAGTCGAGCACGCGGCGCGCGATCGGGCCCGCGGCCTGCGCCCCCCAGCCGCCGTTCTCGACGACCAGCGCGACGGCGATTTGCGGATGGTCGACCGGTGCGTACGCGATGAACAGCGCGTGGTCGCGCAGGTGCTCGGCGAGCAGGTGGCCCTTGTAGTTGGAGCCTTGCAGCGAGAACACCTGCGCGGTGCCGGTCTTGCCGGCGGCGAGGTACGGCGCGCCGCGGAACACCTTGTACGCGGTGCCGGACGGGTTCTCGATCACGTTCTCCATCCCGCGCTTCACGACGTCGATGTCGGCCTGCTTGAGCGGGATCACTTCGCTTTCCTTCGGCACGGTCAGGCGGCGCCCGCGCGTGATCGGGTCCTCGATTTCCTTCACCAGGTGAGGCTTCATCACGACGCCGTTGTTCGCGAGCGTCGCGGTCGCGTGCGCGAGCTGCAGGATCGTGAACGAGTTGTAGCCCTGGCCGATCCCGAGGCTGATCGTTTCGCCGTCGAACCACTTCTGCTGCGCGGCCTTCTTGAACGCCTTCTTCTTCCAGTCGGTCGACGGCAGGATCCCGCGCGCCTCGCCCTGGATGTCGATCCCGGTGATCTGGCCGAAGCCGAACGGCTTCATGAAGTTCGCGATCGCGTTCACGCCGAGGTCGCGCGCGAGCATGTAGAAGTAGGTGTCGTTCGACACCATGATCGCCTTGTTCATGTCGACCCAGCCCTGGCCCGAGCGCACGTCGTTGCGGAACGTGTGGCCGCCGAACGTGAAGTAGCCGGGATCCTGGAAGCCCCAGCCCGGCGTGCGCTTGCCGAGCGTCAGGCCGGCGAGCGCCATGAACGGCTTGTACGTCGAGCCGGGCGGGTAGGTGCCGTGCAGCGGGCGGTTCAGCAGCGGCTTGTCGGTCGAGTTGTTCAGCTCGTCCCAGGTCTGCTGGTCGATGCCGTCGACGAACGAGTTCGGGTCGAAACTCGGCGACGACACGAACGCGAGCACGTCGCCCGTCTTCGGCTCGATCGCGACCAGTGCGCCGCGCTTGCCGGCGAACGCCTGCTCGGCGACCTGCTGCAGCCCGATGTCGAGCGACAGCACGAGGTTGTTGCCGGGCGTCGCCTGCGTGCGCGACAGCGTGCGCACCGGCCGGCCGCCGGCCGTCACCTCGACTTCCTCGAAGCCCGTCAGCCCGTGCAGCTCGGTTTCGTAGCTCTGCTCGACGCCGATCTTGCCGATGTAGTCGGTGCCCTTGTAGTTGTTCGCGTCGCGGCGCGGATCGTAGTTTTCCTGGTCGCTGTCGTTGTCGTCGCTCATCGCGTCGATGCGATCCTGGTCGCGCTTCGAGATCCGGCCGATGTAGCCGATCACGTGCGCGGCCGTCGTGCCGAGCGGATATTGGCGGAACAGCCGCGCGCGCACGTCGACGCCGGGGAAGCGAAAGCGCTGCGCGGTGAAGCGCGCGACTTCCTCGTCGGTGAGCCGGGTGCGGATCGGCAGGCTCTCGAAGTTCTTCGAGTCTTCCTGCAGCTTCTTGAAGCGGCGGCGGTCGCGCGCGTCGATCGGGATGATCTCGGACAGCTTGTCGATCGTGTTCTCGAGCGTGTCGTCGAGCTTCGACGGCGTGATCTCGAGCGTGTACGCCGAATAGTTCTTCGCGAGGATCACGCCGTTGCGGTCGGTGATGATCCCGCGGTTCGGCACGATCGGCGCGACCGAGATGCGGTTTTCCTCGGCCTGCAGCGCGTATTTGCCGTGCTGCATCAACTGCAGGTAGAAAAAGCGGCTCGCGAGCAGCCCGAAGCAGACGAACACGAACACGCCCGCCGCCGCGACGCGCAGGCGGAACTTCGAGAGCTGCTGTTGGGTGTCGTTGAATTCGGTCATGCGGTTACGATCGATCTGGCCCGCGCACGATGCGGCTGCGGGCGAGGGGCCGCCCCGGAGCGCGGCGCGCGGCGGGCGTGGAGGCGGCGGGTAGTCAAGGCAGGCCCAGGGTTCAGATGGGGCGCGTATCGTCCGGATCGACCGGGCGGCGTTGCGGCATCAGCAGCAGGTGGCTCGCGATCGGCCACAGCGCGGCCTCGACGAAGCCGTCGACCAGGTAGCGCCAGCCCGGGAACGCGGCGCCCATCACGAGGCGGATCACGAACGGAACGAGCTGCGCGACGACCAGCAGCGGCGTGACGTACAGCACCTGCACGCCGATCGGCATCCACAGCACGCGACGGTGGATCGTGATCGCGCCGTACGACAGCAGCGTATAGGCGAGCGCATGCTCGCCGAGCAGCCCCGCGTCATGCACGTCCATCAGGATGCCGAGCGCGAACGCGACGCCCATCCCGACCTTGCGCGGCTGATGGATGTTCCAGAACAGCAGCACGAGCGCGACGAAGTCGGGCACGCCGGGCAGGCGGCCCCACGGCATCAGGTTCAGCAGGAACGCGGCGGCGAGGCTGAAGACGATGAAGTACGGATTGACCGGCTGCAGGATGTATTGCGGGCGATTCATCGCTGGGCTCCTGGTTGCCCGGCCGCGGGCTTCGCGGGCGCGGCGGCGGGCTTGGCCGCAGGCGCAGGCGCGGCAGGCGCCGGCTTGGCGCCGGGCTGGGCCGCGGCGGCCGGCTTCGCGCCGGCGTCGGCCTTCTCGCCTTTCGCGGCGGCTTTCGCGCCTTTCTTGCCCTTCGCGTTCTTGTCGGCGGCCGGATCGGGCTCGGCCGGGCGCGGCGGGATGTCGTTCTGGTAATGCAGCACGAGCATCTGGCGCGCGCCGCGCACGGCGGCGATCGGCGCGCAGGTCACGCGCGCGAATGCGGTATCGGCGAGCTTGTCGACGCGTACGACCTTCGCGACCGGCAGGCCGGGCGGATAGACGCCGTCGAGGCCGCTCGTGACGAGCTCGTCGCCGACGACGAGATCCGCGCTCGTCGGCACGAAGCGCAGGTCGAGCGAATCGCCCTTCGGCGTGCCGTAGATCACGCTGCGCAGGCCGGTGCGCAGCACCTGCACGGGAATCGCGAGATCGCGGTCGGTGACCAGCGTGACTTCGGACTGCAGCGGGAACACGCGCGTGACCTGGCCGACCACGCCGTTCTCGCTGACGACGGGCGCGCCGTTCTGGATGCCCTGCTGCGAACCCTGGCCGATCACGATCTTCTGCGTGAACGGATCGCTCGTGTCGTACTGGATCTCGGCCGGCGTCGATTGCGTCGCGATGTGCTGGCGCAGCTCGAGCACGGCGCGCAGGTGCGCGTTCTCCTGCGCGAGCACGGCGGCCTGGTTGGCCTGCGTGGACAGCTGCAGGTTGCGCTTGCGGAGATCGTCGTTGTCGTGGCGCAGCGACGCGCCGGTGACGGCGATGTCGGCCGCGCCCATGAACAGGTCGCGCGGCACGAGCGCGGCGCGCTGCAGCGGATAGAGCACGGTGCCGAGCACGCCGCGGACGATTTCGAGCGTGTTGAAGCGCGCGTCCGACACCAGCAGTGCGATCGCGACGGCGACGAAAAAGATGAGCCGCGCGAGCGCGGGCGGGCCTTGCTTGAAGAGGGGCGGCGGACTGTATTCCATGGTCGGCGCCGGGCGCGAATGATCGGTTAAATGAAGCTCAGACGCGCAAACGGCGCGGCGGTTCGTTCTGAATGAGCGAGCCGGCCACGCCGCGGGTGCGTCATGTCAGGAAGACTGCCTAGACGATCACTCGTACGAGAAGATGCTGCCCAGCTTGTCCATGCGCTCGAGCGCCATGCCCGAACCGCGCACGACGCAGGTGAGCGGATCTTCCGCGACGAGCACCGGCAGGCCGGTTTCTTCCGCGAGCAGGCGATCGAGGTCGCGCAGCAGCGCGCCGCCACCCGTCAGCATCATCCCGCGTTCGGCGATGTCGGCGCCGAGTTCCGGCGGCGTCTGTTCGAGCGCGATCTTCACCGACGACACGATCTGGTTCAGCGGATCGGTCAGCGCTTCGAGGATTTCGTTGCTGGAGATCGTGAAGCTGCGCGGAATGCCTTCCGACAGGTTGCGGCCCTTCACTTCCATTTCCTTGACTTCGGAGCCCGGGAACGCGGAGCCGATTTCCTTCTTGATCGCCTCGGCGGTCTGCTCGCCGATCAGCATCCCGTAGTTGCGGCGGATGTAGTTGACGATCGCTTCGTCGAACTTGTCGCCGCCGACGCGCACCGAGCCTTTATAGACGATGCCGCCGAGCGAGATCACGCCGACTTCCGTCGTGCCGCCGCCGATGTCGACGACCATCGAGCCGGTGGCTTCCGACACCGGCAGGCCTGCGCCGATCGCGGCCGCCATCGGCTCCTCGATCAGGTAGACCTGCGATGCGCCGGCGCCGTGCGCGGCTTCCTTGATCGCGCGGCGCTCGACCTGGGTCGAGCCGCACGGCACGCAGATGATGATGCGCGGCGACGGCGAGAACATGCGCGACTCGTGGGCCGTCTTGATGAACTGCTTGATCATCTGCTCGGTGACGGTGAAGTCGGCGATCACGCCGTCCTTCATCGGGCGGATCGCCTCGATGTTGCCCGGTACCTTGCCGAGCATCTGCTTGGCTTCCTTGCCGACTGCCTGGATCGTCTTCTTGCCGTTGGGGCCGCCTTCCTGGCGGATCGACACGACGGACGGCTCATCGAGCACGATGCCCTTGCCGCGCATGTAGATCAGGGTGTTTGCGGTGCCGAGGTCGATCGCGAGATCGTTGGAGAAGTAGCTGCGCAAAAAACCGAACATTCAGAATCCTGTTTCGCTCTGGGCCGGCCCTGCATAGCGAGCGCTGAGGGCGGCAGCGGAAAAAATAACAGCCTCGGGAAGCGTGGCGGAAGCGGCCGCCGCGGCGCACGAAGCTGCGAGTGATGTCTACCGGGGATCGCACGAAGCACGCACGGCTTGCCGAAGCGGGGCGAAACGGTGCGGGAAAAGGCTGCCGGGTTTGGGTCGAACGCGTAATGATACCTTATAATTTCACGGTATTTGAATCGAAACGGGCGGTATTTTTGCCGCTTCGGCCCCGATTTTTGAGGGTGGGATCGCACCCTCCAACCCCCCGCCGCAGTGCTGCTTTCGATGCATTGCGCAGTCTTGTTTTTCCGGTGATCGCATGGCCCTGACCCTGACCGATGTGAAACGCATCGCGCACCTGGCGCGACTCGAAATGGCCGACGCCGACGCCGAGCACATGCTCGGCCAGCTCAATGATCTCTTCGGCCTCGTCGAGCAGATGCAGGCGGTCGACACCGCCGGCATCGCGCCGCTCGCCCACCCGATCGAACAGATCCAGGAAGTCGCGCAGCGCCTGCGCGACGACGCCGTGACGGAAGTCGTCAATCGCGACGACAACCAGCGTCCGGCGCCGGCCGTCCAGGACGGCCTCTATCTCGTGCCGAAGGTGATCGAGTAAGCATTCGACGACAAGCGCGCCGGCCAGCGCCGCGCGCCACCCAGAATTCCCAGGAAAACCACTCAATGCACGCAAAAAGCCTGACCGAACTGCGCGCCGCGCTCGCCGCCAAGGAATGCTCGGCCGTCGAGCTCGCGCAGCTCTACCTGAAACGGATCGACGCCGCGCGCGACCTGAACGCGTTCGTCCACGTCGATGCCGACCTGACCCTCGCGCAGGCGAAAGCTGCCGACGCGGAGCTCGCGCGCGGCGCGGGCGGCGCGCTCACCGGCCTGCCGATCGCGCACAAGGACGTGTTCGTCACGCGCGGCTGGCACTCGACCGCCGGCTCGAAGATGCTCGCGAACTACGCGAGCCCGTTCGACGCGACCGTCGTCGCCCGCCTGCAGGCGGCCGGCATGGTCACGCTCGGCAAGACCAACATGGACGAGTTCGCGATGGGCTCGTCGAACGAGAACTCGGCGTTCGGCGCGGTGAAGAACCCGTGGGACACGAACGCGGTGCCGGGCGGCAGCTCGGGCGGCAGTTCGGCCGCCGTCGCCGCGCGCCTCGCGCCGGCGGCAACCGGCACCGACACCGGCGGCTCGATCCGCCAGCCCGCGTCGTTCGCGGGCGTGACGGGCATCAAGCCGACCTACGGCCGCGTGTCGCGCTACGGGATGATCGCGTTCGCGTCGTCGCTCGACCAGGGCGGCCCGATGGCGCAGAGCGCGTCCGACTGCGCGCTGCTGCTGAACGCGATGGCCGGCTTCGACGAGCGCGACTCGACGAGCCTCGATCGCGACGATGAAGATTTCACGCGCCACCTCGGCCAGCCGTGGGCGGCCGGCAACGATGCGGGCAAGCCGCTCGCGGGCCTGCGCATCGGCTTGCCGAACGAGTATTTCGGCGACGGCCTGGCCGACGACGTACGCGCGACGATCGACGCGGCACTGAAGCAGTATGAAGCGCTCGGCGCGACGCTCGTGCCCGTGTCGCTGCCGAAGACGGAGCTGTCGATCCCCGTGTATTACGTGATCGCGCCGGCCGAGGCATCGTCGAACCTGTCGCGTTTCGACGGCGTGCGTTTCGGCCACCGCGCCGCGCAATACGGCGACCTGCTCGACATGTACAAGAAGTCGCGCGCGGAAGGCTTCGGCCCCGAGGTGAAGCGCCGGATCCTGGTCGGCACGTACGTGCTGTCGCACGGCTACTACGACGCGTACTACCTGCAGGCGCAGAAGATCCGCCGCATCATCGCGAACGATTTCCAGGAAGCGTTCAAGACCTGCGACGTGATCATGGGCCCGGCTTCGCCGACGGTCGCATGGGATCTCGGTTCGAAGGGCGACGATCCGGTGCAGATGTATCTCGCGGATATCTACACGCTGTCGGTGAGCCTCGCGGGCCTGCCCGGCATGAGCGTGCCGTGCGGCTTCGGCGCGGGCGCGAACGCGAAGCGCCCGGTCGGCCTGCAGATCATCGGCAACTATTTCAACGAAGCCCGGATGCTGCAGGTCGCCGACGCGTTCCAGCGCGCGACCGACTGGCACAAGCAAGTTCCGGCAGGGGTGTAAGCACATGGCTACTCAATGGGAAGTCGTTATCGGTCTCGAGACGCACGCGCAACTGTCGACCGTCTCGAAGATTTTCTCGGGCGCGTCGACGCAGTTCGGCGCCGAGCCGAACACGCAGGCGTGCCCGGTCGACCTGGCGCTGCCGGGCGTGCTGCCGGTGCTGAACCGCGGTGCGGTCGAGCGCGCAATCCGCTTCGGCCTCGCGATCGGCTCGACCATCGCGCCGCGCAGCATCTTCGCGCGCAAGAATTATTTCTACCCCGATCTGCCGAAGGGCTATCAGATCAGCCAGTACGAGATTCCGGTCGTGCAGGGCGGCCAGATCACGATCCAGGTGCCCGCCAACGAAAAGGCCGGCAAGGAAGCGTACGAGAAGACGGTCAACCTGACCCGCGCGCACCTCGAGGAAGACGCGGGCAAGTCGCTGCATGAAGACTTCGCCGGGATGACCGGGATTGACCTGAACCGTGCAGGCACGCCGCTGCTCGAGATCGTCACCGAGCCGGAAATGCGCAGCGCGGCCGAGGCCGTGGCCTATGCGAAGGCACTGCACGGGCTCGTCGTGTGGCTCGGCATCTGCGACGGCAACATGCAGGAAGGCTCGTTCCGCTGCGACGCGAACGTGTCGGTGCGACCGGTCGGCCAGGAGAAGTTCGGCACGCGCGCGGAAATCAAGAACCTGAACTCGTTCCGGTTCCTCGAGGAAGCGATCAACTACGAAGTGCGTCGCCAGATCGAGCTGATCGAGGACGGCGGCGAAGTCGTGCAGGAAACGCGCCTCTACGATCCGGACAAGCGCGAGACGCGCTCGATGCGCAGCAAGGAAGACGCGCACGACTACCGCTACTTCCCCGACCCCGACCTGATGCCGCTCGTGATCGGCCAGGACTGGATCGAGCGCGTGCAGTCCGGGATGCCCGAGCTGCCGGCCGCGATGCAGCAGCGCTTCGCCGAGCAGTACGGCGTGTCCGCGTACGACGCGGGCGTGCTGACGTCGAGCAAGGCGATGGCCGCGTATTTCGAGTCGGTGGTCGCGAAGGCCGGCGCCGCGAACGCGAAGATCGCCGCGAACTGGTTGATGGGCGACGTATCGTCGCAGCTGAACCGCGACGGCATCGAGATCGACGCGATCCCCGTGTCGGCCGCGCAGCTCGCGCTGCTGCTGCAGCGCATCGCCGACGGCACGATCTCGAACAAGATCGCGAAGGAGATCTTCGCGACGATCTGGGACGAGAAGCCGGACGACGAAGGCGCGGCCGACCGCATCATCGACGCGAAGGGCCTGAAGCAGATCTCCGACACCGGCGCGCTGGAAGCGATCATCGACGAAGTGCTCGCGGCGAACGCGAAGTCGGTCGAGGAGTTCCGCGCGGGCAAGGAAAAGGCGTTCAACGCGCTGATCGGCCAGGCGATGAAGGCGACCAAGGGCAAGGCCAATCCGCAGCAGGTCAACGAACTGCTGAAGAAGAAGCTCGGCTGAGCATGAGCGCGCGCCTGAACCGCGCTTGACGACGGGCCGCCCCGAACCAGTTCGGGGCGGCCCGTTGCGTTTGGCGGATGCGTTATCGTATGCGTCACACCGTCCAACGGAGGAACGAATGGCGAAACAACCGTCGCTCGACGATTTCCGCGTGCCTTATTTCACGCGCGAGAAGGAAGCCGCCGCATTCAAGCTCGATGCGTTCGACCCGGCCGCAAAGCCGTTTTCGTCCGGCTCGAAGGATGACGACCGCGAACGGCTGTCGGTCGTGTCGACCGAACTCGACGTGCAGCAGGAGCGCCTGCACACGCAGCAGAAGAAGCGCGTGCTGCTCGTGCTGCAGGGGATGGACACCAGCGGCAAGGACGGCACCGTGCGCGCGGTGTTCCGCGAGGTCGATCCGCTCGGCCTGCGCGTCGTGTCGTTCAAGGCGCCGACGCCGATCGAGGCCGCGCACGACTTCCTGTGGCGCGTGCATGCGCAGGTGGCGGCCGCGGGCGAGCTCGCGATCTTCAACCGCAGCCACTATGAAGACGTGCTCGTGCCGCGCGTGCTCGACCTGATCGACGCGAAGGAATGCGAGCGCCGCTACCGGCAGATCCGCGATTTCGAGACGATGCTGGTCGAGAACGGCACGACGATCATCAAGTGTTTCCTGCACATCTCGAAGGACGAGCAGCGCGAGCGGCTGCAGGCGCGCATCGACGATCCGACCAAGCACTGGAAGTTCGACATCTCCGATCTCGACGCGCGCAAGCACTGGGACGCGTACCAGTCCGCGTACCGCGACGCGCTCGCCGCGACGTCCGCCGAGCATGCGCCGTGGTACGTGATCCCGGCCAACTCGAAGACGCACCGCAACGTGATGATCGCCGAGCTGCTGCTGCGCACGATGACCGACATGAAGCTGGAATTCCCGCCGCCGAAGCCGGAGCTCGAAGGCGTGAAGATCCGTTAAGCTGCCACCCTGTAAAACATCGAACTGAACGGAATCCGACATGATGCGAGTGATTACCGCCAACCTGAACGGCATCCGCTCCGCCGCGAAGAAGGGCTTCTTCGAGTGGCTCGGCGAACAGAACGCCGATTGCGTGTGCGTGCAGGAAATCAAGGTCTCGGCCGACGACCTGCCGGCCGAATTCGTCGAGCCGCACGGCTTCAAGAGCTATTTTCACCACGCCGAGAAGAAGGGCTACAGCGGCGCGGGCGTGTACAGCCGCCGCGAGCCCGACGACGTGATCATCGGCTTCGGCAGCAGCGAATTCGATGCCGAGGGTCGTTATGTCGAGGCGCGCTACGGCAAGCTGTCGGTCGTGTCGGTGTACGTGCCGTCCGGCTCGAGCGGCGAAGAGCGCCAGCAGGCGAAGTACCGCTTCATGGACGAGTTCATGCCGCACCTTGCCCAGCTCAAGAAGAAGCGCGAGGTGATCCTGTGCGGCGACGTGAACATCGTCCACAAGGAAATCGACATCAAGAACTGGAAGAGCAACCAGAAGAACTCGGGCTGCCTGCCGGAAGAGCGCGAGTGGCTCACGAAGCTGTTCGACGATGTCGGCTACGTCGACGTGTTCCGCACGCTCGACCCGCGCGCCGAGCAGTACACGTGGTGGAGCAACCGCGGCCAGGCGTATGCGAAGAACGTCGGGTGGCGGATCGATTACCAGATCGCAACGCCGGGCGTCGCCGGCACCGCGAAAAGCACGTCGATCTTCAAGGACATCAAGTTCAGCGACCACGCGCCGCTGACGGTGGACTACGACTACAAGAAGTGATTGCCGGCGCCGCGCCGCGCGCGTAGCGCCCGAACCCGCCGGTCGCCGGATGCAGAACGGGCCGCATGTCGAACATGCGGCCCGTTTCATTTGGGGCGGCGATCGTGCGGGCCGCCCGGCGGTGGCGCTTACTGCTTGATCGATGCCATGTCGATCACGAACCGGTACTTCACGTCGCTCTTCAGCATCCGCTCGTAAGCGGCGTTGATCTGCTGCATCGGAATCGTCTCGATATCCGACGTGATCCCGTGCTCCGCGCAGAAGTCGAGCATTTCCTGCGTTTCCGCGATCCCGCCGATCAGCGAGCCCGCGAGGCGGCGGCGCTTGAAGATCAGGTTGAACACCTGCGGCGACGGATGGTCGTGCTCCGGCGCGCCGACGAGCGTCATCGTGCCGTCGCGCTTCAGCAGGTGCAGGAACGGGTTCAGGTCGTGCTGCGCGGCGACCGTGTTCAGGATGAAGTCGAAGCTGTTCAGGTGCGCGTTCATCTGCGCTTCGTCCTTCGAGATCACGACTTCGTGCGCGCCGACGCGCTTGCCGTCCTCGATCTTCGACGGCGACGTCGTGAACAGGACGACGTGCGCGCCCATCGCGCGTGCCAGCTTCACGCCCATGTGGCCGAGGCCGCCGAGCCCGACGATGCCGACCTTCTTGCCGGGGCCGACGTTCCACTGCCGCAGCGGCGAGTAGGTCGTGATCCCCGCGCACAGGAGCGGCGCGGCGCCGGCCGGGTCGAGCGTCTCGGGCACGCGCAGCACGAACGCCTCGTCGACGACGAGCTGCGTCGAGTAGCCGCCGTAGGTGACGTCGCCCGTCACGCGGTCCTGGCCGTTGTAGGTGCCGACGAAGCCGTTCTCGCAATACTGCTCGAGCCCGTCGGCGCAGCTCGGGCAGGTGCGGCACGAATCGACGAGACAGCCGACGCCGACCAGCTCGCCGACCTTGAAGCGCGATACCTGCGGGCCGGTCGCGGTCACGCGGCCGACGATTTCATGGCCCGGCACGACCGGGTAGATCGTGTTGCGCCATTCGTTGCGCGCCTGGTGCAGGTCCGAGTGGCAGACGCCGCAGTAGAGGACGTCGATCTGGACGTCGAGGTCGCGCAGCGCGCGACGCTGGAATTCGAACGGGGCGAGCGGCGACTGCGAATCGGTTGCCGCGTAAGCGTAGGTGGTGCTCATGCAGGGGGCTCCTTGGCCGGGAAAACATCCGGCGAAACGAACTGCCGTCGCACCCTATGGCGATGCGGCGAGGCAGGACGTCATCGTAAGGAGCACGGCGCCGCGATGAAATACACGAAGGTCTGGAAGATTTGCCTATTCCTCTCGAACTGCGTGCAAACGGCCGCCAAAACGCATTCAAGATGCTACATTGCGAGCCAGATTCTCTTGCCGGACAGGATGACGCAGATGAGCTTCGAGCCCCTTTTCGCCGACACGGGCGACCGCATGCAGCGCCGCATGGTCGAGCTGCACACGCGCCTCGCGCCGAACGAGGGCGACACGCTCGCGGCGCTCGACGGCGTGCGTTTGATCCGCGTGAGCCGTCCGGGGCCGCGCATGCCCGTGCTGTACGAGCCGAGCATCATCGTCGTGTGCCAGGGGCGCAAGCTCGGTTATCTCGGCGACCGCTCGTTCGTGTACGACGCGCAGCAATACCTGGTGCTGTCGGTGCCGCTGCCGTTCGAATGCGAGACCTTCGCGAGCGCGGAGGAGCCGTTTCTCGCGATCTCGATCCGCGTCGATCTCGCGGTGATCGCCGAACTCGCGATCCTGCTCGACGAGACGCTCGGCGCGGCCGCGAGCGAACCGCTCGGCGTCTATTCGACGCCGCTCGACGCGCCGCTGGCCGATGCGGTCGTGCGGCTGCTCGAAGTGCTGGCTTCGCCGCACGACACGCGCGTGCTGGGCCCCGCGATCATGCGCGAGATCGCGTATCGCGTGCTGACAGGCGCGCAGGGCGACGCGATCCGCGCGGCGCTCGTGCAGCAGCATCACTTCGGCCGCATCGCGAAGGCGTTGCGGCGCATCCATGCGGAGCTGAGGGCCGACCTCGATGTCGAGACCCTGGCGCGCGAGGCCGGGATGAGCCTCGCGGTGTTCCACGCGCACTTCAAGCACGTGACGGCGACGTCGCCGATGCAGTATGTGAAGGCCGCGCGCCTGCACCAGGCGCGGCTGATGATGGTGCAGGACGGCGTCGGCGCCGGTACGGCGGCCGCGCGCGTCGGTTATGCGAGCGCGTCGCAGTTCAGCCGCGAGTTCAAGCGGCTGTTCGGCCGCAGTCCCGGTGACGAAGTGCGCTGGATGCGTGAAATCGGGATTCGCCCGGCCGTGGCCGATACGGACGCGTAGCGCCCGGCGTCAGCCGGTGGCGCCGCGCCGCACGACCTTGCGCCGCTGCGCGCTGATGCCCGCGTAGTCGGGCAGTGAGTCGACACGCTTGCCGATCGCCTTCGCGTAGAGCGGCATCAGGTCCGGCAGCCGGTTCAGCAGATCCTGGCGCCGCGCGGTGCTGTACGGGTGCGTGTAGATGAAGCCCGTGGCCTTGTTCGCGCGCGTCGCGGCCGCGAGCTTGTCCCACAGCGTGATCGCCGCGCGCGGATCGAAGCCCGCGCGGGCGGCGATGTCGCCGCCGATCACGTCGGCTTCGGTCTCGTCGGTCGGGTCGTAGTGGAGCGACTGCAGGCGTTCGCCGAGGTTCAGCGCCTGCGGCAGCGGATCGCCGACGCCGAACAGCGGCGGCAGCGCGGCGGCGCGCAGCGAAGTTTGCGATGCCGCGCTGAAGTTGCTGCGCGCATGTTCGCGCAGCGCGTGCGCGATGCCGTGCGCGGCCAGCACGCCGAGCTCGTCGTCGTTCAGCCGGATGCGCTCGAGCAGGCCGCCGTACACGAGCACCTTGCCGCCCGGCAGGCAGGTCAGGCGGATGTCGCGCGAGCGGATCACGTTCACGTCCCACGCCCAGTTCTTCACGCGATCGTTCCACTTCACCGAATACGGCGCGAGCTTCGTGACGATCGCGCGCAGGCGCTTCACGCGCGGCTGGTTTGCCGGCAGCAGGCGGTTGCTGTCGGCGGCCGCCTGTACGATCTGCGTGTATTCGCTCGCGGTGAGCTGCTCGAGCAGCGGCGACGGGATCAGCGTGCGGAATGCGATCGCATTGCCGTAGCGGACCTGCTGCGGTGTCGGTGTATATGCCTTCGTCGACGCGGCGGCGCCGGTCGGCTGCGCGGGTTCGGCGGTGGCCGGCGGGACGGGCGCGGCCGAAGTTGCCGGCGCGGGCGGCGTTGCCGGCGCAGCGGCCGGCGCGGAGCCTGCCGCGGCCGCGCCGGTGTCGGCCGCATGTGCGAAGCCCCCGGCGAGCGCCGCAGCACCGACGCTCCACGAAGCCGCAACGCGCGCGAGGCGGTGCAGGCGGTTACTGCGCACGGCTGGCCTCGCCGTTGCGTGCGGCGCCGTTCCACGGCGCGATCCTGAACAGCAGCAGCATGCCGGGAATCGCGAGCGCGGTGCACACGATGAAGTAGTCGAACCAGCCGATCTTCGCGACGATGAAGCCGCTCGCGGCCGACGCGAGCGTGCGCGGTACCGACGCGAGGCTCGTGAACAGCGCGAACTGCGTGGCCGTGTAGCGCGGGTCGGTCGTGCTCGCGATGTACGCGACGAACGCGGCCATCGTCAGGCCGGTCGTGAAGGTTTCGAAGCCGTAGACGATCGCGAGCGCGACGGTCATCGGGCTCAGATGCGGCGTGACCTCGAAGCCGAAGATCGACAGGAACGACGCGAGCGCATGGCTGGCCGCGACCGTGAAGTCGTAGAGCGCCGCGAGCACCGGCGAGCCGGGGCCGACCTGCGCGAGCCACGCGAAGCCGAGCGTCGACACCATCTGCAGCGCGCCGAAGACCCACAGCCCGCGGCCGATGCCGATCTTCACGAGCCAGACGCCGCCGATGATGCCGCCGGCGACGCTCGCGACGAGCGCGGTGGTTTTCGCGACGATGCCGATCTCGGTGCGCGTGAAGCCGATGTCGAGGAAGAACGACGTCGACAGCGTGGTGGCCATCGTGTCGCCGATCTTGAACAGGAAGATGAACGCGATGACGAGCAGCGCGCCGGTCCAGCCGTCGCGCTGGATGAATTCGCGGAACGGCAGCACGATCGCGTCGCGCAGGTTGCGCGGCGGTGCGCCGACCACTTCTGGCTCGCGCACGACGAGCGTCATCAGGATGCCCGGCAGCATGAACGCGCCGGTGATCGCGAACACGACGTCCCACGGCATGTGGTCGGACAGGATCAGCGCCAGCGAGCCGGGGATCAGCGCGGCGAGCTTGTACGCGTTCACGTGCACCGCGTTGCCGAGGCCCTGCTCGGTGTCGCGCAGCAGCTCGCGGCGATACGCGTCGATCACGATGTCCGAGCTCGCGCCGAAGAACGCGACGAGCGTCGTGAGCGCGGCAACCGTCCAGATCGAATCGCGCGGCGACACGAAGCCGAGCGCGGCGATCGCGCCCGCGACCAGCACCTGCGTGAGCAGCATCCAGCCGCGCCGGCGGCCCGGCCGCCAGCCGGGCAGGCGCGGGAGGTAGCGGTCCATCAGCGGCGCCCACAGGAACTTCCACGTATACGGGAACTGGATCAGCGCGAACAGGCCGATTTCCTTCAGGTTCACGCCCTCGGAGCGCAGCCATGCCTGCACGAGGTAGACGAGCGTGAACAGGGGCAGGCCCGACGTGAAGCCCAGGAACACGCAGATCAGCATGTGCGTGTTCAGATAGGCTCGCCAGCCGGGGTGATCCTCGTGAGCGGTGAGTGCGGGCGCCTCGTGTGGCGTTTTCGACATGGACTGGAACTGGGTAGCGTTGACTGATTGCGGCGGCAGCGCGCGGCGGGGGGAGCGGCGCGGGCCGGGCCCGGCGTTCGTCAACGGCCCCCCGGCTCAGCTGCGCTTGACGCGGTAGACAGCAAGACTACCACGCCAGTTCGCTCCCCATCGAATCGGCTGGCCTTCGTGCAGCACGACGCGGTCGAGGATCGTGACGCCGACTTCCGGCGCGAGCGCCTCGAAATCCTTGATCGTCAGCACCCGCACGTTCGGCGTGTTGTGCCACTGGTACGGCAGCGATTTCGACACGGGCATCCGGCCGTGCAGCACCGACAGCCGGTGCGACCAGTAGCCGAAGTTCGGGAACGACACGATGCACTCGCGGCCGACGCGCGCCGTCTCGCGCAGGATCGCGGCCGTCTGGTGGATCGTCTGCAGGGTTTGCGACAGGATCGCGATGTCGAAGCTGTGATCCTCGAACAGGCGCAGGCCGTCCTCGAGGTTCTGCTGGATCACGTTGATGCCGTTCTTCGCGCTCGCGAGCACGCCCGCGTCGTTCAGTTCGATCCCGTAGCCGGTGACGTCCAGCTCCTCCATCAGCAGCGCGAGCAGCGAGCCGTCGCCGCAGCCGAGGTCGAGCACGGTCGAGCGCGGCTCGACCCAGCGGGCGATCGTGCGGAAGTCCGCGCGCGCGGACAGGGAATTCAGTGCTTGCTGGTTCATGCCCCCACCTCGATGGCGATTCGTTCGTAATACGCGCGGAGCAGGTTGTGATAACGCGCGTCGTCGAGCAGGAACGCGTCGTGGCCGTGCGGCGCGTCGATTTCCGCGTAGCTGACCGTGCGCTTGTTGTCGAGCAGCGCTTTCACGATCTCGCGCGAACGCGCGGGCGCGAAGCGCCAGTCGGTCGAGAAGCTCGCGATCAGGTATTTCGCCTGCGTGCGCGCGAGCGCGGCCGTCAGGTTGCCGTCGAACGCCTTCGCCGGATCGAAATAGTCGAGCGCGCGCGTGATCAGCAGGTAGGTGTTCGCGTCGAAGTAGTCGGCGAACTTGTCGCCCTGGTAGCGCAGGTACGACTCGACCTCGAACTCGACGTCGAAGCTGAAGTTGTACGCGTCGAGCGCGCCGTCGGCACGGCGCAGCGCACGGCCGAATTTCTCGGCCATGTCGTCGTCGGAGAGATAGGTGATGTGGCCGATCATCCGCGCGACGCGCAGGCCGCGCTTCGGCTTCACGCCGTGCGCGTAGTAGTCGCCGCCGTGGAAGTCGGGATCGGACAGGATCGCCGAGCGCGCGACTTCGTTGAACGCGATGTTCTGCGCGGACAGCTTCGGCGTCGACGCGATGTCGATGCAGTGCGCGACGCGCTCCGGATACATCAGGCTCCACGCGAGCGCCTGCATCCCGCCGAGGCTGCCGCCCATCACGGCGGCGAAGCGCTCGATGCCGAACGCGTCGGCGACGCGCGCCTGCGCGTGCACCCAGTCCTCGACGGTGACGACCGGAAAGCGCGCGCCGTACGGCTTGCCGGACGACGGATCGATGCTCATCGGGCCGGTCGAGCCGAAACACGAGCCGAGGTTGTTCACGCCGATCACGAAGAAGCGGTTGGTGTCGAGCGGCTTGCCGGGGCCGACCATGTTGTCCCACCAGCCGGTGCTGCGCGGGTCGTCCGCGTAGACGCCGGCGACGTGATGCGACGCGTTGAGCGCGTGGCAGACGAGCACCGCGTTCGAGCGCGCGGCGTTGAGTTCACCGTACGTCTCGACGACGAGCTGATAGTTGCCGAGCGCGCTGCCGCTTTGCAAGCGCAGCGGTTCGGCGAAGTGCATGGTCTGTGGAGCGACGATGCCGATCGATTCCATTCGTTCCGCCTTATGACTGGGCAGCTAAATGGTGTCGGCGATGCGCGGAGTCGGAGATGCGCGGCTGACGACCTCTTTAGCCGCATTTGTAGTGAACCGCCGGGACAAAGACAAATCAAGGCCCCGGCCGGTTCGCGCGCCCGCAATCGAGTCAGCAAATCGGCGCGCTGCCGACCTGCCGCCAAGGAGGCGGCAGGTCGGCAAAGTATAGCGGAAATTGCGGAGGGCGGATTCGGGGGCGCTCGGGGAGGCGTCGGATCGGCCCCGCGGACGTGCAGGAGACCGGCCGGCCCTTCCGCATGGAGCAGGAGGCGCCGGCCGTGCGACGTCACCAGCGGTACTTCGCCGCCAACTCGCCCTTGACGACCGCATAGTCGGACAGGTTCGCCTCCAGCCCTAAGCCGGCCGATATCACGAAGCGCTTCGACAATTGCCCCGTCGCGCCGACCCGGAACGCCGCGCGATCCCGCGGCACGCTGAACGAGAACGCGTTGCGGTCGAGCGTCAGCGACCGCGATCCGGGGCCGTGCCACCAGTTCGCCTCGATGAACGGCCGCAGCTCGCGCCCGGACGGCATCGCGGTTACGCCGTGCACGCGCACGCCGAGACGGGTCAGCACGTCGGTCGAGCCTTGCCCGTCGAGGCGGCCGCCCGGTGCATCGTGCGCCGCCGCGCGATAGTCCGACACGACGAGTTGCGCCTCGGGTTCAACGAAGAACCGCGTATCGCCGCGCTCGTAGAAGCGGATCGAATAGCCGGTTTCGACCGATCCCGTCACGGTGCGCGAGCGGTACGAGTCGCCGGCGAGGCTGCCGCCGACGCTGTTCGCGTACGCACCGTACATGAACCACGCATCGACGTAGGGCCCGGACAGGATGTCGCGATTGCCGTACCAGGTGCCGTACAGCCCGACGTTGTAACCCGCGACGCTGCCGCGCGCGGTGGCATTCGCCATGCGCTGTTGGACCGCATTCCATAGCGGGCGGGTCGACCAGCTCGTCTGGCTGCCGTACATACCCATTGCGCCGACCCGGAAGCGGCCGCCGCGGCCGTCGTCGAAACGGAACAGGTCGGCGCCCGCGTGGATCAGGCGGCCGTTGCCCGACACGCTGCGGTTGCCGCCCGACATCGACGTGGACTGGCCTTCGGCGCGCAGCCAGACGGCGCCGTCGAGCGAAGGCGTCGCGCCGGGAGCCTCGCGCAGCGAACGGTCCTCGCGCTGATGCAGCGTATGGATCGCCATTGTCGCGGCCGCATCGGCGTTGGCCAGGTACGCATCGGGTTCGGGCGCGGCAGCGCGCGGCGGGGCCGGCGGGACGGTTTCCGGACTGACGGGCGGGTCGGGATCGGTGGGGTCGGGCGCGGGTGCCGGCGGCGCGGGTTTGGCGGCCGAGACGAGGTACCAGTTCTCCTCGTGGCCGCCGGTGCCGCCGCGCTTGAGCATGTAGTCGTAACCGCCCGCCGACAGCGTGCCGAAGCCGTTCCGGTAGCCGTCCGATGCGGCGTCGAGCGCGAATGCCGACGCGTCGGTCGTCCCGCCGTGACGTGTCTCGACGATCGGGATGCCGAGTGTCGTCTGCGCGCCGTTGCCGCCCGTGCGCTTCACGACGATTTCCGTGTTGCCCGACGCATGACCGCCGTCGATCACGAGCCGGTCGGTGGGCGACGCGTCGTCCTGCAGCATCGTATGGATGACGAGCCGGCCATTGCGGGCCGCGTAGTCGCCGTTGACGACGAGTGTGCGCGGCGCGGGCGGTGTGCCGGTGTCCGGCGCGGCGAATGCGATCGTCGAGTCGTTCAATGCGATGGAGCCGGTCGACGAATCGGCGGTGACGGTCCAGCGGCTGCCCGTGTCGAGCGACAGCGTGCGCACCGCGTCCGTTGCGCCGGTCCAGACGGACGCGCCGGACAGCGCGACATCGGTCACGGCGGATGTCGGGCTGCCGTCGTCGGTCGGCTGGTTCACGATGTCGCCCGTCGCTTGCGCGCCGGTGTCGAGCGTCAGGCGCACGGGCGCGCCTGATTGGGCACGGACCGACAGCAGCGTGCCGGTGCCGCTGGCGGCGCGGGTGCCGTTGTGCAGCGTGATGTCGGCGTCGGACGCGTCGATGGCCGCATGCCGTTCGCTGAAGAGCGAACCGCCGTCCGCCGTCAGCCTGCCGCCGTGGACGCTCGCGGCAGGCGCGGCGTCGCCGGTCGCGCGGGCGTCGGTGCGCAGCAGGTCGATGCTGCCGCCGGCGCTTGCATAGAGCGCTGCGGCCTCGTTGCCGCGCGTCTCGACGGTTGCGTCGGCGAGCGACACAACCGCCCCCGCGCCGGCGGACATCGCACCGCGGGCGCGCTCGCCGGTCGTGACGATGCCGCTGCGTGTCAGCGTGACCCGGCCGCCGAGCCGGGCCAGTACGCCGATCGAACGGGCGCCGGTGGTGGCCACCTGCGTATCGATCGCGTCGATGGTCGGTGTGGCGGTATATTCCTTCGACGCATACAGCCCGTGTGCGCTGCGGCCGTGCGTGACGACTTGTGTGCGCGCGAGTTCGACGCGCCCTTCGCGGGTGTCCACGCCGAGAGCGTAATCACCGCTGGTTTCGAGGTGGCTGTCGGCGAACGAGACAGCCGATGCACCGGGCAGGTACAGCGCCGACGCGTAGTCGCCGTCCGTCCGGATATCCGAGCGATTCAACGTCGCACGGACGCCCTCGTAGCTGATGGCCATGCCATAGGCAAACAGGCCGCTGGTGCGAATCAGCGTGTCGGCGATGTCGATGACGCCGCCTGGAACGTAGTTCACCGAAATGCCATACGCTTCCTTGCCGCGCGTGACGATGACGCTGTCGGCGATGCGGAGCCGGCCGCCGGCGCTGTCGACGGACGCGCCGTGCGCATAGTCGCCGTCGGTATCGATCGAGATGCGTTCTGCGGTCGCGCTGCCGCCGTACCGGAGGTCGATGCCGGCACTGGAGTCGCCACGGGTGCGGATTTCCGTATCGCTCAGCCTGACGCTCGAGCCGGTGCCTAGCGCAGTCGCGCCCGCCGCGAGATTGGCGGTGGTGAACACGCGCGTCTTGCCGGTCGTCACCAGCGTGCCGCCATTGACGGCGGAAAGCACGGCCTCGCCCAATCGCGTCGTCGAATATTCGCCCGGCGCGATTTCAAGCACGACACCGTCCGCGTGTTGCGGCTCGCCGTTGGTCACTTGCGCGGCCGACGGCCATGGCACTGCCGCCCCCGCAAGCAATGCCGAATGGGCGAAGCGTCGGGCTACCCTCATCCGGGAATGTCGAAATCTGCGATTCACCATCTCACCTGAATTTGTCTGTAACGCGACAAATTTAACTCGTGAGGCAGCGGCATGATATTGGACAAGTTCGAATTGGCGTGGCGTATTTGCCGCCTGCAGAGGGAGGCGGCAAGGTGCGAATCGACACCGCCCCTTGACGGGACGACCGCACCATCCGTCGTCGAATGCGCGCAACCGGCAGGCGTTGCCGGATGCGAGTCGACGGTGTGCTACTGCAGAATCAGCCGCAGATGCGCGTCGGCTTGCTCGCCGGGCGGCTTCTGGAACCCGCCTTTCGCGAAGCGGTGCCACCTGCCGATCACGTAGCTGACGAGCAGGCTCGCCCGCGCGGCCGGATCATAGTCGGCCGGCAGTGCGAACGGCGCCGCGCCGTCCGGCGGCGCATTCGCCTCGGTGCGCGCGACCCGCAGGCACTGCTTGACCGTCGCCTCGATGCGATCGAGCAACTGGTTCACGCGCTCGGTGAGCCGTTCGTCCTCGCCGACCAGCGCCTCACCCGTCAGCACGCGCGTCATCCCCGGGTTCTTTGCGGCGAAATTGAGCATCGTCAGTGCGATCGTGCGGGCCTGCAGCACGCCGTTCGGCTCCTTCGCGACGATCTGGTTGACGAGGCCGAACAGCGACTGCTCGATGAACTCGATCAGCCCTTCGTACATCTTCGCCTTGCTCGGGAAATGGCGGTACAGCGCCGCTTCCGACACGTCGAGCCGGGCCGCGAGCGCGGCCGTCGTGATCTTCTCGCGCTTCGGCGCCTCGAGCATCGTCGCGAGCGTCTGCAGGATGTGCACGCGGCGCTCGCCCGGCTTCGGGCGCGTACGGGTGCGGGCGGGTGATGCCTGATCGTCCGTTACGGCTTGGTCCTGCGGGTGAGTCGGCTGCATTTCTGTCGCCCCGATCGAGTGCCCAGTCGAAGCGATTTTAACGAACGAATCCGCTGGTCGACATAGTGCGGGCGGCCGGTACCCGGCAGGTGGCCGGGAAGATGGCCGGTAATCCAGACTGTGCCGATGCCGAGACGCTTGTAGCGCTTCAGGTGGCCGCGCGTGTCCTCGACGAGGATCGCGTCGGACAGGCGCGCATGCACGGCGCGCAGCGTTCGGCGCAGCATCATGTGGTCAGGCTTCGCGCGCCACGTGCGGCGGTCGCGCATGTGCTCGATCGCGATCACGCGTTCGAACAGCCGCTCGATGCGCAACTCGCGCAGCACCGCGCGCGCATAGTTCTCCGGCGCGTTGGTCAGCACGAACTTGCGGCCCGGCAGCGCGGCGATGATGTGCGCGAGGCCGCGCTCGGCGCGCACCATAGCGGGGAGATCGGAAAACGTGTGAACCGCGCGCAGGAAGTCGTGCGGATCGATCGGGTGATGGCGCGTGAGACCGAGGAGCGCGGCGCCGTAGCGCTGCGTGTAGCCGGTGCGCAAGCGGTCGGCTTCGGCGCGCTCGACGTTGAGCGCATCGATGATGTATTGCGTCATCGCACGGTTGATCTCGGGAAAGATCGCGTGCGATGCGTGGTGCAGCGTGTTGTCGAGATCGAACAGCCAGACGGGCGCGCCGGCACGCGGCCGGCTGCGCGAGATGCGCCGGCGCCGCAGCGACGCCGGCAGGTCGGGGCTGGAGGGTTTGCGGCGCGCGCTCAATGCGAGCGGATCATCGTGCCGAACGGCTGCTCGGTCAGGATTTCCAGCAGCACCGAATGCTCGATCCGGCCGTCGACGATGTGCACCGACTTCACGCCGCTCTTCGCCGCGTCGAGCGCCGACGAGATCTTCGGCAGCATGCCGCCCGAGATCGTGCCGTCCTCGAACAGCGCGTCGATCTCGCGCGCGGACAGATCGGTCAGCAGGTTGCCGTCCTTGTCCATCACGCCGGGGATGTTGGTCATCATCAGCAGCTTCTCGGCGTTCAGCACCGTGGCGAGCTTGCCCGCGACCAGATCGGCATTGATGTTGTACGAGAGGCCGTCCTCGCCGAAGCCGATCGGCGAGATCACCGGGATGAACGCGTCGTCCTGCAGCGCCTTCACGACCGCCGGGTTGATCGCCTCGACTTCGCCGACCTGGCCGATGTCGATGTACTGGCCCGGGTTGTCGCGGTCCGGCATCAGCAGCTTGCGTGCGTGGATCAGGCCGCCGTCCTTGCCCGTCAGGCCCACCGCGTGGCCGCCGAAGTGGTTGATCAGCATCACGATGTCCTGCTGCACTTCGCCGCCCAGCACCCATTCGACGACTTCCATCGTCTCTTCGTCGGTGACGCGCATGCCCTGGATGAAGGTGCCGGCCTTGCCGATCTTCTTCAGCGCGTGATCGATCTGCGGACCGCCGCCGTGGACGATCACCGGGTTGATGCCGACCAGTTTCAGCAGGATCACGTCGCGCGCGAAGCCTTGCTTGAGCCGCTCTTCCGTCATCGCGTTGCCGCCGTATTTGATGACCACGGTTTTCCCGTGGTAACGGCGGATATACGGCAGCGCCTCGGCGAGGATTTCTGCTTTCAGCGTGGGGGCGATCTGCGAGAGGTCGATGGGCTCGGACATGGCGGCGGCTCTGGCTGGGAACGGTTGAAACACGGCGAATTGTACAGGAGTGGCGCAGCGCAGCATCGGGTTTTTGGGCTGGCCGGACGGCGGTCGGCGCGGGTCGGACACCCTGCGCGGCGGCCCGCCGGCTATGGCGCTGCGCGATGCGGGCGGCGGTGCGCGGGCAGCGGCGGCGGGTTGGTCCGCGTGCGTTCGCGACGAACTTCGGCCGGGCGGCCGGCATGCAAGATCCGTCCGCCGCGCTATGCTTGTCGCGTAGGGCGACTTCATGCCCGTTTCCGCGATTCCGTCATGACCGATTCCGCCGCCGCCGCCGATCGTTCCGCCCCGCGCCGCGTGCGCTGCCCGCACTGCGGGCGCGGCTTCGACTGCGGCGCGCGCACGCAACCGTTCGAATGCTGGTGCGCGTCGATGCCGGTGCTGCCCGGCGGCACACAGCCTGCGGCCGGCGCGCGCTGCCGGTGCCCCGAGTGCCTGGCCGACGAGATCGCGCAGCGCATGGCCGGCGCGGCCGGCTGACGGCGCTGGCCGGGCATGTGGTGCGCACCGTTCGCCCGCTCCGATCCGGCCCCGCTAGAGGCGCGGCCCGCTAAACGGGTAAACTGCCCGGATGCAACGAATCACCACCACCGGGCGCGTCAACCTCAGTCACCTGTTCTGGCTCCGCAATCTCGCGATCATCGGCCAGCTCGTGACGATCGGCGTCGTGCAGACCTATTTCGGCGTGCATCTGCCGTTGCCGGCGATGCTGATGGTCATCGCGCTCGAAATCGTTTTCAACGCGCTGACCTGGGTGCGCGTGCTGCGCGCGCGGCCCGAGACCAATTTCGAGCTGCTCGGCCAGCTGTGGGTCGACCTCGGCGCGCTGTCCGCGCTGCTGTTCCTGTCGGGCGGCACGACCAACCCGTTCGTGTCGCTGTACCTGCCTTCGCTCGCGATCGCGGCGGCCGTGCTGCCGTGGCACCTGATGATCTGGCTCGCGGCGTTCGCGGTCGCGTGCTACGCGGCGCTCGGCTTCGACTCGGTGCCGCTCAACATGGATAACCCGGCCAACCTGTTCGACTACTACCGTACCGGGATGTGGGCGAACTTCATGGTCAGCGTCGGGCTGATCGCGTGGTTCGTCGCGCGCATGTCGAACGCGCTGCGCCAGCGCGACGCGGCGCTCGGCGAAGCGCAGGCGCACCTGCTGCGCGACGAGCGGGCGGTCGCGCTCGGCGTGCAGGCCGCCACCGTCGCGCACGAGATGGGCACGCCGCTGTCGACGATCGCGATGCTTGCCGAGGAACTGCGCGACGCGGCGCGCGCCGATCCGGGGCTGGCCCGCTACGAAGCCGACCTGAAGGTGCTCGAGGAGCAGATGACGCTCTGCACGTCGGCGCTCGCGCGCCTGCGCAGCCGCGCGAGCGCACCCGCGAGCCGCCAGCCGGTGGACGACTGGCTCGACACGTTCGTCGAGCACTGGCGCCTGCGGCATCCGCACGTGCAGTTCGAACTGCTCGGTGCGCGCCCGGCGGGCGTCGCGCTCGACGACACGGTCGCGGCCGGCCAGATCCTGACGATCCTGCTCGACAACGCCGCGCGCGCGAGCCCGCAGCGCGTGACGCTGGCCGCGAAGGTCGCGCACGCCGGCGCGGCCGACGAGATCGAATTCGAGGTGTGCGACGACGGGCCCGGCATTCCGGCCGCGCTGCGCGAGTCGCTCGGCGCGATGCCGGTCGACAGCACGCAGGGCGGGCACGGGGTCGGCCTGTATCTCGCGTTCAGCGCGGCCGCGCGGCTCGGCGGCGAGATCGAACTGTCCGATGTCGTGCCGCGCGCGGCGGGCGGCAACGGGCGGGCCGGCGGGGCGGCGAATGGTCACGCCGCGACCGGCTCGGGACAGCGTGCGGGCCAGCGCGCGTCCGAACGGACAACCGGCACGCCGGACAGCCGCGCGGCCGGCACATCCGCCGCACGCGGCACGCGGGCCGTGCTGCGCCTGCCGGCGGTGCGCGTCGCGGCGCCGGCCGCCTCAACCAACACGTAGACGGAGAAACCACATGAGCGAGAACAATTTCCTGGTGATCGACGACAACGAGGTGTTCGCGGGCACGCTCGCGCGCGGCCTCGAGCGCCGCGGTTACGCGGTCCAGCAGGCGCACGACAAGGAGGCGGCGCTGCGGCTTGCCGCGGGCGGCAAGTTCCAGTTCATCACCGTCGACCTGCATCTCGGCGAGGATTCGGGCCTGAGCCTGATCGCGCCGCTGTGCGACCTGCAGCCCGATGCGCGAATCCTGGTGCTGACCGGCTACGCGAGCATCGCGACCGCCGTGCAGGCGGTGAAGGAAGGCGCCGACAACTATCTCGCGAAACCCGCGAACGTCGAGTCGATCCTGGCCGCGCTGCAGACCAACGCGACCGAAGTGCAGGCCGACGAAGCGCTCGAGAATCCGGTCGTGCTGTCGGTCGACCGGCTCGAATGGGAGCACATCCAGCGCGTGCTGGCCGAGAACAACAACAACATCTCGGCGACGGCGCGCGCGCTGAACATGCACCGCCGCACGCTGCAGCGCAAGCTCGCGAAGAAGCCGGTGCGGCAGTAAGCGGGTACTTGCGCCCGGCGCGTCAGCCGGGTGCGCCCGGGACTCGCGACAGGCAGGCGACGATCTCGCGTTTCAGCAGGAGCGTGAGCAGCGCCGAGTCGAAGACGTTGGCGAGCAGCGGCGCGCATCCGCCGACGACGATGGCGCTGGCCAGCGGCCACGGCGTTGCCGATACGCCACGCGCGACGAACTGGATGCCGATGCTGATCGCCACGCTGGCGAATGCGATGCCCGCCAGCGTGCCCAGCCACGCGAGTACAAACGCGACGTTGTAGCGCCGCAGCGAATCCCGCCTGATCCGGCGCAGGAGCGACAGGATGTCGGCGCGCGTGAGCGCGAGCAAGGCCGGCACGATTCGGCCGGCGACGGACGGGTAGATGGTCATTCGAAGGCGGTGACGAATGCGTCGGTACTTGGCCGGAGGAGTCCGGATTATAGGGACGCACCAGCACACTTGCCATCAGCCGCATTCCACGGGCAGGCACGGGCGCCGCATCGCCTGACCATGAAAAAACGGGCGACCCCGCAAGGGGCCGCCCGTTTTTCGTCGGACGCCGCGCGCGTTACAGCACGTAGCGCGACAGGTCTTCGTCCTGCGACACTTCGCCCAGCGCGCGGTCGACATACTTCGCGTCGATCGTCACGCGCTCGCCGGCATGGTTGCCGGCCGAGAACGACACTTCCTCGAGCAGTTTCTCGATCACCGTGTACAGCCGGCGCGCACCGATGTTCTCGGTCTTCTCGTTGACCGCATACGCGATCTCCGCGAGACGGCGGATGCCGTCCCGGGCAAATTCGAGCTGCACGTCCTCGGTCGCGAGCAGCGCCTGGTACTGCTTGACGAGGCTCGCGTCGGTCGCATCGAGGATCGCCTCGAAGTCTTCCACCGACAGCGAGTCGAGCTCGACGCGGATCGGGAAGCGGCCCTGCAGTTCGGGAATCAGGTCGCTCGGTTTCGCGAGGTGGAACGCGCCGCTCGCGATGAACAGGATGTGATCGGTCTTCACCATCCCGTACTTCGTGTTGACCGTCGTGCCCTCGACGAGCGGCAGCAGGTCGCGCTGCACGCCCTGGCGCGACACTTCGCCGCCGCTGCCTTCGTTGTTGCGCGACGTGATCTTGTCGATCTCGTCGAGGAACACGATGCCGTTCTGCTCGACGTTCTGCACGGCCTTCGTCTTCACTTCCTCGTCGTTCAGCATCTTCGCCGCTTCCTCGTCGGTCAGCAGCTTCAGCGCTTCCTTGATCTTCACCTTGCGACGCTGCTTCTTGCCGCTGCCGAGGTTCGAGAACATCGAGCGGATCTGCTCGGTCATCTCTTCCATCCCCGGCGGCGCCATGATGTCCATGCCGGCCGACGGCTGCTCGAGGTCGAGCTCGACTTCCTTGTCGTCGAGCTGGCCTTCGCGCAGGCGCTTGCGGAAGGTCTGGCGCGTCGCGTTGTTGTCGTCGTTCGCGTGGTCGGCATTGCCGCCGAAGCCCACCGCGCGCGGCTGCGGCAGCAGGATGTCGAGGATGCGGTCTTCCGCCTGGTCGGTGGCCTTGCTGCGCACCTTGCGCATCTCGGATTCGCGCGTCTGCTTGACCGAGATCTCGATCAGGTCGCGCACGATGCTGTCGACGTCGCGGCCGACGTAGCCGACCTCGGTGAACTTGGTCGCTTCGATCTTGATGAACGGCGCGTCGGCGAGCTTCGCGAGGCGGCGTGCGATTTCGGTCTTGCCGACGCCCGTCGGCCCGATCATCAGGATGTTCTTCGGCGTGATTTCCTGGCGCAGCGGGTCGGCGACCTGCTGGCGCCGCCAGCGGTTGCGCAGCGCGACCGCGACGGCCTTCTTCGCCTTGGCCTGGCCGATGATGTGCTTGTCGAGTTCCGAGACGATCTCGGCAGGGGTCATGGTGCTCATGGTGCGGTCCTTACTCGATCGTTTCGATGATGCGGTTGTGGTTCGTGTAGATGCACATGTCGCCGGCAATCTTCAGCGACTTCTCGACGATCTCGCGCGGGGACAGCTCGGTGTTCTCCGCGAGCGCGCGGGCCGCGGCCTGCGCATACGCACCGCCCGAACCGATCGCGCAGATGCCCTCTTCCGGGTCGAGCACGTCGCCGTTGCCGGTGATCACGAGCGTGGTGGTGGCATCGGCCGTGATCAGCATCGCCTCGAGGCGGCGCAGCATCCGGTCGGTGCGCCAGTCCTTCGCGAGCTCGACGGCCGCGCGGGTCAGGTTGCCCTGGTGCTTCTCGAGCTTCGCCTCGAAGCGGTCGAGCAGCGAGAACGCATCGGCGGTGCCGCCCGCGAATCCGACCAGCACCTGGTTGTTGTAGATCCGCCGCACTTTCCGCGCGCCACCCTTCATGACGATGTTGCCGAGGGTTACCTGGCCGTCGCCGCCGAGCGCGACCTTGTCGCCGCGCCGGACCGAAACGATGGTCGTGCCGTGAAATTGCTCCATCTGCGTTCCTTGAGAAAAACGGGGAAGAGTCGGGCGGCGCGAGGCGCCGCCGCGTAACTCGCAGTGCGCCGGGAAGCGGCCCGGCGCGCGTCCGTTTCATTTTAGGGCGGGCGCGGGGATATCAAGAGGCGGGAGGCAAATCGGAAAACCGGCCAACCGCGAGCCGGTGCCGGAAAAACAAAAAGCGCGCGGCAGGCCGCGCGCTTTCGGGAAGCAGCGTGTCTGAGCGGAACGCCGCTCGATCAGTCGCCGAACAGCTTCTGGCGCAACTCGCGGCGCTCCTGCGCCTCGAGCGACAGCGTGGCGGTCGGACGGGCGAGCAGCCGCGGAATGCCGATCGGCTCGCCGGTTTCCTCGCACCAGCCGTAATCGCCGGAATCGATGCGGGCGAGCGACTGCTGAACCTTCTTGAGGAGCTTGCGTTCGCGATCGCGCGTGCGCAGCTCGAGCGCGTGCTCTTCCTCGATCGTCGCGCGATCGGCGGGATCGGGGACGATCACCGTCTCGCGCAGGTTCTCGGTCGTCTGGCCTGCATTCTTGAGGATGTCCGCCTGCAACTGTTCGAGCCGATTTTTGAAGAAGGCGAGCTGATCCTCATTCATGTAATCCTTGTCGCTCATCTTCAGGATTTCGGCTTCGGTCAAGAGTTTCTTCGTCATCTGCTTGCTTCTTCAATGTGCGGCAAATCGAGAGATATTGCCTGCACTTTGGGATTACCCGCAACCGCGCTTGCAATCATTTGCGATTTGCCGCCGCGGGGCCGAAAGCCTCTGGAAAACCGGTTCTCAAATACCAGGATAGGCCTGGCGCGGAGTTGCGCGCGCTGCGAACCGGTGTGCTGCGCGGCACATCGCATCGGCCGCGGCCGGGAGGCGGATTGGCGATCCGGCGCGGTTGCGATGCCCGGAAAACTGGTTCAGCAAGAACCGGGCCTGTTTGTTGCCGTACTCCAGCGGGCACGTATTGTAACTGAATCGCAAGCGGGCGCCGTATCGGGTCGATCCCCGTCGGCTGCGCCAATATCTAGAAAATATAACGCGCAAATCGCGAAAAAGCGATGACGGCGAAACCCTGCCCGAAACGGGCGCCCCGCGGCCGCCGCAGCCGCCCGCGGGGCGGCCGCGCGGCGGCGTGTGCGGCGGTTGCCCGCGCGCGTCAGGCGAGACAGGCGTCGAGGCCGTCGGTGATCAGGTCCTGCGGCAGATCGACGCCGATGAACACCATCTTGTTCGTCTTCTTCTCGATCGGCAGCCACTTCGCGGCGAGGTCGCTGCCCATCATCTGATGCACGCCCTGGAACACGACCTTGCGGTCGACGCCCTTCATGTACAGCACGCCCTTGTAGCGCAGCATCCGCTCGCCGTAGATCTGCAGGATGCCGCCGAGGAAGTCTTCCAGCTTGTTCGGGTCGAACGGGCGGTCGTTGCGATACACGAACGACTTGATCTTGTCGTCGTGGTGCGCGTGGTGGTGATGGTGGTGGCCGTGGTCGTGATCGTGCGCGCATTGACCGTGATCGTGGTCGCAATTGGCGTGATCGTGATCATGGTCGTGATCGTGGTGATGATGCGCGTGATCGTCCTCGGCGAGGAAGTCGGGGTCGATCTCGAGCTTCGCGTTCAGGTTGAAGCCGCGCAGGTCGAAGATTTCCTTGATGTCGGCTTCGCCGAAGTTCACGACCTTGATCGCGGCCTTCGGGTTCATGTGCATCAGGCGGTGCTTCAGGCCGGCCACGGTCTGGTCGTCGACCAGGTCCGACTTCGTGATGAACAGCCGGTCGGCGAAGCCGACCTGGCGCTGCACGACTTCGTGCTCGTCGAGCTGCGCGTTCGCGTGCTTCGCGTCGACCAGCGTGATGACCGCGTCGAGCAGGAAGTCGTCGGCGATTTCGCTGTCGATGAAGAAGGTCTGCGCGACGGGGCCCGGGTTCGCAAGGCCGGTGGTTTCGATCACGATGCGGTCGAAGTCGAGCTTGCCTTCGCGCTTCTTCGCGGCCAGGTCGCCGAGCGCGCGTGCGAGGTCGCCGCGGATCGTGCAGCAGATGCAGCCGTTGCTCATCTGGATGATCTGCTCGTTCGAATCCTGCACGAGGATTTCGTTGTCGATGTTCTCTTCGCCGAACTCGTTCTCGATCACGGCGATCTTCATGCCGTGCTGTTCGTTCAGGATGCGCTTGAGCAGCGTCGTCTTGCCGCTGCCGAGGAAGCCGGTGAGGATGGTGACGGGAGTGGCCATGTCAATCGCCTGTGGTTCGTGAATCGGGGTCAAAACCAGGATGTGCGTTGCGCCCGCTCGCGCTGGCAGCCGGGGCGCACAACCATCCATTGAAACATACCTGTCAAGCCCCCGCCCGTCGTCCGAACGACAGGCGGGAATGCGAATCCGCCGGGCGCGAGGCCGCGGCCGGCGGAAGGTTACGCGCGTAGATCGGGGCGATCAGACGATTTGCAACAGCAGGCCCTTCAGATATTCGCCTTCCGGGAATGCCGCGAGCAGCGGGTGATCGACGCCCGCGCCGAGCCGCTTCAGGATGCGCGCGTCGACCTTCGCGTCGGCAGCCGCGCCCGCGACGATCTTCTGGAACAGGTCCATGTCGATCGCACCCGAACACGAGTACGTGAACAGCAGGCCGCCCGGACGCAGCAGCTTGAAGCCGCTCAGGTTGATGTCCTTGTACGCGCGCGCCGCGCGATCGACGCTGTCGCGGGTCGGCGCGAACTTCGGCGGATCGAGCACGATCAGGTCGAAACGCTCGCCTTCGTCGACGAGGCGGCGCAGCGTCTTGAACGCGTCGGCGTCGAGCCAGGTCGCGCGTTCGGCGTCGAAACCGTTGGCGACGACGTTCTGCTGCGCGAGCGCGAGCGCATCGCCCGACGAGTCGATCGACACGACACGCTTCGCGCCGCCCTTGAGCGCCGCGAGCGAGAAGCCGCCGGTGTAGCAGAAGCAGTTCAGCACGTCGCGATCAGCCGCGTACTGCGCAACCAGCGCGCGGTTGTCGCGCTGGTCGACGTAGAAGCCCGTCTTGTGGCCGTTCGGCACGTCGACGTGATAGCGCACGCCGTTTTCGTTCGAGATCAGCGTCGCGGGCGGCGCATCGCCGGCCAGCACGCCGGTCGTCTGCTCGAGCCCTTCCTTGTCGCGGATCGACACGTCCGAGCGCTCGTACACGTTCGGGCAGCCGGTCGCGCCGACGAGCGCCTTCACGATCGCGTCCTTCCATGCTTCGACGCCTGCGGCCATGAACTGGCAGACGAGCTGGCCGCGCGGCGCCGCGCCGGCTTCGGCAGTGTCCGCGACGTAATAGTCGACGATCAGCCCCGGCAGCCCGTCGGCTTCGCCGAACACGAGCCGCACCGCGCCCGTGCCCGACACCATCGTCGTGCGGTGCGCAACGGCGCGCTGCACGCGGCGCTTGAAGAACGCGTGGTCGATCGGCTCGTTCTCGTCGAAGCTCCACACGCGCACGCGGATCTGCGACTGCGGGCTGTACGCGCCGCGCGCGAGGAAGCGGCCGTCGTGCGCGCGCACGATCACGGTCGCGCCGGGCGCGGGCTTGCCGTCGACGCGGTCGATCGCATTGGCGTAGATCCACGGATGGCGGCGCAGCAGCGATTTGTCCTTGGATGGCTTGAGGGTGACGGTTTGCATGATGAGATCGAAATGGGCCGTGCGCGAAGCCGACCGTGGCCGGTCGCCGCGCGCGGCGGGTAACACGGGACGCGCGTCAGTCGCGCTTCTTCGCGCGCGGATGCGCGCTGTCGTAAATCTTCGCGAGATGCTGGAAGTCGAGCGACGTATAGACCTGCGTCGCGGACACGCTCGCGTGGCCGAGCAGTTCCTGCACCGCGCGCAGGTCGCCGCTCGACTGCAGCACGTGCGTCGCGAACGAGTGGCGCAGCACGTGCGGATGGACATTGGCGGGGATGCCCGCGGCGAGCGCCGCGCGCTTCACGCGCTCGCGCACGACGCCCGGCGACATCCGGTTGCCGCGCACGGACACGAACAGCGGATGCGGATCGTGCTTCACGAATTCGCCGCGCACCGCGAGCCATGCGTTCAGCGCATCGATTGCCTTGCGGCCGACCGGCACCTTGCGCTCCTTGTTGCCCTTGCCGCGCACGGTGACTTCGGCTTCGGCGAGATCGAGCCAGCCGGCCGAGCGGTAGCCGTCGGCCTGCGTGTACATGACGTCGAGCCCGATCAGCTCCGCGAGGCGCAGCCCCGACGAGTAGAACAGCTCGAGGATCGCGTGATCGCGGATGCTTTCGGTCGTGCCGGCGAGCGGTGCGTCCATCAGGGCCGATGCGTCGTCGACCGACAGCGCCTTCGGCAAGGTCTTCGGGCGTTTCGGCGCGCGCACCGCGGCGACCGGGTTCGCGGGCATGTCGATGCGCTGCGCGAGCCAGCGGTAGAACGCGCGCCACGCGGACAGCCGGTGCGCGATCGACCGTGCGGACAGCCCGCCCGCATGCGCGCGCGCGACCGCGCCGCGCATGTCGGCGGCCGTCAGCACTTCGAGCGGCCGGCCGGCCGCAAGCTTCTTCAGTTCGTCGAGTTCGTGCGTGTAGGCGCGCAGCGTGTGCTCCGACAGCTGCCTGACGTGCTTCAGGTTCGACAGGTAGGCGGCGACCGGATCGTCTGTCATCGCGTGCGGCAGGCTCAGTGCGGCAGCAGGCGCGTGAGCGCGGCGCTCGCGAGCGTTGCGATCTGCGCGAGGAAGTCGGTGGCCATCCCGTCGTGGAAGCGGCGCGGGTCGGGCGAACCCAGTACGAGCAGGCCGAACGCGGGCGCATCGGTGCCGGCAAGCGGCGCGCGCAGCGCGAGCAGCGCGACCGATGCGGCCGAGCCGTCGCCGGCCGGCGGCGCGGCGTCCGCGCCTTCCGCCGCATTCGCGGCCGGGGCGGCGACCGCGGGCGCGAGCCACTGCGCGGCCTCGAAGCCCGTGTTCGCACCGCAGTACGGCGTCGACAGGCCGTTCGTGAACAGGCGCACTTCCTCGCCGACCTGGCGCGCGAAGTCGGCCTGCGAATAGGTGTCGGCGACGTCCCACACGCGCAGTGCCGTCTGCGGCACGTCGAATACGTCGGCGATGCCGTCGGCGATCGTGCGCGGCAGCGCGTACGGATCGCGTTCCGCGATCACGCGGGCGGTCCAGCGGCTGAACTTCGCGGACAGGCTGTCGTTCTCGTGGCCGTAGCGCACGAGTTCGGCGAGCCGGCGCTCGAGATGCTTGTTCTTGTCGCGCAACATCTCCATCTGCCGCTCCTGCAGCGAGATCGCGGCCTTGCCGTGCGGGTTCGCAAGGCGGATCGTCGCGAGCAGTTCGGCGTGCTGCGCGAAGAATTCGGGATTGGCGAGCAGGTAGTCGGCGACTTCGCGATCGTTCATGTGGCTGGAGCGTTCAGTTATCAAGGACGTTGCAGGGTCAGGCAGGCAGGTCGATCTCGCCTTCGAACACGGTCGTGGCGGGCCCGGCCATCATCAGCGCGGCAGCTTCGTCGCGTGCGCCGTCCCAGCTGATCGTCAGCGTGCCGCCGTGCGTGTGCACGGTCACGGGCGAATCGAGCAGGCCGCGCCGGATGCCGGCCGCGACCGCCGCGCACGCGCCGGTGCCGCACGCGAGCGTCTCGCCCGCCGCGCGTTCGTACACGCGCAGCCGCACTTCGCTGCGCGACACGATCTGCATGAAGCCGGCGTTCACGCGCTCCGGGAAGCGCGCGTGGTGCTCGATCAGCGGGCCTTCCTCGAGCACCGGATACGCTTCGGCGTCGTCGACGATCTGCACCGCGTGCGGGTTGCCCATCGACACCGTCGAGATCCAGCGCGTCGCGCCGCCGACGTCGAGCGGCCACAACGTGTCGCGGCCCTCGGTGCGGCCGTCGAGGCCTGCCGCATCGAACGGCACCTGCGCCGGCGCGAACACGGGCGCACCCATGTCGACGACGACTTCGCCGTTGTCCTGCATCGTCAACGTGATCAGACCCTTCATGACCTGCACGCGCACGCTGCGCTTGTCGGTCAGGCCGCGGTCGCTGACGAACTTCACGAAGCAGCGCGCGCCGTTGCCGCAGTGTTCGACCTCGCCGCCGTCGCAATTGAAGATCCGGTACTTGAAATCGACGCCGTCGACGGTCGGTTTTTCGACGAGCAGCAACTGATCGGCGCCGATGCCGAAGTGGCGGTTGGCGAGCGCGCGCACCTGCGCTTCGGTGAGCGGCGGCAATGCGCGCGAATAGCCGTCGAGCACGACGAAGTCGTTGCCCGCGCCGTGCATCTTGGTGAACGAGAGTTTCACTGGGTCCGGATTTCCATGGCGAACAAGGCGGTCAGCGCGGCTCGCGCGACGCCGCGCCATGCCGGGCGGCCTCGTTCGTCGTGCTGATCTCAACCGCAAATGATACATGCAGCCGACAGGGGCGTCCTGCGCGGGCGTTCCGGGCGTTTTCGTACTCGTTCAATTGATGAGGCCACCCGGAGATTCGTATTGTTTCGCCATACGCCCTGTCAACCTCCAGCGAGCTCATTCAAGCCATGAACCGCATCATCAATCCGCCCCATTCGGGCGAAACGCTGCGCGACGACGTGCTGCCGGCGCTTGGCCTGACCGTCACCGAGGCCGCGTCGCAGCTGGGCGTGACGCGTGCCGCACTGTCGCGAATCCTGCACGGCCATGCCGGCATCTCGCCGGAAATGGCGCTGCGCCTCGAAGCGTGGCTCGGCGAGGAAAACGGGGGGCGGGCCGATCCGTGGCTCGCGCAGCAGTCGGCCCACGATCTGTGGCGGGCGCGCGCGAAGGGCGCGCCGAAGGTGGCGAGGGCGCAGGCGCGTACATGACGGCCCGCCTGCGAACGTCTTCCGGCAGGGTTAGTACAGGCTCGGCTCGCCGGCCGGGCGCGTCTTGAAGCGCTTGTGGACCCAATAGTATTGCTCGGGCATCAGCGGGATCTGTTCCTCGAGGAATTCGTTCATCCGCCGCGCGTCGAGATCGTCGTCGCCCGTCGGGTACTGATCCCACGGCTTGAATACCTTCAGGCGATAACCCTTGTAGTTCGGCAGCACTTCGCCGATGAACGGCACGACCTGCGCGCGGCCCGTCTTCGCGAGCCGGCCGACCGCCGTCAGCGTGCACGCGGGCACGCCGAAAAACGGGACGAACGTCGAATTGCGCAGCCCGTAATCCATGTCGGCGCCGAGCATCACCGGCTTGCGGTCGCGCAGCCAGCGCAGCACGACGCGCGCGCTGTCCGCGCGGCCGACCATCTCGGCGTCGAAACGCCCGCGCGCCTTCTTCGCCTCTTCCTCGAGCACGGCGTTCGAGAACGGCTGGTAGAGCGACCCGCAGCGGCGGTGGAGCGAACGGTTCAGCCAGATCGAGCCGGCTTCGATGCCGACGAAGTGCAGGCCGAGGAACAGCGTCGGCGGCAGGTCCGGATCGTCGAGGTCGACCGCGCTGTCGACCTGGATCAGCTTCGCGAGCTTTTTCTCCGAGCCGAACCACTGCACGCTGCGCTCGACGTAGCTGCGGATCGCATGGCGGAAATGCTGGCCTGCCACTTCCTCGCGGCGTGCATCGCTCCAATCCGGGAAGCAGAGTTTCAGATTGGTGTGTACGATGCGTTTTCGCCGGCTGGGGATCTTGTAGAGCAGCCAGCCGAGACCATCGCCGAACCGTGCGGTCAGGCCGTACGGCAACAGGGCGAGCAGTTTCAGCAAGCCAATGGCGAGGTGCGTGCCTAGACGACCTAGCATGCGAAACCTCCGTGGAACCGGCTGGCCGGCGCGTTGCGAACAGGTAGGTGAGACAGCGGAAGATGCAGCACGGGCGGCGCTCTGTGACAATTCAGGAAAGCCGCTATAATACGGGCTTCGCCGAGTTAACTGACAACTTGCGGGGCGAAGCCGGTTGGCGTCATACGCGCTGCCCGGTCCTGGTAATCCGCTAAAGCGTCGCCGCTTCAGGCCCAACGAAGCTGGCTACGTGAAACCAACCGTAACCACACAGGAGCCTGAAAAAGTGGCAAACGATTATCTCTTCACGTCCGAATCCGTCTCCGAAGGCCATCCGGACAAGGTCGCGGACCAAATCTCGGACGCGATCCTCGACGCCATCCTCGAGCAAGACAAGTATTCCCGCGTCGCGGCGGAAACGCTGTGCAACACGGGTCTCGTCGTCCTGGCCGGTGAAATCACCACGACGGCCAACATCGACTACATCCAGATCGCGCGCGACACGATCAAGCGCATCGGCTACGACAACACCGACTACGGCATCGACTACAAGGGTTGCGCGGTGCTCGTCGCGTACGACAAGCAGTCGCCGGACATCGCCCAGGGCGTCGATCGTGCACACGACGACAACCTCGATCAGGGTGCGGGCGACCAGGGCCTGATGTTCGGTTACGCGTGCGATGAAACGCCGGAACTGATGCCGCTGCCGATCTACCTGTCGCACCGTCTCGTCGAGCGCCAGGCCAGCCTGCGCCGCGACGGCCGCCTGCAATGGCTGCGCCCGGACGCGAAGTCGCAGGTCACCGTCCGCTACGTCGACGGCAAGCCGCATTCGATCGACACCGTCGTGCTGTCGACGCAGCACGCACCGGACATCGAGCTGCCCGCGCTGCGCGAAGCCGTGATCGAGGAAATCATCAAGCCGACGCTGCCGGCCGACCTGATCAAGGGCGACATCAAGTTCCTGGTGAACCCGACCGGCCGGTTCGTGATCGGCGGCCCGCAGGGCGATTGCGGCCTGACCGGCCGCAAGATCATCGTCGACACGTACGGCGGTGCCGCACCGCACGGCGGCGGCGCGTTCTCGGGCAAGGATCCGTCGAAGGTCGACCGTTCGGCTGCGTACGCAGGCCGCTACGTCGCGAAGAACATCGTCGCCGCCGGCCTCGCGTCGCGCGCGCTGATCCAGGTGTCGTACGCGATCGGCGTCGCCGAGCCGACCTCGGTGATGGTCAACACGTTCGGCACGGGCCGCGTGTCGGATGCGGTGATCACGAAGCTCGTGCGCGAGCATTTCGACCTGCGTCCGAAGGGCATCATCAAGATGCTCGACCTGCTGCGCCCGATCTACGAGAAGACGGCTGCTTACGGCCACTTCGGCCGCGAAGAGCCGGAATTCTCGTGGGAAGCGACCGACAAGGCGCTCGCACTGGCCGAAGCGGCCGGCGTCGAGCCGACGGCACGCGTCGCGTAAGCGTCGTTCGCCTGAAATGAAAAAACCCCGGCTAGCCGGGGTTTTTTTATGGGCTCCGATCGTCGGGGCAATCGGACAAACAGGCAACCGGACAAACGGCGCGACGGCGATCGTCGCGCGCGGTGCCCGCCGGCGTGCGCTCAGCGCGCGCCGAACCCGAACCAGCCGTTGCTGGCCGCGAGGCGGCGCGGACGGTTGACGCGGCGTTGCGGCCCGAGCGTGCGGCGCAGCGCGAGCGCGCGCAGCGACGACGGTTTCTGCAGCAGCGAGCGCAGGCCGGCACGGCGCGAGAAGGCCTGTGCACTCATCATCGAGAAAAATGCGTGGAACCACGCACGGATACCATCCAGCCGGCTGTGGGCGGGCGTGCGCTCGGCCAGCGCCTGCGTGCGTGCGCGGTGATGGCGCAGCGAGCGGGCAGGAGCGGTCGGCACGACGCGCTTCGCAGCGCGGCTGAGACGGGAAGTCAGACGGAATGGCATGTGAACGATGCTTCGCTTGTATGGATGGCGCCCTGGAGAGCGCACTGGTATGAACGGCCTCGGATGACGCAACGGATCTTACTGAAACTCGCTGCGCGCCGCGCCCGCCAGAATTGACAGGCCGCGACAGGCTACAGGGGATTCATGACGGGCAAAAGTCGCGATAAACCCTTGTGCCGCAAGGCGTGTGCCGCATACCGCCTGTCGGTGAGGCAGGTGCCGCGACGAACAGTTCCCTTGAGCCGGATCAAATCCGCGATTGGCATGCCCCTGCGCATGACAATGGTGCTGTTCGCGGCATCCGGCGCCGATTTACAATCGTCACATTCACACAATAAACGTCTGGCATCCCATGTCGTCTCCATTGCAGTCGGAATCGATCCGCGCGCAAGTCGCGGAATTGCGCGAGCGCGGCTTTGTCGTCGCGCGTGGCCTCGTCGGCGAAGCGCAGTGCGCGGCGCTCAGGCAGATCGCGGAGCGCCAGTTGCGGGAGGCGGCCGAGCCGATCGAGTTCGAGGCGGATCTGCGCTACCCGGGCGCGCCCGAGTCCAAGCATGCGCCGGGCGGGCATACGGTGCGGCGGCTGCTCGATGCGTATTCACGCGATCCGGCGTTCGCCGAGCGCGCGATCGCACCCGAAATCGGTGCGTGGATGCGCGAGTATTTCGGCGAAGAACCCGTGCTGTCGCGCGCGCATCACAACTGCATGATGACGAAGCATCCCGCGTACGGCAGCCTGACCGGCTGGCATCGCGATTTCCGCTACTGGTCGTTCGAGCGCCCGGACATGGTGTCGGTGTGGCTTGCGCTCGGGCCGGAAACGAACGAGAACGGCGCACTGTGGCTCGTGCCGGGGTCGCATACGGCCGAATTCGGGCCTGAAGCGTTCGACGATGCGAAGTTCTTCCGCAGCGACCTGCCGGCGAACCGGAAGATGATCGATGCGGCCACGTGCCCGTCGCTGCAGACGGGCGACGTGGTGTTCTTCCACAGCAATACGCTGCATTCGGCCGGACAGAACCGTTCCGACCAGGTGAAGTTCTCGCTCGTGTACACCTATCACGGCGCGAGCAACCGGCCGCTGCCCGGCACGCGCTCGGCGTCGAAGCCGGAAGTGCAGTTCTAGGTTCGGACCGGACGGGCGGTGACACCACCGCGGTCACGCGATGCGGTGCATCGCCGGCGGATGAAGCAACGGGCGGCCTGGCCGCCCGTTTCGCTTGGCGCGGCGCGGTCGCACGACGCGGGTCGCGTGTGCATCGCGCGGCTGCGCGATCAGCGCTTGTTGCCCGGCATCGCGAGGCCGATCAGGCCGATGAACGATGCGACGGCGCCGCCCGCGATCAGCAGGATCGTCTTCGTCGCGGGCGAACCGGTGAAGAAGCGCGACACGTTGTCGTTGATCGAATGGAACGACTGGCCGCCGAAATACAGCAGCACGACGCCGCCGACGAGCAGTGCAACCGAGATGACCCGGGACATACCAACCTCGCTGAAACGGTGATTCGAGACGCCGCAGTGTAGGCGACGGCCGCGGCCGCGTCCATCGCCGTGCCGCCGTGCGCGATCCGGCCGCTTTCGCTACCATAGTCGTCGTATGACTCCTTCGCCGCCGTCGCGCCATCGGCGCGGCCGGCGCGCGTCCCTTCCTCCGATGTCCTGACGGAACAGACTCATGGCCTACGAAGCAGCTTCCGAACGTTATGCCGACATGCAATACCGCACCTGTGGCAAATCCGGGCTCAAACTGCCCGCGCTGTCGCTCGGCCTGTGGCACAACTTCGGCGACTCGACGCCGATCTCGACGCAGCGCGAAATCCTGCGTACCGCGTTCGACCTCGGCATCAACCACTTCGATCTCGCGAACAACTACGGGCCGCCGTACGGCAGTGCCGAAACCAACTTCGGCCGGCTGCTGAAGGAGGATTTCCGGCCGTATCGCGACGAGTTGCTGATCTCGACGAAGGCCGGCTGGGACATGTGGCCGGGGCCGTACGGCAGCGGCGGCGGGTCGCGCAAGTACGTGCTCGCGAGCCTCGACCAGAGCCTGCAGCGGATGGGGCTCGACTACGTCGACATCTTCTATTCGCACCGCTTCGACGCGCACACGCCGCTCGAGGAAACGGCGGGCGCGCTCGCGTCGGCCGTGCAGCAGGGCAAGGCGCTTTATATCGGCATTTCGTCGTATTCGGCGGCGAAGACGCGCGAGATGGCCGAGCTGCTCGCGCAGTACAAGGTGCCGCTGTTGATCCATCAGCCGTCGTACAACCTGCTGAACCGCTGGGTCGAAACCGAGCTGCTCGGCACGCTCGACGAGATCGGCACGGGCAGCATCGCGTTCACGCCGCTCGCGCAGGGGTTGCTCACGTCGAAGTACCTGAACGGCGTGCCGGCCGACGCGCGCGTGAACAAGCCGGGCGGCGGCTCGCTGAAGCAGGATCATCTGAGCGCGGACAACCTCGAGCATGTGCGCAAGCTCAACGTGATCGCCGAGCGGCGCGGGCAGAGCCTTGCGCAGATGGCGCTCGCATGGGTGCTGCGCAACGGCCGCGTGACGTCCGCGCTGATCGGCGCGAGCCGTGCGGAGCAGGTGCGTGAAAACGTCGGTGCGCTGAAGCACCTCGAATTCTCGGCGGAGGAACTCGCGGAGATCGACCGTTACGCGACGGAAGGCGGCATCAATCTGTGGGAAAAGCCGTCCACCGATCAGGCGATCTGACCGGCGGTCGATACGGCATGCGAAATATCGCGTGTCGTATCAATGGCTCGCGTGCGGCCTGTCGCATCGCTGCGGTGCAGCGATGCACGGCACGCACGGGTGGTGCGCCGCTAGATCAGCGCAGGCAGGCCTTCGACGAGCAATACCGCGACGCCGACGCCGAGGATGACGCCCAGCACGCGTAGCAGGTTGTGGCGGAACTCGGTTGCGCACGGCACCGCGCCGAGAAATAGCGCTCCGGCCAGCGCCATCGGAATCAACAGGATGAAGTCGCCGATCGTGAAGTAGGTTGTCATGCGTGTCTCCAGTGTCGGCCGGAGTTAGCGCTTTAGCGCTTACTCCGGCCCCATCCCTGTGGGATCTCGGCCGGAGTCGGTACTTCAGCGCTTACTCCGGCCCCATCCCTGTGGGATCTCGGCCGGAGTCGGCACTTCAGCGTTTGCTCCGGCTCCATGCCGGGTGTTTCTAGTGTTGGTCGCGACCCGATTGCGAGCGGGCCGGTCAATTCGAGTATAGGCAACCGGCAGCGCTTTTCGCTATCCGAACCATTAAAAATCAGCGGAATGCCCGGCGTATCACGCATTTTTCCCGCAAGTCAGACGAACGCCTTGCGCACATCTTTCTCGTGCCTTTCGATTTCTGCCGATTCGTCGCATGTGTCCGGTGTGTGCCGCCGCACCCGCAGGCGCGGCGGCACACCCGCTCATGCGCGGTCGGGCCGCACGCGGGCGGCCGGCGCGCGGAATACGAGCGCAAGCCCCGCGATGATCGCGCCCATGCCGGCGAGCGCGAGCGGCTCGGGCCGGTTGCCGAGCCACACGGCATCCATCAGCGTGGTGACGACGGGCACGAGATAGAACAGGCTCGTCACGTTGACGAGATCGCCGCGCTGCATCAACCGGTAGAACAGCAGTTGCGCGATCACCGAGATCACGATGCCGAGCCACAGCAGCGGGATCACGAACGCCCAGCTCATGTCGAACGACACCGGCCGGAACGGCACGATCGCCACGCACAGCGCGAGGCCGATCGCATTCTGCAACGGCAGCACGTCGGCAGGCGCCGCCCGTACGCGCTTTTGCAGCAGCGAGCCGGCGGTCAGCGCGACGAGCGCGGTGAGCGCGCACGCGATGCCCGCGAGCGACAGGCCGCCGTCGCCCACGCCGCGGCACACGACGAGCGCGAGGCCGGCGAGCGACAGCGCGAGTCCCGCGATGCGCATGGGCTGCCAGCGTCGCTCGACGAGCGCGAGCGTGAGGATCGGCTGCACGCCGAGGATCGTGGCGAGCACACCCGGCGCGATCCCGCGTTCGAGCGCGAGCAGGTAGAAGATCGAATAGCCGCCCATCATCAGCAAGCCGGTCAACGCGGCCATGCGCCGTTCGCCGCGCGGCGGCAGCCAGCGTTTGCGCACGAAGGCGAGCCCGAGCAGCACGAGCGATGCAAGGGCGAAACGTGCGGTGAGAAAGACGAACGCGGATGCGTGACGCAGACCGAGTTCGGCGAAGATCGCGCCGCTGCTCCACAGCAGCACGAAGAGCGACGTCGCGCCATGCGCGGCGAGCGCGCGTTTGAACGAAACCATGTGAATCCACCTGTCGAACGGATCGGAACGTTCCATTCGCGCGCGCAGCAGCGAGCCGTGCGTCACGACGCACGAATGCAAGCCTGCGGGCGAATGGAAGACGAAACGGAAGCCGGCTGGTCAGCCGGCGCGTGCCGCCGGAGGGGGCGGCGCGGCGCCGACGAGCGGCGGTGCGACAGGAGGAGGAAGAACCGACGGATGCGCACACGCCTGCGGCCGCGAGTCGAACTGCGGCCGGGATTTTGCAAGGGCGGACGTGAGCGGATGCATCGGATCGGAATGCGCTGGAACGCGAATGAAGCATCAAAGGTACCGCAAGGCCGACATCGGACGCAACCACTGTCGGTGGCATTGCATGACGCAGCGCGGCGTGCGGTGAAGCACGCGGTGATGCGGGCGGCGAAGTGGGCGGCGAAGCGGGCGGTGTGCGCGCAACCGTCGTCGTGCCGGTTGCGTTCGAGGTACGGGGAAGGCGATGACGGTGCGGCGTCGTTCGGCCACGGCGGTCGCGCGAAATTTCCCGGTGATGCGGCACCGGGCCCGCGATGCGCGTGCGGCATGCGTCGCGGGCGCGTCGCGGTGCCGACGCGGATTCGGCGGGCAGTCACATTCGACAGGGTATGATGGGGGTAACCGGGCGGGCAAGCGCCTGTCCGGCGCAGTGGTTGATTGGAGACATTCGACGAATTCGCGGCACTTCGCCTGCTTCTTCTTCTTTTCGCGCTTCGATAAACCGTGAACAATGGGATTACGCGCAACGCTCCGACGAGAGCGCGCGGATCGTGCATTTGCCGGCTCGCCATCGAGCCGGGTTTCAAGAGTCAAGAGTGGGGAACCATCATGCATGTCGGGTCGATTGTCTGCACTACCCATATCGCTGTGCCGAAGGGCGCACGCGGCATCGTCCAGCGCATCCTGGGCGACATGGCCATGGTGACCTGGTACGCGGGCGTACCGGGCGAGTCGAAGGAACTCAACACCGAGCCGTTCTTTCTCGAGGACCTGATCGACACCGGCGAATCCGTGCTGCCGGCCGGCGCGGCGCTTCACTGAGCGCATAACGCCGCACCGGGCGCTCGTCTTTCGGCCCGGCTGGCGGCACAATGCGGGGCATGAAAGACGTCACTTCCGCTCCCGCTTCTCCCGCCGGCCCGCCGTTCGCCGGACTCACGCCCGAGTGCGTGCTCGACGCGCTCGACAGCGTGCTGATGCCGGCCGGCCTGCGCACCGACGGGCGCCTGCTCGCGCTCAACAGCTACGAAAACCGCGTATATCAGGTGGGCATCGAAGACGGCCCGCCGGTCGTCGCGAAGTTCTACCGTCCGGCCCGCTGGTCGGACGAAGCGATCCTCGAAGAGCATGCGTTCGTCGCCGAGCTCGCCGCGCGCGAGATTCCGGCGGTGCCCGCGCGCACATTCGACGGCCGCACGCTGCACGCGTTCGACGGTTTCCGCTTCTCGATCTTCGAGCGGCGCGGCGGACGCGCGCCTGACCTCGACCGCAGCGACACGCTCGAATGGCTCGGCCGCTTCATCGGCCGGATCCATGCGGTCGGCGCGACGCAGCCGTATGCCGCGCGTCCCGTGCTCGATATCAGTACGTTCGGCTACGAGCCGCGCGACTACCTGCTCGCGCACGATTTCATTCCGGACGATGTGCGGCCCGCGTATGAGACCGCCGTGACGCTCGCGCTCGAAGGCGTCGAGGCCGCGTTCGAGCGGGCGGGCGAGATCCGCCTGCTGCGCACGCACGGCGACTGTCATCCGAGCAACGTGCTGTGGACCGATGCCGGCCCGCACTTCGTCGACTTCGACGACAGCCGGATGGCGCCCGCGATCCAGGATCTGTGGCTGTTGTTGCCGGGCGATCGCGAAGGCGCGTCGCGTGCGCTCGCGGACCTGCTGGCCGGCTACGAGGATTTCTGCGAATTCGAGCCGCGCGAGTTGCGTCTCGTCGAAGCGCTGCGCACGCTGCGGCTGATCCACTACGCGGCATGGCTCGCGCGACGCTGGGACGATCCCGCCTTCCCCGCCGCGTTCCCGTGGTTCAACACGCACCGCTACTGGGAAGCACGCGTGCTCGAGTTGCGCGAGCAGATCGGCGCGATGCAGGAAGGGCCGCTCTGGCCCGTATGACGGCGCGCGCGGCACCGGCGCCGCGCGGCCTGCCGGTGCGGGCCGCGGCGCGATGCGCGCGGCCCGTTCGATCCCTTCCGTTCAGAACTTCAGCATCAGCTTGATCAGCGCGGCGAAGCGCTTGCCGTACGGCGGCGCGAGCAGGTTGCGCGTGTTCAGGCGCGCCTGCGTGAGTACCGGCTTCATCTTCGAGAACGTCACGAAGCCGTCGTAGCCGTGATATGCGCCCATGCCGCTCGCACCGACACCGCCGAACGGCAGGCTGCCGCACGCGATGTGCATCAGCGTTTCGTTGATCGACACGCCGCCCGAGACCGTTTCGCGCATCACGCGGTCGATCGTGCCGCCGTCCTCGTCGAACAGGTAGAGCGCAAGCGGACGCGGGCGCGCATTCACGTATGCGATCGCTTCGTCGAGCCGCTCGTACGGCACGAGCGGCAGCAGCGGCCCGAAGATCTCCTCCTGCATCAGCTGCGACGCGGCCGGCACCTGCGTGACCGCGCACGGCACGAAGCGGCGCGATGCAGGATCGGATTGCGCGTCGGACAGCGGATGCAGCTGCGCGCCGGCCGCCTGCGCGTCGCTGGCGAGCTGCTGCAGCCGGGCGTAGTGGCGCGGCGACACGATCGTCGTGTAGTCGCCGTTGGTCGACAGGTCGGGGTACATCTTCGCGAACCGTGCCCGCGCGCGCTCGATGAACGCGGCCTCCATCCCGCGCGGCAGCAGCACGTAGTCGGGCGCGATGCAGGTCTGGCCCGCGTTCAGCGTCTTGCCCGCGACGATCGCGTCGACGGCCGCATCGAAGCGCGCGTTCGGCCCGACGATGGCCGGCGACTTGCCGCCGAGTTCGAGCGTGACGGGCGTGAGGTTGTCGGCGGCCGCGCGCATCACGTGGCGGCCGACGTGCGTCGAGCCGGTGAACAGCAGGTGATCGAACGGCAGCCCGCTGAACGCGGCGCCCACTTCCGCATCGCCGTTCACGACCGCGACGTGGTCGCGCGTGAAGGTCTTCGCAATGAGCTGCTCGAACAGCGCCGACGTGCGCGGCGTCAGTTCGGACATCTTGATGATCGCGCGGTTGCCGGCTGCGAGCGCGCAGATCAGCGGGCCGGCCGCGAGCAGCACCGGGTAGTTCCACGGTACGACGATGCCGACCACGCCGAGGGGCTGCGGAATCACCTTCGCGCGCGCCGGGCGCAGCCACTTGTTCATCGGCTTGCGGATCGGTTTCATCCAGCGCTTGCCGTGCTTGAGCGCGTCGTCGATCTCTTCCTTCGCCATCCAGATTTCCGACAGCAGCACTTCCTGCTTCGCGCGATGACCGAAATCGGCGCTGATCGCTTCGGCGAGTGCGTCCGCGTGGTCGATCAGCATCGTGCGCAGCGCGCGCAAGTGCTGCACGCGCGTTTCCCAAGCCGGGTACGGTGCGCGCAGGTAGGCCGCGCGCTGGTCGCGCAGCAGCGACGTCAGTGCATCGACCGACGGCAGTGCTTGCGGGGCCAGTTCGAGCAGGTCGTTCTTCATGTCGTCTCCTCCAGTTGGGCCTGGCTGGTCGGCCGGCCGTCACGCCGCATGCGCACGCTCGGCGAGCGCGGCGACGCGGATCGGGGTGGTGCGTGTCGCGCGGCGCGGGGCCGGATGCGACGTGTGCTCGAAAACCGGTTCAAGCGTGCAGCAGGCGTCGCATCCGCGCGACGGTGTGTGCATCCAGAAACCGTGTTGCGGCGCGTGGGCAGGCAGTGCGATGCAACCGTTGCCGGGCGCGCGACGCCACGGCGCGACTGCCCGCCTGCGCACCGAAGCGGGGTGGCGCGACGGGGCCGTCAAACCATGCCGCGGCGCATCGTGCCGCCGTGGCGACAAACCGTCCAAACGGTCGGCGACGACGCGTGCCGTTCGATTTCGATCGACTGCGCGCATGACGCGGGGCACCTCCGCGCGGGCAGCCGTTTGAAATGAAATGCGGGCTGCGCGCATCGCATCCGGACAACCCGGTCGGCACGCGGCCTGCAGAACCTGGCGCTGCATCGTCGTCTCTCCCGTTTCGCGACGGATCGGCTTCTCGTGGCCGGCGCGTCGCGCAAAGCGAATCGATACATCTTAAATTTAGTTCACGCGAGCGTTTAGAGGAATCGCTCTTGAATCCGCGCGCCGCGCGCATGGTGGCGATTCCTACAATGCCCGAACACTACAAGGACGCGGTCGCGCGGCGGTGCCGGGCGCCTTCCATGAGACGACGGAGACGTGACATGCAATACGACTACATCATCGTCGGCGGCGGGTCGGGCGGGTCGAGCCTGGCAGGCCGTCTCGCCGATGCCTGCCCCGATGCGACGATCGCGCTGATCGAGGCCGGTTCGCATACGGAACGCAACCTGCTGGTCAACATGCCGGTCGGCATCGCGGCGCTGGTACCGTTCAAGCTCGGCACGAACTACGGCTACGAGACGGTGCCGCAGCCGGGCCTCGGCGGGCGGCGCGGCTACCAGCCGCGCGGGCGCGGGATGGGCGGCTCGAGCGCGATCAACGCGATGATCTACACGCGCGGCCACCCGGGCGACTACGACGAATGGGCGCAGCTCGGCGCGACGGGCTGGGGCTGGCAGGACGTGCTGCCGTATTTCCGGCGCGCGGAAGGCAACGAACGCGGCGCCGATGCGTGGCACGGCGCGGACGGCCCGCTGTCGGTGTCGGATCTGCGCTTTCGCAATCCGTTCTCCGAACGATTCATCCAGGCCGCGCATGCGGCCGGCTATCCGCTGAACGACGACTTCAACGGCGCGACGCAGGAAGGCGTCGGCTTCTATCAGGTCACGCACCGCGACGGCTCGCGCTGCAGCGTCGCGCGTGCGTACATCTACGGCCGCAACCGGCCGAACCTGCACGTGATCACCGATGCGACGGTGCTGCGCGTCACGTTCGACGGCAAGCGCGCGGCCGGCGTCGCGGTCGCGCGCAACGGGCGCGTCGAGACGCTCGACGCGCGCGCGGAAGTGATCCTGTCGGCCGGCGCGTTCAATTCGCCGCAACTGCTGATGTGCTCGGGAATCGGCCCGGCCGAGCAACTGCGCCGGCACGGGATCGCCGTCGTGCAGGATGCGCCGGACGTCGGCACGAACCTGATCGACCATATCGACTTCATCATCAACACGCGCGTGAATTCGTCGGAACTGGTCGGCGTGTGCCTGCGCGGGATCGCGAAGATGACGCCCGCGCTCGCGCGCTATTTCTCGAGCCGCACCGGGATGATGACGAGCAACGTCGCGGAGGCCGGCGGCTTCATCAAGAGCGATCCGTCGCTCGAGCGTCCCGACCTGCAGCTGCATTTCTGCACGGCGCTCGTGGACGACCACAACCGCAAGATGCACTGGGGCTTCGGCTATTCGCTGCACGTGTGCGCGCTGCGGCCGTTCAGCCGCGGCACGGTGACGCTCGCGACCGGCGATGCGCGTGACGCACCGCTGATCGATCCACGCTTCTTCAGCGATTCGCGCGATCTCGACCTGCTCGTGCGGGGCACGCAGGCGATGCGCAGGATCCTGTCGCAGGCGCCGCTCGCGTCGCAGGGCGGGCGCGAGCTGTACACGCGGGCGGACCAGAGCGAAGCGGAGCTGCGCAAGACGATCGTCGAGCATGCCGACACGATCTACCACCCGGTCGGCACCTGCCGGATGGGGTCGGACGCGCACGCGGTCGTCGATCCGCAACTGCGCGTGCGCGGCGTCGAAGGATTGCGCGTGGTGGATGCGTCGGTGATGCCGACGCTGGTCGGCGGGAACACGAATGCGCCGTCGGTGATGATCGGCGAACGCGCGGCGGACTTCATCGTCGCGGCGCGCAAGGGCGGCGTGTCGCGCGGCGAGGCGGCTGCCGCGGTGCACGGCCGCTGAACGGCGCGCGCACGCGGGCAGTCATGCTCAGGCAAACGTATCGACGAGGCCGGCGCGGCTCACGCTCGCGGCGACCGGTGCGGATTGCGCAGCGTCGACCGGTGCATCGACGGCTGACGATCCGCCGCTCCCGCGCCGCGACGACTGCCCGCCGGCGAAGGACGATTGCGGGTTCTGCTGCTGCGAAGCGAAGCCGCCGTCGCTGACGGTCGCGCTGCCCAGGCCGAGCCCGCCCGATTCCATCGCTTCGCGCAGCTTCGGCAGCGCGGCTTCGACCGCGTCGCGCACCTGCGCGTGCTGCGACACGAACAGCGCGTGCGCGTGATTGTCCGCGACGCGCAGCACGACCTGCAGCGGCCCGAGATCGGGCGGGTTGAGGGTCAGCTCGGCGCTCTGCTGGTGCGCATTCGACAGGAACACGACCTTCTGGCTCAGCGCGTCCGTCCAGTCCGGGGTGCCGACGTGCGGGGCGAGCACGTGCGCGTTCGCCGCGGCGATCGCTCCCGCGGCCGGCGACAACTGCAGGTTCGCCTGTGTCGCGGCGGCCGCAGTTGCGCCGGCCGCGAGCGTCGCGCTGGCGGCCGGATCCGTCGCGTCGCCGGCTGCCGCGAGCGCGTGCTGCTCGCCCGACTGCGCATTCGCGTTGGCCTGCAGCGCCTGCGCGGTGGCCTGCGTCGGCGTTTGCTGGGGCGCGAGCGCCCCCTTCGCGTCGGCGAGGGTGCGGTCGAAGGTCGGGACCTTCGGTGTCAGCGGTGCGGTGGCGCCGGTCGATGCGGTCGATGCCGGTGCCGACGCGGTCGCGCCGGCCGCGGGTATCGCGATCGCGCCCGAGCCGCCCGTCAGCCTGTCGAGCGCGGTCTGCAGCGCATCGCGGCCCGACGCGGGCGCGGCCGGCTGGGCGGCCGCGGCGGCGTCCGTGGCCGCGTGATCCGCCAGCGTGGCCGTGGCATCGGGCTGGCCGGACACGGCCGCCTTTTGCGCAGCGGCGGCGGCAGCAGCCGGATCGACCGGCGCCGCGTTGTCCATGCGCGCCTGCAGTTGCGCCTGCACGGCCGCGGCGGCCGCGAGCGCAGCGGCGTCGGGGTTGGCGGCGGCGTTCGTGGTCGTATCGTCGGTCGCGTCGTCGTCATCGGTCGCGGACGGCTTCGTGCCGGCGGCCGGCTTCGACGAAGCCTGTCTCGTCGAAGCATCCGGCGCGCCGGCATTCGACGAATCGCGACGCGTGACGACGCTTTGCTTCAGCGTCTGCGCGAACGGCACGGCGGTCGCGGCATCGTTGCCGGCAGCGGCGCCGGACGAACCCGAGCCGCGGGCGGCCTGGAGTGCGGTGCCGGCGGTGTCGAGCAGCGCGCCGAGCAGGGGCAGGGGAGGCATGACGTTCTCTCGTTCGAATGCGGTGGTCGGTTACGACGAACGGGCCGCGTCGGCCCGCATGCGCAGGATCTTCGCGGCGTGTTCGTCGGCATCGCGCTGCTCGCGCCGGGCTTCGCGCTTCGCTTCCTGCGCGACGCCGCGCGCCTGCAGGATTTCATAGGAGCCGACGGTGCGTTTCTTCTGTTGCCAGTTCGGGCGTGCTTCGTCGATGCGGACTTCGGCCGCGGCCAGCACGCTGCGCTGCTGCGCGATCGCGGCGTCGAGCGTGTCGATGAACGCCTGGAAATTGCGCCAGTTGCCGGCCGGCATCCCGTGCTGGGCGGATTGCGAGAAGCGCGCGTGGTATTCGTCGCGGTAGCGCAGCAGCGCGTCGAGCTGCTCGGCGGCCGCGGTGCGGTCGCGCTGCGCGGTGCCGAGCTGCTTCGCGGCCGAGTCGAGGTCGTCCTGCGCGCGGTCGAGCAGCAACTGAAGGGGAAAGCCGTGAGCCATCGGGATCAGCCTCCGTAAGCGTCGAACAGTGCATCGAGCCCGGCGAGGCTCGACGCGAACGGCGCGCATTCGCGAAAGCCCTGCTGCAGGAACGCCTCGATGCGCGGATAGAGCGCGATCGCGCGGTCGAGCTGCGCGTCGCGGCCGGGCGCGTACGCGCCGACCGCGATCAGGTCGCGATTGCGCTGGTAGCGCGACAGCATCTGCTTGAACTGCCGGACGTGGTCGAGATGCGTTTCGTCGATCAGCGCGGTCATCGCGCGGCTGATCGACGCCTCGATGTCGATCGCCGGATAGTGGCCGGCTTCGGCAAGCGCACGCGACAGCACGACGTGGCCGTCGAGGATCGCGCGCGCCGAATCGGCGATCGGGTCCTGCTGGTCGTCGCCTTCGGTCAGCACCGTGTAGAACGCGGTGATCGAGCCGCCGCCCTCCGGCCCGTTGCCGGTGCGCTCGACGAGCGCCGGCAGCTTCGCGAATACCGACGGCGGGTAACCCTTGGTCGCGGGTGGCTCGCCGATCGCGAGCGCGATCTCGCGCTGCGCCATCGCGTAGCGCGTCAGCGAATCCATCAGCAGCAGCACGTGCTTGCCCTGGTCGCGGAAATACTCGGCGAGCGACGTCGCATAGGCCGCGCCCTGCATCCGCAGCAGCGGCGATACGTCGGCCGGCGCCGCGACGACGACCGAGCGTGCGAGCCCGTCCTCGCCGAGGATCTGTTCGATGAACTCCTTCACTTCGCGGCCGCGTTCGCCGATCAGCCCGATCACGATCACTTCCGCGCTCGTGTAGCGCGCCATCGTGCCGAGCAGCACCGACTTGCCGACGCCGGAGCCGGCGAACAGGCCCATCCGCTGGCCGCGGCCGACGGTGAGCAGCGCGTTGATCGCACGCACGCCGACGTCGAGCACGTGGTGGATCGGTTCGCGCTCGAGCGGGTTGATCGACGGCGCCGACAGCGGCGCGTCGACCTTCGACGCGAGCGGGCCGAGGCCGTCGAGCGGGCGGCCCGACGCGTCGACGACGCGCCCGAGCATCTCCCAGCCGACCGGCAGACGCTTCGCGCCCGCGAGCGGATCGGCCACCGGCGCGGTTTCGCGAGGCCAGACGCGCGCACCGGGCAGCACGCCGGCGACGTCGGTGGTCGGCATCAGGAACAGGCGGTCGCCGGCGAAGCCGACGACTTCCGCTTCCGCGTGCGGCAGCGTGCTGCCGGGCGGGAGTTCGATCGTGCATTCGGCGCCGACCGACAGGCGCAGCCCGATCGCCTCGAGCACGAGGCCGGCCGCGCGCGTCAGGCGTCCGCACGGGCGCAGCGGCAGCGCGCGGTGGCTGCGCGCGGCGAGGCCGTTCAGGTGCGTGCGCCAGTGCGCGAGATGCGGGTTGTGCGGCGCGCGCGGCGCGTGCCCGGCGGGCGGCGTGGCGCCGGAGGCGTCGGCCGCTGCGGCGGCGCCGTGCGGGTGTGCGTCATGCGTGTCGTGTGCGGCGTCGGGGCCGAACGACGCGAGCGCGAGCTCGCGTTCGAGCGGCGTCAGGCCGTCGTGCGCGAGCGCTTCGGGCGGCCGCGTCACCACGTGCTCACCTTGCCGATCGCGGCGGCGACGCGCTGCCAGCGCGTGGGCAGCGTCGCGTCGACCTCGCCGGTCGCGGCGTGCGCGCGGCAGCCGCCGCGCTCGATCGACGCGTCGGTGCGCACGTTCCAGCCGAGCGTATCGAGATCGTCCTGCAGATAGGCTTCGACGACGGGCAGGTCGGCCGGATTCACCGCGAGATGTGGCGCGCCGGACAGCGCGGGTTCGGCCGCGAGCACGTCGCGCACGGCCGCGACGAGCGCGGCGGGGTCGTGCTTCACGTGCTGGCGCACGACCTGTTGCGCGATGTCGAGCGCGAGCTGCGCGATGTCGGCGGCCAGATCGTGCTCGACGCTCGACACGGCCTCGCGGAACGACGCGGCGAGCGCCGCGAGCTGCGCGGCCTGTTCGCGCGCGTCGGCCTGGCCGGCTTCGAACCCCTGTGCGCGGCCCTGCTCGAAACCGGCCTGGTAGCCGAGCGCCTGGCCTTCGACATGGCCGGCCGCATGGCCTTCGGCGTGCGCGGCGTCGCGCACGCGCTGCAGGTCCTCGGCGAGCGCGGCGGCGGCCGCTGCCGCGTCGTCGGGCGGCGGCGGGGGCGGCGGCGGGTCGAACGACGCCATCTCCCACCGCTGGTAGGCGGTGAGGGTGCCCGCGCGATCGCTCGCCGAATCAGACATACGCGTCTTCCGCCTTGCCGCCGATCGCGATCGCGCCGCTCTCGGCCAGGTTGCGCACGATCTGCAGGATGCGGCGCTGCTGCGTCTCGACTTCGGACACGCGTACCGGGCCGCGCGCGTCGAGATCCTCGGCGAGCAGTTCGGCCGCGCGCTGCGACATGTTCGCGAGGAACTTCTGGCGCAGCGCGGGCGGCGCGCCCTTCAGCGCGATGATCAGCGTTTCCGACTCGACTTCCTTGAGCACCATCTGGATCGCGCGGTCCTCGAGGTCGAGCAGGTTCTCGAACACGAACATCTGGTCGACGATCTTCTGCGCGAGATCCGCGTCGTACTGGCGCACGCTTTCGAGCACGCCTTCCTCATGCACGCTCGTCATGAAGTTCAGGATCTCGGCCGCGGTGCGGATGCCGCCCATCGGGCTGCGCTTCAGGTTGTCGCTGCCGGACAGCAGGCCCGTCAGCACGTCGTCGAGTTCGCGCAGCGCGGCCGGCTGGATGCCGTCGAGCGTCGCGATCCGCAGCATCACGTCGTTACGCAGGCGTTCGGTGAAGCACGACGCGATCTCGGATGCCTGGTCGCGGTCGAGGTGCACGAGGATCGTCGCGATGATCTGCGGATGCTCGTTCTTGATCAGTTCGGCCACCGCGCCCGAGTCCATCCACTTCAGGCCCTCGATGCCGCTCGTGTCGCTGCCTTGCAGGATGCGGTCGATCAGCACGCCGGCCTTGTCCTCGCCGAGCGCCTTGGTCAGCACCGAGCGGATGTAGTCGCTCGAATCGAGCGACAGCGCGGTGTGCTGCTCCGCTTCCTTCGCGAATTCCTGCAGCACGTCCTCGACCTGCTCGCGCGTGACGTTCTTCAGCGCGGCCATCGCGGCGCCGATCTTCTGGACCTCGCGCGGCGCGAGGAACTTGAATACCTGCGCGGCCTCTTCCTCGCCGATCGACATCAGCAGCAGCGCGCTCTTGGTCAAGCCTTCAGCGTTCATCGGACACCCAGTTCTTCACGACGGTGGCGACGATCTTCGGATCCTGGCGGGCGATCGAGCGCGCGTAGTCGAGGTTGCGTTCGTAACGGTTCTTTTCGCTTTCGAAACCGAGCAGCAGCGCGTCGGGTTCTTCGGCCTTCTCCGGCGCCGGCAGGCCGTCGAGCGCGACCGGATCTTCCGGCGCGGCGAGCGCCGGCGCGACCGGCTCGGGCGGCGGGAACGCGCGGCGCATCGCCGGGCGCACGAACATGAAGTAGAGCGCCGCCGCAGCCGCCGCGATGCCGAGCCACTTCGCGGCTTCCTTCGCCATCGCGATCATGTCGGGCTGGCGCCACCACGGCAGGTCGGCGTACGGGTCGCTCGCGGTCGAGAACGCGCTGTTCACGACGTTCACCGAGTCGCCGCGCTTCGCGTCGTAGCCCATCGCGTCCTTCACGAGCTGCTCGACCTGCGCGAGCTTCGCCGGCGGCAGCGGCTGCATCGTCACGTGGCCCTTCGCGTCGGCGACCGGCTGATAGTTGACGACGACCGCGACCGACAGCCGCTTCACGCTGCCCATCGGCTGCTCGAGGTGACGGATCGTCTTGTCGAGCTCGTAGTTGGTCGTCTGGTCCTTGCGGTCGCTCACGGGCGTCGTCTGCGGCGCGTTCTGGCCGTTGCCGGCGACGATCGGCGCGGACGCCGGCTGCGGCGGCGTGTTCGACAACGCGCCCGGCACGCCCGACGCGCCGCCCTGCGCGAGCTCGGTCGCGCTGCTGGTCTGCTGGCTGCGGATCGCGGATTGCTGCGGATTGCCGTTCGGGCCGTAGCTTTCCGACGTCTGCTCGACCTTCGAGAAATCGAGGTCCGCGCTGACCTGCGAGCGCGCGTTGCCCGTGCCGAAGATCGGCGCGAGGATCGCGTCGATGCGCTTCTGCGTGTTGTGCTCGACCTGCTGCACGTACTTGAGCTGGCTCGCGTCGAGGCCGGATGCCGAGGCGGTCTGGGTCAGCAGGTTGCCGTCCTGGTCGACGATCGTCACGTTCTTCGCGGGCATGTCGGGCACGCCGGACGACACCATCCGCGTGATCGCCTGCACCTGGCCCTCGTCGAGCACGCGGCCCGGATAGAGGTCGACGAACACCGATGCGCTCGGCGCTTCCTTGTCGCGCACGAACACCGACGGCTTCGGGATCGCGAGATGCACGCGCGCGCCGCGCACGGCGTTGATCGATTCGATGGTGCGCTGCAGCTCGCCTTCGAGCGCGCGCTGGTAGTTGATCTGCTCGGCGAACTGGCTGATGCCGAACTTCTGGTTGTCCATCAGCTCGAAGCCGACCGAGCCGCCCTTCGGCAGCCCCATCGCGGCGAGCTTCAGGCGCGTTTCATGTACCTGGTTCGACGGCACGAGGATCGCGCCGCCGGCATCGGCGAACTTGTAGGGAACGTTTGCCTGCTGGAGCGCGGCGATGATCGCGCCGCCGTCGCGATCCGACAGGTTGCTGTACAGCACGCGATAGTCGGGCGCGCGGCTCCACAGCACGAGCGCGGTGATCACGGCGACCGCGAACGCGACGGCGATCAGGAACGGCAGCTTCGGGTTGCCCTTCATCCGCGAGATGCCGGGAATGCGTTCCGCGAAGCCGCCAAGCCCGAAGTCCGCGCCTGCGCCACCCGCGCCCGGCAACGCGGCGGCCGCGGCGGCGCCGGGCGCCGGGCTGGCGATGCCCGCGCGGGCGTCTGGGTTGATCAGCGAGTTGGCCTGCGAATCCATGCGTCGAGTTTCTCCGGAGCGGGACGACTGAGCTCGCTCGGGCGAGCGGGCGGACAATGACACGATGCGATTATCGTGACCCGGGCCCTGTTCCGATCGACTGAAAAGAGCGGGGTTTCCCCCGTACTTTCTCGGCTTTGACGCGCGGCGCGCTGCTATCCTTTTTCGCGATCCGGCATGGTGCGCGTGGTGCGGCGCCGGCGGAAACGCCCGGTGCGCCGGGTCTCTTCTCTCGGTTTTGGGGACAGCATGACTGCGAACGTCAGCGGAATCGGTTCGGTGTTGCAACAGATGCAGTCGATGGCCGCGCAGGCGTCCGGCGGCGTCGCGAGCCCGACGGCAGCGCTGGCCGGTTCGGGCGCGGCGACGGCCGGCACGTTCGCGAGCGCGATGAAGGCGTCGCTCGACAAGATCAGCGGCGACCAGCAGCACGCGCTCGGCGAGGCGCAGGCGTTCGAGGTCGGTGCGCCGAACGTCTCGCTGAACGACGTGATGGTCGACATGCAGAAAGCCAACATCGGCTTCCAGTTCGGGCTCCAGGTCCGCAACAAGCTGGTGAGCGCTTACAACGACATCATGCAGATGTCGGTGTGATGCGCGCGGCACCCGGGGACGGGTACCCGGAGACGGGCACCCGTGAGCGGCCATCCGGCGAAAGTCGTTCAGGGAAGGCCTCCGGGCCGGCGCCTTCGGCGCCCCGGCGGCAGGCGGCGCTTGCCTAAAGCTTTTCAAATCCCTTCCGATAACTCCGGTGAAGGCCGCGTCGTGCGATGCACGGCGGCGGTTCCCGTATAGCCAAGGCATAACAAGGAGAAGCGCATGTTTTCCCCAGGACACGCTGGAGCCAGTGCATACGCGCGTGTCGGCGTCGAGACGGGGGTGATGGGCGCCTCCCCGCACCGTTTGATCGCGATGCTGTACCAGGGCGCGCGGCAGGCGGTTGCGCTGGCGCGCATGCATTTGCAGCAGGGCAATGTGTCCGCGCGCGGCGATGCGATCGGCAAGGCGATCCGGATCGTCGAGAGCGGGTTGAAGGCGTCGCTGAACCGCGACGCGGGCGGCGAGATCGCGGAGCGGCTGGACGCGCTGTATGCGTATATCGGCCGGCGTCTGCTGGAAGCGAACGCGCAGGCGAGCGACGCGATGCTGGTCGAGGTCGACGGGCTGCTCGCGACGCTCGAGGAAGCATGGACGGGGATCGCCCCGGAAGTCGCGCGGATGGCCGCGCAACAGGCAGTGGAAGCATCGAGATGAATCGCAAGGCCGAATACTTCGCACGTTACGAGGCGCTCGCCGCCGTGTCGGGCCGGATGCTGGGCGCCGCCCGCAGCGCCGACTGGAGCGCGTTGCCGGGGTTGCAGGCCGAATTCATGGCACTCGTCGACGGGCTGAAGGAAGCCGATCCGGGCGTCGTGCTCGACGAATCGGATCTCGGCCGCAAGCTCGAACTGATCCGCCGCATCCTGGCCGACGACGCCGCGATCCGCGACCTCGCGAGCCCGGACGTCGCGCGGCTGTCCGCGCTGTTCGAGGCGCGGCGCTCGACCAAGGTATTGACCGATCTCTACCGCGCGCGCGGGTAGGGCCCGTTTCCCGGGAAACGGGGAGGCGGAGGGGCGGGCACGGGGCGCACGAGCCCGTTGCGGGAGGCGCGCAGTTCCCGCGAGCGGCACCGGCGTGCCGTTCCCGGATTCGCAACGATGTGGCTGAGGTGAGCAGGCTCCGATCATGACCGGTATCGACTCCGTTGCGGCCGCGCTGCTGGCGAGCCGCCTCGACAGCCTGCTGACCGGCACCGTATCGGCGCCCGCCGGCGGCGGCGCGACCTCGCAGGTCGGCACGCCGGGCACCGGCACGGCGTCCACGCCCTCTGCCGGCAGTCCGCCTGCCGCGCCGCCGGCCTCTACCCAGACCGCACTGTCCGATGTCGGGCGCGTGCTCGACGCGATCTCGCGGGCCGGTGGCGACTCGACGCCGGCCATTGCCGGGCGCGTGCCGCTGCTGGCCGATCCCACCGTGCTGCTGACCGATACGGCCTTGCCGGCCCGCGCGCCGGCCGCTTCCGATCCGGCTGCGTCTTCCACACCGGCCTCCGCCGCGGCATCTTCCGCTGCTGCGGCGGCACACGAAGCGGCCGCAGCCCTGCCGGTCGCGGCGCTGCGCGCAGCGCTCGCGCAGGCCGTGAGCGAAAGCGGCCTTTTCTACGAATCCCATCTGGCGCAGTGGCTGGCCGGCCAGCGCCCGCTCGCGGCGTTGATGCGCGAGCCGCAGGCGCGCCTTGCGGCCGCGCTCGCGCCGGTCGACCCGGATGCCGCGCAGCACGACTCGACCGACGTGCTAGACGAACTGCTCGCGCAGCGGCCGCCGCTGCCCGCGACCGCGCGGGCGACGGCGCAGCCGGGTACACCGGCCCAGGGTGGCGCACCGACACGCGATCCTGCGCAAGGCTTGCCGGCGGGCGCGCGGCACGGCGCGTCGCTGCCGCCCGATACGTTCGATCTGCTCGGCGAACGCCCTGATGTGCGCGGGACGCCCGCGCAACCGGCCACCGCGTCGTCCGACTCCCAGGCGCAGACGCTGGCGACCGTGCATCCGGCCACCGTGCCGCTCGTCAGGCAGCAGCTCGACGCGCTCGCGACCGACCAGTTCCGCTGGACGGGCGAGGCGTGGCCCGGCGCGCGGCTCGACTGGACGATCGAGCCGGACGATCCGGGCAGCCGCTCGCCGCGCGGCGACGACGGCCCGGGCGACGGCATCGCATGGCGCACGCGCCTGACGCTGACGTTGCCGTCGCTCGGCACGGTCGACGCGGAGCTGGTGCTGAACGGCACGCAACTGGTCGCGCGATTGCGCGCGAACCAGACGGGCGCCGACCGCCTCGCGCGGCACGAGGCCGCGCTGCGGCAGCGGCTCGAGGTGTCGGGGCTAAGGGTGGGAGGATTGTCGATCCGCGCGGTCGACGACGGCCCGGACGGCTTCGATCTGTTTGCAGCCCAGGCGGCCGCCGCCGCGTATGCGCGCGGTTCGGCCGGCGGCCCGGCGACGCATGCGCCGGATACCGATGACGAGGCGCTGCCATGAGCATGACGTCCCGCAAGCGCGCGGCCGCGCTCGTCTACGATCCGAAGGGCGGCGATGCGGCGCCGCGCGTGGTCGCGAAGGGCTACGGCGTGCTCGCCGAGATGATCGTCGCGCGTGCGCACGATGCGGGCTTGTACGTGCATACGGCGCCGGAGATGGTGTCGCTGCTGATGCAGGTCGACCTCGACGACCGGATTCCGCCGCAGCTCTACCAGGCGGTCGCGGATCTGCTCGCGTGGCTGTACGCGCTCGACCGCACCGAGCCCGCGCCGGACGACACCACACCGCGCTTTCCGCTGCCGCCTCTGCGCTGAATCGCCCGGCATCGCGCGGCTTCTTACGAAATGCTGTCCTGGTCTTGCAAGGTCATTCGGGCGGCATTTTCCGGTTATCGGCCGGCATCGTGGTGCAACGCGCGCGCTTTTTCCGCCTTCTTGCTCTTGCCGGGCGTGCCGCGACGCACCCGGGTGGATTGAGCCGCCGGTTTGTTTGTGTAATGATATCCATTCTCATTTTCATGCTGCCCGGGCGGCGCGCACGTTTTGCGCGCCGCCCGTTGTTTTGAACGAATGGAACCTCTCGCGTGAACGCGCCCGAAACGATCAATCCGCCCAAGACGGGTACTGCCCGCGCGGGCGTCACCGTGCTGCACCCGGCGGCCCGCCCGCTGAGCGACGACGAACTGGCCGCGCGCCGCCAGCGTTCGCGCCGCGCGACCTTCATCAAGTGGCTGCGCAAGGTGCACGGCTGGGTCGGGTTGTGGGGCGCGGTGCTCGGGCTGCTGTTCGGCGTGACGGGCGTGCTGCTCAACCACCGCGCGCCGCCGCTGAAGATTTCGACGGGCGAGCCGCAGGTCGAGGAGATGCAGATCGCGCTGCCGGATCCGGTGCCGAAGACGCCCGCCGCGATGACGAAGTGGCTGCAGCACGAGCTGAATTTCGACGGCAAGCCGGGGCGCATGCGCAAGGAGGCCGCGCAGCCCGTTGCGTGGGGCGACAAGCGTGTGATGCAGCCGGAGCACTGGCAGTTCGGCCTGTTCGGCCCGCACCAGAACCTGCAGGCCGAATACTGGGTCGGCAACGGCTACGTCTCGGTGAAGCGCACGGGCAACACGTTCCTGACGACGCTGAACAACCTGCATCGCGGCGTCGGGATGAATCTCGGCTGGGTGCTGCTGATGGACACGATCGCGGGCTCGCTGATCCTGCTGTCGCTGACCGGCGTGCTGCTGTGGACCGAGCTGAACAAGCGCCGCACGGTCGGCGTCGTGCTGGTGGTCGGTTCGATCGCCGCGGCGCTTGCCGCCGGCCTGACCTGACCGGCGGGCGCGCCGGCCGGGCGCCGGCGCGTGTGCTGTCGTCAGTTTCGTCGGCTTCGTCGGCTTAGCCCGTCGCGGCCGCATATCCCGCGCGACCGCCCGCCGATCAGAGGCCGCACGCCGCGCCGCTGTTCGCCGCGATCTCCCGCGCGGCCTTCGCGCCCTCGACCTGCAGGATCGTCGGCAGCGACACGTGGTTCTTCGCGGCGGTGATCTCGGCGAGGATCGAGATCGCGATTTCCGGCGGCGTCCGGCTGCCGATGTAGATGCCGGCCGGCCCGTGCAGCCGGGCCAGTTCCGCTTCGCTCAGGTCGAATTCGCGCAGCCGCTCGCGCCGTGCCGCATTGTTGCGCCGCGAGCCGAGCGCGCCCACGTAGAACGCGGGCGTCTTCAGCGCCTCCATCAGCGCGAGATCGTCGAGCTTCGGATCGTGCGTCAGTGCAATCACGGCCGAACGCGCATCGAGGTTCATCTCGAGCACCGTATCGTCGGGCATCGTGTGCACGACGCGCGTGCCCGGCACGTCCCACGCATCGGTATATTCCTCGCGCGGATCGCATACCGTCACCTGGTAGTCGAGCCCGACCGCGATCTGGCACAGATAGCGCGACAACTGGCCGGCGCCGATCACGAGCATCCGGTAGCGCGGCCCGTGGATCGTCACGAGCCGCTCGCCGTCGAACGCGAGCCCGTCGGCGGCCTGCGCGGGTGACAGCGATGCGCGGCCCGTCGCGAGCGTCATCGTGCGCGTGACGAGGCGCCCGGCCTCGACTTCCGCGCACAGCGCGGTTATCCCGCTGTCGCGCGTGAGCGGCTCGAGCACGAGCTGGATCGTGCCGCCGCAAGGCAGCCCGAAGCGATGTGCTTCCTCGGCCGTCACGCCGTACTTGAGCGCTTCCGGGCGCGCGTCGGCCGCGATGCCGCTCGCATGCACGCGGGCGATCAGGTCGTCCTCGATACACCCGCCGGACACCGAGCCGACCACGAGCCCGTCCTCGCGGACCGCGAGCATCGCGCCTTCGGGGCGGGGCGACGAGCCCCAGGTCTTCACGACCGTCACGAGCAGCACGCGGCGCCCTTCTTCGAGCCAGCGCGCGCTGGATTTCAATACATCGAGATCGACGCTTTCCATCATCTTCTTCCTGTTGCCGGGCGCACCCGTCGATGCGGGCCGCCGTTCGATGGCGCGATTATGAACCGGCCGCGACAAGCGTGCAGGGACGGGGGAAGGCGCAAAACGTGGAGGGGGAGGCGCGCAGCGGCGGGGAAGGCGAGCGGGACGGCCCGTGCCGGGCCGTCGGCAGGTTGCCGGGCGGACGCATCCGCCCGGCGGGGCGATGCGTCAGAGCGAGCCCAGGTACTGCGTCAGGTTGCGGATGTTGTTGTCATACGCGCTCGGCGAGCCGAGCTCGACGCCGCCGCTGCGCACGTAATACTCGAACGGCACGGAGCGGGTGCCGAAGAACGGCAGGAAATTGTCCGGCTGCAGCGTCGTGCCGTTCAGGCCGATCGCCCAGTTCCGCGACTTGTACAGCTCGAGCTCGCGGATCGTCGCCTGGACCTGGTTCGTCTCCGACGCGCGAATCGCGGCGATGTGCTGCGTCAGCGTCTCGATGTTCGCCTGGTATGCGCTCGGCTCGCCGACCGAGACGCCACGCGCGCGGACGTAGTAGCTGAACGGCAGGTTGCGTTCGGTGAAGAACGTGAGGAAACCATCCGGCGCGAGCGTATCCCCGTTCAGCCCGATCGCCCAGTTCTTGCTTTGATAATCCCTGAGCCCCGCAATCGTCTGGTTGGTCGCGCTGATTTCGACCTTCGCCGTGACGTTGACCAATGTATTGCTCATGACAGACCTCTCTGGTTCTTGTTGAACTTCGGACAGGTGCAGCGACATGCCTCCCCTCGGAGGCAATTCAATACCAGCGACCGGATTATCCGGTTTTAAATGTTGTTAATTAAAAAGATGCTGAAAATTCGTTCGTGAACACGCAATGAATTTCTGTTTGATGGAAATGCGATTCGATGAAGCCGATTGCATCGCGTTGCGCTCATGCTGCGGCGAATTCCCCGTCTGACGCAGGCTGGTCGGGTGTGTGCGGCCGGCCGACCTGAATACTAGTTTGGCGGATGAAAGAGTTCAATGTCGTTCGCGAGATTATTTTCTTCTATTCATATTCAATTCAATTGAATTACATTTTTCATCGATTAATTTGTCGATCGGAATCGAATATGCCGGTATTCGAAAAACAGCCGATGAAAACGGGAACTGCCGCGCGAATCGTTGCGGGAAACGCAACGCGGCGGCGAGACGGGCGAGGGAGCGGAGAGGAGGGGGCGGGGCCGGATGGCGGCCCCGCGGGTGCGCACCGTGCCGCGTGCGGCACGGCGGCGCTCAGTGCGCGTCGTGGCGACCGTGCGCGAGCTTCGAGTGGTGACGCGAGTACAGGAAGTAGATCACGAGGCCGATCACGAGCCAGATGCCGAACGCGGCCCACGTGACGGGCTGCAGGTTCAGCATCAGGAACAGGCACGATGCGACTGCGAGGATCGGCACGACCGGCACGCCGGGGCAGCGGAACGCGCGCGGCAGGTCGGGGTGCGTGCGGCGCAGCACGAGCACCGCGATCGACACCATCGAGAACGCCGCAAGCGTGCCGATGTTGATCAGCTCGGCGAGCACGTTGAGCGGCACGAGCGCGGCGATCAGCCCGAAGAACAGGCCGACGAGCCAGGTCGTCAGGAACGGCGTCGCGTAGCGCGGGTGCACGCGCGACAGCGTCGCCGGCAGCAGCCCGTCGCGCGACATCGCGAAGATCACGCGCGTCTGGCCGTAGCTCATCACGAGGATCACGGTCAGCATGCCGAGCACGGCGCCGAGATCGATGAAGCCCGCCACCCACGTCTCGCCGGCGACCTGCAGTGCGTACGAGATCGGGTGCGAGATGTTCGCGTACCGGGCCGACGGCACGATGCCGGTCGCGACCGCGGCGACCGTCACGTACAGCACCGCGCACACCGCGAGCGACGCGATGATGCCGATCGGCAAATCGCGTTTCGGATTCTTCACTTCCTCGGCCGCCGACGACACCGCGTCGAAGCCGATGAACGCGAAGAACATCACGGCCGCGGCGCCGAACACGCCGTTCCAGCCGTGCGGCATGAACGGCTTCCAGTTCGCGGGCGTCACATGGAACACGCCGACCGCGATCACGAGCAGCACGACCGACACCTTGATGAACACCATGATGTTGTTGATGCGGGTCGACTCGCGGATGCCGATCGACAGCAGAGTGGTGATCACGATCATCACGAGGAACGCGGGCAGGTTGAACCACGTGACGACACCCGGCACCGCGCCGGGCGCGGCCGTCAGCACGGTGGGCAGCGTCAGCCCGAAGCCCTGCAGCAGCGACTGCAGGTAGCCCGACCAGCCGACCGACACGGCCGACGACGCGAGGCCGTATTCGAGCATCAGGTCCCAGCCGATGATCCACGCGACGAGTTCGCCGAGCGTCGCGTACGAGTACGTGTAGATCGAGCCGGCGACGGGGATCGTCGACGCGAATTCCGCGTACGACAGCGCCGCGAGGCCGCATGCGATCGCGGCGATCACGAACGACAGCATCAGCGCGGGGCCGGCCTGCACGGCGCCGGTACCGGTCAGCACGAAGATGCCGGTGCCGATGATCGCGCCGATGCCGAGGAAGGTGAGGTCGATCGCGCCGAGCGCTTTCTTGAGCCCGGCGGCCTGGGCGCCGGCGATCATGCGATCGACGTTTTTCTTGCGGAAGAGAGACATTGCGGATGAATCGCCGGCGCGCGCGGGCGCGATAGCGCTGACTGAGTGAAAACCCGCAATTTTAGCCGATTTGGCGCGCAAGACTCGCTGCGGCGCAGCGGTGTGCCGCGAAATAGTCCGATAAAACAAGCGCTTGCGCGCCAAATGGCGGGGCGGCGGGCAGCACTCGGCGGCGGCGCGGCATGCGCCGCGTCGCCGGGTCGGGTCAGGTGAGTCGGGCCGGGCGGGGAAATCAGGCGCCGGCCGTGGGCGCCATGTCGACGAGCTGGTTGCTCATCACGTAGAACGTGAGTTCCGCGTTGTTCGACAGCCGCATCTTCTCGAGCAGCCGCGACCGGTACACGCTCACCGTCTTCACGGACAGCGACAGCGTGTTCGCGATGTCGGTGAGCCGCTTGCCCGACGCGAGCATGCAGAGCGTCTGGTATTCGCGGTCGGACAGCTTCTCGTGCGGCAGCGGCTCGTTCTCGAACGACACGTATTCGGCGAGCGCCTCGGCCATCGCGGGGCTCACGTACTTGCGGCCGGCCGCGACCTGCTGGATCGCGCCGATCATCTGCGCGGCGTTGACCGTCTTCGACAGGTAGCCGGCGGCACCGGCCTTCAGCGCGCGTACCGCGTACTGATCCTCGCGGTACATCGAGAACATCAGCACCGGCGTGCGCGGCAGCTTGCGCTTGAGGCGCTTGAGCACTTCGATGCCGTTCGTGTCCGGCAGCGAGATGTCGAGCAGGATCGCGTCGAATTCCTGTTTGTCGACGGCGGCCATGGCGTCGCCGCCGTTCTCGGCCTCGGTGACGTCGCGCGCGACGCCACGGTCGATCAGCAACTGGCGGATCCCTTGCCGGACGATCGCGTGATCGTCCACGAGCAGGATGTTCAGGCTCATGACGACCTCACGAAAGCGACGCGCGGCGGGCCGTGACGGGCACCGCGAGCAGCGAATCCCAGGCGAAGCGCGCGGTGACGCGCGTGCCGTGGCCGGCTTCCGGCGTGGCCGTCTCGAAGCTGCCGCCGAACGCCTCGCAGCGGGCGCGCATGCCGGCGAGACCGTAGCCGCTGCGGCGGCCGTGGGCGAAACCGGTACCATCGTCGGAGACAATCAGTGACAGATGCGTGCCGTCGGTGACGATCCGCACGTCGACCGACGTCGCGCGGGCGTGCTTCGCGACGTTCGACAACGCTTCCTGCGCGACGCGGAACACCGCGAGTGCGCCGGCACCGGCGACCTGCGTCAGGCGCGCATCGGCCGCGCATACGAAGCTGGTGCGCAGGCCCGTGCGTGCCGCATGGGTGTCGACCCACGACGACAACGCGCCGACCACGCCCGCGTCGAGCGCCGGCGTGTCGCGCTCGTCGATCAGCCGGCGATTCGCGTCGGTTGCGGCGTCGAGCGCCTGCTGCGCCAGCTCCAGCGCGCGCAGGCAACCGTCCGGCGCGTCGGCCGGCAGCCACGTTTGAACGTTTGCGAGCGCGAAACGCGCGGCGGTGAGTTCGGCGCCGAGCCCGTCATGCAACTCGCCGGCCAGGTGGCGGCGAGCGGCTTCGTCGGCGGCGAGCAATTGGGCAGACAGCGCTGCGATCCGCGCGGCGGAGGCGCCGCGTTTCGGCGCGGCGTCGGTAATGGGCGGAGTCGCGGCGCAGCCCGGCACGAGCTGTTGCGACGGGAACGGGGCGTGGGCGCCCAAAGGCGCGTTAAGCGACGTATCCATGACTCTCCCTGCTGTCAGAAAGCGGTTCAGACACCGGCTGGCTGCGTGGATCGGCTGCCGTTTCGAAGACGGTCGCCGCCAGAGAATCGCCCCCTGCCGAGGTAACAAAAGTTACGTCTTGTAACACTTGCATCCGACCCTTCCACTCTCATCCGAACGGCAACCACGCGCGGCGAATAATATCTCAAAATTTCCGAAAAGGTCATGTCGGGCGGACATTTAAGGGTAAATGTGAATAATCGGAATGAACGTGTTGTAGGAAAAACACTGACACCCGAGCACCGGACGATGACGTATCCAAATGTAACTATTTGAGATGGGATGATCCCAATTTGTTACGAATTCGCCAAGTAGGGACGAAAAAAAACCGGAGCTTTCGCTCCGGTTCTTGATGACGCGCAAATCTGGGGATCGATCAGTCCACGAATGCGCGTTCGATCACGTAGTGGCCCGGCGCGCTGTTCTTGCCTTCGACGAGGCCGGCCTGCTTCAGCAGGTCGGTCGTGTCCTTCAGCATCGCGGTGCTGCCGCACAGCATCACGCGGTCGTTTTCCGGGGAGAACGGCGGGACGTCGAGATCCGTGAACAGCTTGCCCGTCGCGATCAGGTCGGTGATCCGGCCTTCGTTGTCGAACGCTTCGCGCGTGACCGTCGGGTAGTAGACGAGCTTTTCCTTGATGATGTCGCCGAGGTACTCGTGGCCCGGCAGGTCGTGCTTGATGTAGTCCATGTACGCGAGCTCGCCCTTCAGGCGGCACGTGTGCGTCAGGATCACCTTGTCGAAGCGTTCGTAGATGTCCGGGTCGCGGATGATCGACATGAACGGCGCGAGGCCCGTGCCCGTCGACAGCATCCACAGCGTCTTGCCCGGCAGCAGGTTGTCGGCAACCAGCGTGCCCGTCGGCTTCTTGCCGATCAGCACCGTGTCGCCCACCTTCAGGTGCTGCAGGCGCGACGTCAGCGGGCCGTTCTGCACCTTGATGCTGAAGAATTCGAGATGCTCTTCGTAGTTCGGGCTGACGATCGAGTAGGCGCGCGCGAGCGGCTTGCCGTCGACTTCGAGGCCGACCATCGTGAATTCGCCGTTGTTGAAGCGCAGGCTCGCCTCACGGGTGCAGGTGAAGCTGAACAGCGTGTCGGTCCAGTGATGGACGGATTGGACGGTGGCGGTGTCGTATTTGCTCATGGCTTTGAAAACGGACGCGCGTAGCGAACGCGAGTAACGGGCCCAAAAACGGGCAAAAAACCGAGTGCGACGGCCCGATCGAGGATCGGCCGGCCGGCGCGTCGGACACGCGCCTTCTCGATGACAGACGATTGAGGAACTCGTTATTTTACCCTGTTGGCGCGGATCGCGGGCTTGACCCCCGCGGCTGCGCGGATTTGGCGCAACGAATTATTTCAATCTGCTTTCAGTTTTCAGCGCTCGGCCGCGAGTTTCGCGCCGAGGCCGACGAGCGCCACGCCGCACAGCGCGTCGAGCGGGCGCCGCACGCGCCGGTAGCCGCGCTGCGCGCGCGGGCTTGCGAACAGGTACGCGACGCACGAATACCAGCCGGCCGACAGCGCGCCGATCGTCACCAGCACCGCGCCGTTGAACCACAGCGGCACGTGCGCGGGCAGCATCGCGGCGAACACGCTGGTCCAGAACGCGCACGATTTCGGGTTCGTCAGGCACGTGAACAGGCCGCTGCGATACGCGCGCAGGTAGTCGCGCGCGTGCGGCGCGGCCAGCGGCGCGCGTTCGTCGGGCGCGTCGGCCGATGCCGCGTCGCGGCGCACGCCCGAGCGCAGCAGCTTGAAGCCGAAATACACGAGGTACACGGCACCGCCGATCCGGATCGCCTCGTACAGCCATTCGACCTGGTGCAGCACGGCCGCGAGGCCGAGCATCGCGAGCGAGGCCCAGGCGACCGACGCGGTGCCGACGCCGAGCGCCGACGCGGCGCCGAGGCTGCGCCGCCCCGCGAGCGACAGTTGCGAAATCATGAAGAAATTCGGGCCGGGGGTGATCGCGGCGACGAGATAGACGGCGGCGATTTGCAGCAGGATCGGCAGGTAGTTCATGGCGGCGCGGCCCGGCGGCGGGTGCGGGAGGAACGGGCAAGCCGTTAATGTAGCGCGCGCCGCGCGGCCGCGCTTTGGCCGGGGGCGACCGGAGGCGTGATCGACTCGCGGTCGCGGTCGCTGTTGCGAGCGTTTTGCAGCCGTTTAGCCGTTATTGCGGATCGAGGCGCAGGCGCGCGATGTACGGCAGGTGGTCCGACAGCCACGCGGCCTCGCCGGACGGCGCGCGCCATTCGAGCGGCGTCAGCCCGCGCACGAACATCTTGTCGAGCGCGAGCGCCGGCGAGAACGCGGGGAACGTGCGGCCCGATTCGCCGAGCAGCGTCGCGACCTCGGACAACCCGATCTCGCCGAACAGCGCGACCGAATCGTTGCGCCAGTCGTTGAAGTCGCCGGCCAGCATCAGCGGGCCGTCGCCCGCGTTGCGCACGATCCAGTGCGCGATCCAGTGCATCTGGCGCAGCCGCGCGGCGCGCGTGAGCGCGAGGTGCGCGCACAGCAGCGTGACCGGTCGCGCGCCCGCGAGCGTCGCCCGTGCGACCAGCAGCCCGCGCCGCTCGAAGCGGTGCGCGGAGATGTCCCAGCGGCCGCCGAGGTCGAGCGGATGCGGCGACAGGATCGCGTTGCCGTGCCGCCACGACGGCTTGAACACGTTCGGCCCGAGCGCGATCTGCCAGTCGAGCGCCTGCGCGATCTCGGTGGCCTGGCAGTGCCACACGTCGTCGACCGCGTCGTCCATCGGCGCACCGAAGCCGGGGGCGAGCATCGGGCGCGGCATGCGGCGCGCCATCGCTTCCTGCAGGAAATACACGTCGGCGTGCGTCGACTGCATCCAGTTGCGCATCGCGTTCCACGCGGTGAAGCCGAGCGGCGAGCGGCCCTTGTGCAGGTTCCAGCTCACCGCGGTGATTTCGTCGGGCGCGGCGTGCGGTTCGGCGAACGGCAGGGAGAGAGCGTCGGCGGACATGACGCTCAATCCTTCGCGACGTGCGCGCGCACGCGGTACACGAGGTGCGGACGCTGTTCGACGAGCGTCCAGTCGGTCCACGCGTCGGCGCCGACCGTCAGGCCGGGGTGGCTCGCGACGATTTGCCGCGGCGACGCGGGTACGCACGGATCGCTGCGCGTCGCGTTTTCGTCGTCGAGCGTTTCCTGCACGTCGAGCGCGAGCGACACGGTGTTCGCGCCGGCATCGACGGTGAGCGGCGCGACCGTCACCGAGCGCGAGCGCTCGGTCGGCACGACGCGCGCGGCATTGCCGCAGCCGACCGGCACGGCGGACGGATAGCGATGGGTGTCGGTGCGGGTCTGACCCACGGTGGTGCGCTGCTGGAACGTGTCGATGGTCTGACCGTCGCGTACCACCTGGATCTCCCACGCGACGGAGGCCGGCGCGGGGCTCTGCGCATGGGCGGCGAGCACGATGCTCGCGAGCAGGACGGCCAGGCCGTGTTTCAGCATGAAACGTCTCCGGGAACGCGCGATAGCGGGGAACGGACGCACATCTTACGCCCGATCGATTTTGGTCGTGATGTGACAGGACGCGTCGCGACAGGTTCGCCGCACGATGCGGTCCTGTTCGAAAGGTAGGGCCGCGTCATGCGTTTTCAACCGAAAAAACGCGCGAACTCCGCGACGCTCGCGCGCTCGGTGACGAGGCGGTTCTCGATCGCGTCGGGGTCCGCATGGCCGAGCGACATGCCGCAGACCAACTGTTCGTTGGCGGGAATGCCGAGGTGTTCGGTGATGATCCGGTGAAACGGCACGAACGCGGCCTGCGGGCAGGTATCGAGCCCGCGTGCGCGTGCGGCCGTCATCACGCCTTGCAGGAACATCCCGCAGTCGAGCCATGCACCGTGGGTCATCACGCGGTCGAGTGTGAAGAACAGCGCGACCGGCGCATCGAAGAAGCGGAAGTTGCGCGCGTGCTGCGCATGCATGCGCGCCTTCTCGTCGCGGCCGATGTTCAACAGGCCGTACAGGTCCCAGCCGACCTTGCGGCGCCGGTCGATATACGGCGACACCCACTCGCGCGGGTAGTAGTCGTACTCGGCGACGTATTTCTCGTCGCGCGCGGGATCGTCGTGGGCCGCGGTGAGCGCGGCGGCGAGCGCGTCGCGCGTGGCGCCCGTCGCGACGTACACGCGCCACGGCTGGATGTTGGTGCCCGACGGCGCGCGGCTCGCGGCTTCGAGGATCGCCTCGAGCGTGTCGCGCGGCACGGGCGTCGGCAGGAACGCGCGGATCGCACGGCGCGACGTGAGCGCCGCGTCGACGGCGCCGGTCGCATCGGCATCGACGCGCGGGAAAGCAGTGGGGACGGACATCGGCATACCTTCGGGGCGAGATCCGACGCGCCGCGCGGGCGCCGTCGGCCGGGCCGGTGCGGCGGGTGGGTGAACCGACGATCATACGCCGCGGTGCGCCGGCGTGCAGCGCGCGCGGGTGTTAGCAGCACACGCGCGTGGCTGCTTGCTTGCGCGGGGATGCGGGATCGCTACACTGAAATCGTAAGGGTCTGATGATCGTGTGACAGCAAGCGGCAGCGAGGTTGGTATGACGACGGCGATGGTGAAACAGGAACTGGCGGTGGCGTCCTTCAGCACGGTGTACGACCTCGAGCAGGTCGAGACGGCGCTGAGCGACCTGAACGAGAGCGCGAGCGACGCACTGCGCGCCACCTACGAGAAGATGCTCAAGACGGGCAATCTGCGCTTTTGCGTGAAGCCGAACCGGATGCCGTCGTTCGACGCGCTCGGCGAGGCATTGCCCAATTTCGCCGAGCCGCTCGACGACGTGCGCAAGCAGATCGCGCTGTGCCTCGAAACGGACGACCGGCTCGAACTGATGCCGATCCTGCTGCTCGGGCCCCCGGGCATCGGCAAGACGCATTTCGCGAAGGCGCTCGCGCAGCTGCTCGGCACCGCGTACCACTACGTGCCGATGAGTTCGCTGACGGCCGGCTGGATCCTGTCGGGGGCGTCGTCGCAATGGAAGAACGCGAAGCCCGGCAAGGTGTTCGATGCGCTCGTGAACGGCAGCTACGCGAACCCGGTGATCGCGGTCGACGAGATCGACAAGGCCGGCAGCGATGCGCAATACGATCCGCTCGGCGCGCTGTACGCGTTGCTCGAGCACGACACCGCGCGCGCGTTCATCGACGAATTCGCGGAAGTGCCGATCGATGCGGGCAACGTGATCTGGATCGCGACCGCGAACGATGCGCAAGCGATCCCGGAGCCGCTGCTCAACCGGATGAACGTGTACGAGATCGAGCCGCCCGATGCGGCCGGCGCGCGCCGGATCGCGCAGACGATCTACGACGAGATCCGCACGTCGCATGCGTGGGGGCGGCGCTTCCCGGATACCCTGGGCGACGACGCGCTCGACGTGCTGGCCGCGACACCGCCGCGCACGATGCGCCGCGCGCTGCTGCACGCATTCGGCGCCGCCCGGCTCGACGGGCGCGACGCGATCGGGCCGCGCGACATCCGGGCCGACGAGGGCGCCGCGAAGCGCCGGCCGATCGGCTTCTGAACCGGCGGCGCGTGCCCGGCGGCGGCACGCGCGCCGTGCCGTGCCGTGCGGCGTGCACCGTGTCGTCGCGACGCGGCGCGCGACCTTCGGCAAGCGGGAGAACCGGGACGTACAATTCTCTTCTCTCCCCTCGACGCGCTAACGGCGCGAAACGTCATGGAGCAGATGGATTGTGTCGTGATCGGCGCGGGCGTCGTCGGTCTTGCGATTGCGCGCGAACTGGCCGCGCGCGGGCGTGAAACGCTCGTGCTCGAGGCCGCCGATGCGATCGGCACGGGTACGAGCTCGCGCAACAGCGAAGTGATCCATGCGGGGCTCTACTATCCGCGCGGGTCGCTGAAGGCGACGTCGTGCGTGCACGGGCGCGACCTGCTGTACGAATTCTGCGAGACGCATCACGTGCCGCACCGGCGCGCCGGCAAGCTGCTCGTCGCCACGAGCGCCGCGCAGGTGAAGCAGTTGAAGGCGATCGCCGCGCGCGCGGCCGAAAACGGCGTGCTCGACCTGATGCCGCTCACGCGTGCCGAGGCGCAGACGCTCGAGCCCGCGCTCGAATGCGTCGAGGCGCTGTTCTCGCCGTCCACCGGCATCGTCGACAGCCACCAGCTGATGCTCGCGCTGCTCGGCGACGCCGAGCGCGACGGCGCCGTGTGCGCGCTGAAATCCCCGGTCGAATCGATCGACGTGCTGCGCGGCGGGCGCTTCGTCGTGCGCACGGGCGGCGACGCGCCCGCCGAGATCGAGGCCGCGTGCGTGATCAACAGCGCGGGCCTCGGCGCGCAGGCGCTGGCGCGCCGCACGCGCGGCCTCGACCCGCGCTGGGTGCCGCCGCTCTATCTCGCGCGCGGCAATTACTTCAGCCTGTCGGGCCGCGCGCCGTTCTCGCACCTGATCTACCCGATGCCCGATCGCGCGGGGCTCGGCGTGCACCTGACGCTCGATCTCGGCGGGCAGGCGCGCTTCGGCCCGGATGTCGAGTGGTGCGATTCGCTGCGCTACGAAGTCGATCCGGCGCGTGCGACCGCGTTTTACGCGTCGATCCGCGCGTTCTGGCCGGGCTTGCCCGACGATGCGCTGCAGCCGGCGTACGCGGGCATCCGGCCGAAGCTCGCGGGGCCGGGCGAGCCGCCGGCCGATTTCATCGTGCAGGGCGCCGCGCAGCATGGCGTGCGCGGGCTCGTGAACCTGTTCGGCATCGAGTCGCCGGGGCTCACCGCGTCGCTCGCGCTCGCGCAGCGCGTGGGCGACATGGCGGCTTACCGCTGATGTGGCGGGCGTGTAGCGGGCATGTCGCGTGTGCGTGTCGGCCAGGTTGCGGGCACATGGCAGCCTTGTGAAATTCCTTATCTCTGGAATTTCGGCGCGCACATTTATTCGCTTGAGCGTTATTCTGTCGAACGGCTGTCGCCAGAACAGCTTTCAAACCGATAACGTTGGAGCGAGTCCCCCATGAAAACATCCCGTCGGAGTTTCCTGATTACGAGCATTGGTGCCGTGTCCGCGCTGGCGCTGTCGCGCGAAGCGCTGGCCGATGCGCCGATGCTGTCGGAAACCGATCCGACCGCCGTGGCGCTCGGCTACAAGGCCGATGCCACGAAGGTCGACAAGACGAAGTACCCGAAATACGCAGCGGGCCAGGATTGCGCGGCCTGCATGCTGTACCAGGGCAAGAAGGGCTCGGCCTCGGGCCCGTGCGGCGCCTTCCCCGGCAAGCAGGTGTCGGCGAAGGGCTGGTGCAGCGCCTTCTCGAAGATGGGTTGAGGCCCGTGCGGCATCGTGCGATGCCGCATTGTGGCGAAAACCGCAAAACGCCCGCCGTCGAACGATGGCGGGCGTTTTTTATTGCTTGAAAACGGTTCCGTCGCTTTCTACACTCGCTGCAAACCAGCGCGCCGCGGGCACCCCGCGCGCCGCGCCGCCCGACACGGCGTACTGACGAGGACGAGGCACGCATGGCGACGATTGCGAATTCAACGAAAACGATCCGGCCCGAGCGTGCGCTGAACCGCCGCGCGGTGTTCGCCGCCGTGATCGGCAACGCGCTCGAGTGGTACGACTTCACGGTGTTCGGCTTCATGACGGTCGTGATCGCCGAGCTGTTCTTCCCGACCTCCAGCGAATATTCGTCGCTGCTGCTGACAACGGCGACGTTCGGCGTCGCGTTCTTCATGCGCCCGATCGGCGGCATCGTGTTCGGGCTGTACGCGGATCGCGCCGGCCGCAAGGCCGCGCTGTCCCTCGTGATCCTGTTGATGACGGGCGGCATCTTCCTGCTCGCGGTCGCGCCGCCCTATGCGGCGATCGGCATCGGCGGGCCGATCCTGATCGTGCTGGGCCGCCTGCTGCAGGGCTTCTCCGCGGGCGGCGAATTCGGCAGCGCGACGGCGCTGCTGATCGAGGCCGCGCCGTTCTCGAAACGCGGCTTCTACGGCAGCTGGCAGATGGCGAGCCAGGCGGCCGCGCTGCTGATCGGCGCGCTCGTCGGCGCGGCCGTCACGCGCGGGCTGTCGCACGATGCACTGCGCAGCTGGGGCTGGCGCGTGCCGTTCATCCTCGGGCTCGTGATCGGCCCGATCGGCTTCTACATCCGCCGCCATCTCGCCGATTCCGAAGCGTTCCTGCATGCGCAGCAGAACGCGCGCCGCGCGACGCTCGGCGAAGTGTTCACGCGCCACCCGCGCGAGGTGCTGTGCGGGCTCGGCTCGGTGATCGCGCTGACGGTGACGATCTACGTGCTGATCAGCTATCTGCCGACCTTCGCGGTGAAGCAGCTGAAGCTGCCCTACGCGGAATCGTTCTACGCGGTGATCGCCGGCAACCTGCTGCTGATGGTGCTGTCGCCGGTCGCGGGCGCGTGGTCGGACCGCATCGGCCGCAAGGGGCTGTCGCTGTGGTCGCTGGTGCTGACGCTCGCGCTGATGTATCCGCTGTTCGCGTGGCTCGACGCGGCGCCGAGCATCGCGCGGCTGATCGCGGTGCAGGTCGTGCTGTCGATCACGCTCGCGGGCTACTACGGGCCGTTCGGCGCGATGATCGCCGAACTGTTCCCGGCCAACGTGCGCTCGACCGGGCTGTCGATCGCGTACAACGTCGCGGTGATGCTGTTCGGCGGTTTCGGGCAGTTCATCGTCACGTGGCTGATCAAGGTCACGGGCACGCCGCTCGCGCCGACTTACTACGTGATGGCGGGGATCGCGCTGTCGATCGTCGCGGTCGCGTTCGTGCCCGCGCGCAGCGCCGATCTCGACGCACCCGCATGACGACATGACGATTTGAAGACGGTCATCGGATCGTTTCGCAAAACGCAACGATGTGCTGCGGAACACGCGGAAACGGCGTATCGAGCCTTCGTGTTCGCGCCCGAATTGTTTAGTTGCCGAACGAAACTTGCGCGAGATGAACGAAATTGTCGCTCGCGCGCGTTTTCGCATTTTTTACCCACACTAAACATCGGCACAAACCCGCGCGGTCATGTAGAAGAGTTTTTTCTCCAGCTTGTTGCCACATCGTTAGCTCAAGTAATATCCGCGTACGCCGGCCCCTGGCGGGCCGGTTCCGACCTGGAGACCTGGAGGAAACATGGAATACAACCGTCTGTTGCACACCCTGCGTGTTACCGCCATTGCAGGCGTGGCAGCGGCATCGCTCGGCGTCGCGGGTTCTGCATTCGCACAGATTCCGAACAAAACGCTCGTCTACTGCTCAGAAGGCAGCCCGGCGGGTTTCGATTCCGCGCAATTTACGACCGGCGTCGATTTCACCGCCGCCACGTTCACCGTCTACAACCGCCTCGTCGAATTCGAGCGCGGCGGCACGAAGGTCGAGCCGGGCCTCGCCGAGAAATGGGACGTATCGCCCGACGGCAAGGTGTACACGTTCCACCTGCGCCACGGCGTGAAGTTCCACACGACCGACTTCTTCAAGCCGACGCGCGAATTCAACGCGGACGACGTGCTGTTCACGTTCCAGCGCATGCTCGACCCGAACCAGGCGTTCCGCAAGGCGTACCCGGTGTCGTTCCCGTACTTCACCGACATGGGCCTCGACAAGCTGATCACGAAGGTCGAGAAGGTCGATCCGTACACCGTGAAGTTCACGCTGGCCGAGCCGAATGCGCCGTTCATCCAGAACATGGCGATGGAATTCGCGTCGATCCTGTCGGCCGAATACGGCGACCAGCTGATGAAGGCCGGCAAGGCCGCCGACATCAACCAGAAGCCGGTCGGCACGGGCCCGTTCATCTTCCGCAGCTACACGAAGGATGCGACGATCCGGTTCGACGGCAATCCTGATTACTGGAAGAAGGGCGAAGTGAAGATCTCGAAGCTGATCTTCTCGATCACGCCCGACCCGGGCGTGCGCGTGCAGAAGATCAAGCGCAACGAATGCCAGGTGATGAGCTATCCGCGTCCGGCCGACATCGCGACGCTGAAGGCCGATGCGGGTGTCGACATGCCGTCGCAGGCAGGCTTCAACCTCGGTTACCTCGCGTACAACGTCGAGCACAAGCCGGTCGACAAGCTCGAGGTGCGTCAGGCGCTCGACATGGCGATCAACAAGAAGGCGATCCTCGAATCCGTCTACCAGGGTGCCGGCCAAGCGGCTTCCGCGCCGATGCCGCCGACCCAATGGTCGTACGACAAGAACCTGAAGATGGCCGCGTACGACACCGCGAAGGCGAAGGCGCTGCTGGCGAAGGCCGGCTATGCGAACGGCTTCGAGATCACGCTGTGGGCGATGCCCGTGCAGCGCGCGTACAACCCGAACGCCCGCCTGATGGCGGAGATGATCCAGGCCGACTGGGCGAAGATCGGCGTGAAGGCGAAGATCGTCACGTACGAGTGGGGCGAGTACATCAAGCGCGCGCACTCGGGCGAGCAGGACACGATGCTGATCGGCTGGACGGGCGACAACGGCGACCCGGACAACTGGCTCGGCACGCTGCTCGGCTGCGAAGCGATCAAGGGCAACAACTTCTCGCACTGGTGCTACAAGCCGTTCGACGAGCTGGTCCAGAAGGGCCGCACGACGACGGGCCAGGACGCGCGGACGAAGCTCTACACGCAGGCCCAGCAGATCTTCGCGCAACAGCTCCCGTTCTCGCCGATCGCGAACTCGACGGTCTACCAGCCGGTGCGCAAGAACGTGGTCGACATGCGTATCGAGCCGCTCGGCTACGCCCGTTTCGACGGTGTTGGCGTGAAGTAATACGCCTGTCGTAAGCTGTCGCGAAGACCGGCTAATTCATCCGGCGGCGGGAGGCCAAAAGCTTCCCGTCGCCGGTCGCACATTTCCCACAAGAAAATACGAGACGCATCATGTTCACATTCGTGTTGCGCCGCGTGGGGATGGTGATCCCGACCTTCATCGGCATCACCATCCTGGCGTTTGCGCTGATTCACCTGATACCGGGCGACCCCATCGAAGTGATGATGGGCGAGCGCGGCGTCGATCCCGCGATGCATGCGGAGGCGATGAAACGCCTCGGGCTCGACCAGCCGCTGCCCATGCAGTACCTCCACTACATCGGCCGGGCGCTGCATGGCGACCTCGGCACGTCGATCATCACCAACACGAGCGTCGCGGGCGAGTTCTTCGCGCGCTTCCCGGCGACCGTCGAACTGTCGCTGTGCGCGCTCGTGTTCGCGCTCGCGGTCGGCCTGCCGGCCGGCGTGATCGCCGCGCTGCGGCGCGGCTCGGTCGTCGATCACGGCGTGATGGGCACCGCGCTCACCGGCTACTCGATGCCGATCTTCTGGTGGGGGCTGATCCTCATCATGGTGTTTTCGTCATACCTCGGCTGGACGCCCGTGTCGGGGCGCATCGCCGTCGAATACGACTTCCCCCATCCGACGGGCTTCATGCTGATCGACGCGCTGCTCGCGCCGGACGAAGGCTCGTTCAAGTCGGCGGTCAGCCACCTGATCCTGCCCGCGATCGTGCTCGGCACGATCCCGCTCGCGGTGATCGCACGGATGACGCGCTCGTCGATGCTCGAAGTGCTGCGCGAGGACTACATCCGCACCGCACGCGCGAAGGGGCTGTCGCCCGCGCGCGTGGTCGTCGTGCATGCGCTGCGCAATGCGCTGATCCCGGTCGTCACCGTGATCGGCCTGCAGATCGGCACGCTGCTCGCGGGCGCCGTGCTGACCGAGACGCTCTTTTCGTGGCCCGGTGTCGGCAAGTGGCTGATCGATGCGATCGGCCGTCGCGACTATCCGGTCGTCCAGGGCGGCATCCTGCTGATCGCGACGCTCGTGATCGTCGTGAACCTGGTCGTCGACCTGCTGTACGGCGTGCTGAATCCGCGCATCCGCCACACGAGGTAATTCCATGAGCAATCTGCAAAACACCTTGCCGAGCGAATCCGCGCCGGCCGGCGGCCGTGCGCTCGCGCTGCGCGAGTTCTGGGCCAACTTCTCGCGCAACCGCGGCGCCGTCGGCGCCGGGATCGTCGTGATCGTGCTGATCCTGGTCGCGCTGCTCGCACCGGTGCTCGCGCCGCACAGCCCGGTCGAGCAATACCGCGACTACGTGAAGATTCCGCCCGCATGGCTCGCGGGCGGCAACTGGCAATTCATCCTCGGCACCGACGAAGCGGGCCGCGACATCCTGTCGCGCCTGATGTTCGGCGCACGGATGTCGTTCTGGATCGGCTTCGTGTCGGTCGTGCTCGCGCTGATCCCCGGCATCGTGCTCGGGCTCGTCGCCGCGTTCTTCCAGAAGTGGGCCGACACGCCCGTGATGCGCATCATGGACGTGCTGCTCGCGCTGCCGTCGCTGCTGCTCGCGGTCGCGGTCGTCGCGATCATCGGCCCGGGCCTCACCAACACGATGTTCGCGATCGCGATCGTCGCGCTGCCGGCCTATGTGCGTCTCACGCGTGCGTCGGCGCTCGGCGAACTGCAGAAGGAGTACGTGACGGCGTCGCGCGTGGCCGGTGCCGGCACGCTGCGCCTGATGTTCTCGCAGGTGCTGCCCAACTGCACGGCGCCGCTGATCGTGCAGGCGACGCTCGGCTTCTCGTCGGCGATCCTCGACGCGGCCGCGCTCGGCTTCCTCGGCCTCGGCGTGCAGCCGCCGACCGCCGAGTGGGGCGCGATGCTCGCGTCCGCGCGCGACTACATCGACAACGCATGGTGGATCGTGACGATGCCCGGCCTGTCGATCCTGATTTCGGTGCTCGCGATCAACCTGCTCGGCGACGGGCTGCGCGACGCGCTCGATCCCAAACTGAAGCGGATGGCATGACATGAGCGAGAACCTACTGACCATCCGCAATCTCGCGGTGAACTTCAACGGCCTGCCCGCCGTCGACCGGATCAACCTGTCGATCGCGCCGGGCGAGGTGGTGGGCGTCGTCGGCGAATCGGGCTCGGGCAAGAGCGTGACGATGATGGCGCTGATGGGCCTGATCGACGCACCCGGCAAGGTGACGGCCGACGAGGTCACGTTCAACGGCGTGGACCTGCTGAAGGCATCGCCGAAAGCGCGCCGCAAGATCGTCGGCAAGGACATCGCGATGGTGTTCCAGGATGCGCTGACGAGCCTGAACCCGAGCTACACCGTCGGTTACCAGATCAAGGAAGTGCTGAAGCTGCACGAAGGGCTGCGCGGCGACGCGCTGCACCGGCGCGCGCTCGAACTGCTCGACCAGGTCGGCATTCCCGATGCGAAGAACCGCATCGCGTCGTTCCCGCACCAGATGTCGGGCGGGATGAACCAGCGCGTGATGATCGCGATGGCCGTCGCGTGCAACCCGAAGCTGCTGATCGCCGACGAGCCGACCACCGCGCTCGACGTGACGATCCAGGCGCAGATCATGGACCTGCTCGTGAAGCTGCAGAAGGAGCGCGGGATGGCGCTCGTGCTGATCTCGCACGACCTGGCCGTGGTGTCGGAAGTCGCGCAGCGTGTCGCGGTGATGTACGCGGGCGAGGTCATCGAGACCAATCGCGTGCCCGACATCTTCCGCGCGCCGCATCATCCGTACACCGAAGCGCTGCTCGCCGCGATTCCCGAGCACAATAAGGGGGCGCGTCGCCTTGCCGCATTGCCGGGCATGGTGCCGGGCCGCGATGATCGCCCGTCCGGGTGCCTGTTCGCGCCGCGCTGCAAGTACGTCGTCGATGATTGCCGCAAGGCGCGGCCGGCGCTCGATACGCTGGTGCCGGCCAACGATGCGATGCGTGCGCGCTGCATCAAGCCGCTCAATGTTTCCAACCTCGACCTGACGGGAGGTGCACGATGAATGCAGTCAATCAGACGCGTGCCACGCCGCACGACGAGGAAGCCGTGCTGGTGGCCGACGGCCTCGCGAAACACTATTCGGTGAAACGCGGGATGTTCGGGCAGGGTACGGTGAAGGCGCTGAACGGCGTGTCGTTCTCGCTGAAGCGCGGCAAGACGCTCGCCGTCGTCGGCGAATCGGGCTGCGGAAAATCCACGCTCGCGCGCCAGCTCACGATGATCGAGACGCCCACCGCGGGCCACCTGACGATCGACGGCAAGGACGTCGCCGGCGCGAACCGCGAGACGGTCGCCGACCTGCGCCGCCGCGTGCAGATGGTGTTCCAGAACCCGTTCGCGTCGCTGAACCCGCGCAAGACCGTCGAGCAGACGCTCTCCGAGCCGCTCGAGATCAACGCGAACCTGACGGCCGCCGAGCGCGCGCAGCGCATCGCGCAGATCATGCGCACGGTCGGCCTGCGGCCCGAACACGCGAAGCGCTATCCGCACATGTTCTCGGGCGGCCAGCGCCAGCGTGTCGCGATCGCGCGCGCGATGATCCTCGATCCGCGCATCGTCGTCGCCGACGAGCCGGTGTCCGCGCTCGACGTGTCGATCCAGGCGCAGATCCTGAACCTGTTCATGGATCTGCAGGAGCAGTTCAAGACGAGCTACGTGTTCATCTCGCACAACCTGTCGGTGGTCGAGCACGTCGCGGACGACGTGATGGTGATGTACTTCGGCAGCGTCGCCGAGCTCGGCGACAAGGCGACGATCTACGCGCGGCCGCGCCATCCGTACACGCGCGCGCTGATGTCGGCGACGCCGGCGATCTTCGAGGAAGACCGCCGCGTGCAGATCAAGCTGCAGGGCGAACTGCCGTCGCCGCTCAATCCGCCGTCGGGCTGCGCGTTCCACCAGCGCTGCCCGTATGCGGTCGAGCGCTGCCGTGCGGAGGAGCCGCAGCTGCGCGAGGTCGACGGCCGGCGCGTGGCCTGCCATCGGGCCGAGGAGGTAGGGGAGGCGAATGCCTGAAGCGTTGGCGGCGCGCGCGTCCGGCGTGCGCCGTGCGGGGGCAGGCGGCGCGCGCGTGATGCGCGCGTACCGCTACGCGCGGCGCTGGGGCGTGCGTACCGTCACGGGCGCCGCGCTGGCCGGCGCGTGCGTGGCGGCCAGCCTCGTGGTTCCCGTCGAATCCGCGCGCGCCGAAGGGCGCGCGCCGGCCACCTCACCGATCCATCCGTCGCAAGTCCCGCCGCCCGGCATGAGCCTGCCGGGCTTTCACGCACCCGCCGTGTCGAACGGCACGGTCGCGAGCGGCGCGGTGCGCGTGCAGCCCGCGCGCATGCCGTTCTACGTCGCGACCAAGGGGCGTGTCACGCTCTACGTGCTCGGCACGCTGCACACGGGCGATCCGTCCGATTACCCGAGCGCGCAGCCGTTCCGGCCGCGCATCCTCGCGGCGCTTGCCGCGTCGCCGACGCTCGCGCTCGAGCTGTCGCCCGACGACCTGCTCGAATCCCAGGACGACGTGTCGAAGTACGGCGTATGCCGCTACCCGTGCCTGCAGCGCCTGCTGCCGGATCCGCTGTGGCAGCGGCTCGCGGCGCGCCTGCGCGGCAACCCGGCCGCGCTCGCCGAGATCCGCAAGATGCGGCCGTGGCTCGCGGCGCTCGTCGTCGAGACCTACGATTCGCTGTCGGCCGGCCTGCAGACCGAGTACGGCACCGAGGCGCAGTTGCAGAACGTGTTCCTGAAGAAGAAGGGCGGCCGCGTGATCGGGCTCGAGACGCTCGCCGAACAGATGCGCGCGTTCACCGGGCTGACGCTCGCCGAGCAGCGCGAGATGCTCGCGCAGGACATGGTGCAGACGCCCGCACAGAACGCCGACGACATCAAGGCGCTGCACCGACTGTGGCGAATTGGCGACGCCGATGCGATCTCGGCGTGGGCCGTCGCGAAGAGCGAACGGCTCGCGCGTTCGAAGGTGTTGTCGGCGTCGATCGACAACAAGATCGTGTACGAGCGCAACCGCCGCTTCGTTGCACGGATGACGGCAATCGCCGCACCGAACCGGCCGCTGTTCGTCGCGATCGGCGCGCTGCATCTGGGCGGCCCGCGCGGCGTGCTCGAATTGTTGCGCCAGCAAGGATACCGGGTCGACGCGAACTGATCGCGCCCGACGGCCCGCACCGATCTTCCCCTGTTTGATTGGCCTCGCGCACCCGCGGCGAAACGCGTGCGCGTGGGCGGCAATCGATAAGGAAAACCCTTGAATCGTCGGAAAATAGCGTTTAAAACGATTGACATCCCGTTCCGCCAATATCTATTCTTCACCCCACAAGTTGAAAAAATGAAAAGAATAGATAAGTTCTACGGGGTAGCAGAAATAAGCGCGGGGTTAGCGTTGCCGGCACGTGAAGCACGTGCCGGCCGCGGAGTGTCTGCATGCACGGCGGGGCCAATCATCGTCGTACAAAACATGCATGCAGGCCGACTTGCAGATAAAGCAACGTTCCGTCGTCTGACCGGGGAATGCAGTGATCGGGCCGCGGCGGACGTTTTTTAATCCGGAAGATTTTTCCGGTCACCGTCGAAAGACGGTTTCGGGGGGCGAATCGACAGACGGCGAAGCCGCAGCGATTGCGCCAACGGAAAAGCGCCACGAGGGCGCTTTTTTCTTTTGTGCGACGGATCAGGCAGCCGGCCGGGTCACGTGCGTTCGTCGGCCTGCAGCATGCCGGGCGCGACGACGTCGACGCCCACCGCCTCGAGCGCGGCGCGAATCCGTTTCGCGAATACCAGCGCATGCGGCCCGTCGCCGTGCAGGCAGACGGTCTGCGCATTGAGCATCACCCACTCGCCGCCGATCGCACGCACCTGACGGCTGCGCACCATGTCGAGCGTGCGCGCGATCATCGTGTCTTCGTCGTCGATCAGCGCGCCGGGCTGGTTGCGCGGCACGAGCGAGCCGTCCGCGCGGTAGCCGCGATCGGCGAACACTTCCTCCACCGCGGCGAGCCCCGCGTGCCGCGCGGCGGCGACGAACACGCTGTTCGCGAGCCCGAAGACCGCGAGCGACGGATCGAAATCGCGGATCGCGGACACCACCGCATCGGCGATCATCGGGTCGCGTGCGGCCTGGTTGTACAGCGCGCCGTGCGGTTTCACGTGCGCGATGCGCCCGCCCTCGGCCTGCGCGATCGCCGACAGCGCGCCGAGCTGGTACAGCACGCCCGCGTAGATGTCGCCGGCCGGCAGCTGCATTTCCTTGCGGCCGAAATTCTCCGGATCGTGAAAGCTCGGATGCGCGCCGATCGCCACGCCTTTCTGCACGGCCCAGCGCACGCAGTCGCGCATCGCGTTCGCGCCGCCCGCATGCCACCCGCATGCGATGTTCGCGGACGTGACGAGGTCGAGCAGCGCCTCGTCCGAACCGCAGCCTTCGCCGAGATCGGCATTCAGATCGATTTCCATGGTGTTCCTCGTCCACTGATTGCGTGGCCCGTCCTTGCTGCTACTGCCTTCGGTACTGCTACCGCCATTGTCATGCCGCGCGCGACTGGGCGCGGCGGCGCGCTTCCTCGCGCATGTCGATCGCCACGTCGATCTGCCGCAGATAGGCACGTTCTGCGGCCAGGGCGGCGCGCGCGGCGTCGGGTGTCGTGCGCACGAAGCGGACCGGCAGGTTGAGCCGCGCCTGCGCGAGTTTCCACAGGTCCGCACGGATCACCGTGCCGATCTTCGGGTAGCCGCCGGTGGTCTGCGCGTCGTGCATCAGCACGATCGGCTGGCCGTTCGGCGGCACCTGGATCGTGCCGGGCAGCACCGCATGCGACAGCAGCTCGGCCGGCCGCTCGCGCACGAGTTCGACGCCCGCAAGCCGATAGCCCATGCGGTTGCTGTTCGCCGTGACGAGCCATTCCTCGTCCCAGAACGCCTGCTGTGCATCGGCGGCGAACGACGCGTAGTCGGGGCCCGGCAGCACGCGCACGGGCATCGCCCACGGCGCGTGCGCGGGGCGGTGGCGGCGCGGCGGCTCGTCGACGCGCGCGAACGCGCACCACGCCGGCGCCTTTACCCCGAATTCGGGCGCATCGGCCGCGAGGCAGCCCATCCCGGCCGGAAGCACGCCGACCGGGAGGCGATCGCCGTCGCGCAGCGCGCGGCCGCCGAGGCCGCCGAAGCGCGACGCGAGATCGGTGCTGCGCGAGCCGAGCATCGGCAGCACGTCGATGCCGCCGGCGATGCACAGGTAGCCGCGCATCCCGCGTTTCGCGGCCGGCAGCACGAGCGTCTGCCCGGCCTCGACCGGCAGGCTCCACCACGAATATACGCGCCGGCCGTCGAGCGTGGCGCCGAACTCGGTGCCGGTGATCGCGATGCGGGTCGCGCGCGTGAAGCGGAAGGCGGCCGGGCCGATCGTGATTTCGACGGCCGCCGCGTCGGGACGGTTGCCGACCAGCCGGTTGCCGACCTCGAGCGCGAGGCTGTCGAGCGCGCCGCCCTGCGCGACGCCGAGATGGCGCGTGCCGCGGCGGCCGAGATCCTGCACGGTGGACAGCGGGCCGGCCCGCACCACCTCGATGGTGCCCGGTGCGTTGCTCTGGGTCATCGCGCGTCGACTCCCGCAATGGTGAAGCGCACGCGGTCGCCGGGCAGCAGCAGCGTCGGCTGCGGCCGCGCCGGATCGAACAGCACGTGCGACGTGCGGCCGATCAGTTGCCAGCCGCCGGGAGACGTGGCCGGGTAGATGCCTGTCTGTGCGCCGCCGATGCCGACCGAGCCGGCCGGCACTTCGAGGCGCGGCGCCGCGCGGCGCGGCGTGTGCAGCGCGGCATCGAGCCCGCCGAGATACGCGAAGCCCGGCTGGAAGCCGACGAAGAACACGACGTAGGCGCCGGCTGCGTGGCGCGCGACGACCTCGTCGGCCGACAGGCCGGTATGGGCGGCGACGGCCGCCAGGTCGGGGCCGGCGGCGCCGCCGTACTCGACCGGGATTTCGACCTCGCGACCGTCCGCATGCTCGACGTCGGCCGTCTCCCACGCGTCGCGCAGCGCCGGCGTGAGCGCCCCGGCCGTCGTGGCGAGCGCGTCGAACACGATCGTCAGGTTGTTCATGCCGGGCACGACGTCGACCACGTCGGGCCACGCGCGCGCGACCTCGGCAACGGCCCAGACGCGGCGCTGGCAATCGAGCGTGGCGGGCGGCGGCACCTCGCAGACGAGGGCGGCATCGCCGAGCGGATAAATGCGGGGTTGCGTCATCGGACTGGCACGGTTCGGACGGCAATGTTAGCGCACATTGTCAATAAAATATCGACAACTTCCCAATAAGCGTTTTCGCCTAGCCCGGATGTCCGGGCTTCTGGCGTACACTCGGCACACCCTGTCATCCGGCTTGCTCCGTCTTTACATGAAGCGTCCTGCGACCAAGATCGTGTCATCCGAACACCTCGTTTCCGATTCGAGCGCGGAGCTGTCGGAGCTCGAATACGGGCTCATCATGGCAGGCAACGCGTTCAACCGGTGGATGGTGCGCTGCATGTCGGCGGCCGGCGCGAAGGACATGACGGCGGTCGAGGTGTCGCTGCTGCATCACGTCAGCCACCGTGAACGCAAGAAGAAGCTCGCCGACATCTGCTTCGTGCTCAATATCGAGGATACGCACGTCGCGACCTATGCGCTGAAAAAACTGATCGCCCGCGGCTATGTGAAGAGCGAGAAGAACGGCAAGGAAGTGTTCTTCTTCGCGACCGACGCGGGCCGCGACCTGTGCCTGAAGTACCGCGAGGTGCGCGAGCACTGCCTGATCGAGACGCTGAAGGACAGCGGGCTCACCAACGAGCAGATCGGCGACGCGGCGCAGTTGCTGCGCAACGCTTCGGGGCTGTACGACACGGCCGCGCGCGCGGCGGCGTCGCTGTAAGCGGTTGGACCGGGGTCGGGCCGGGGTTGCGCCGGCGGTGGCGCGCGGCAATGCGCTGACGGGCGTGCGACGACGGACGCCGCGCCGCCCGCCGCATTATCCGGCGGCCGGGTAGAGCGCGCCGTCGGTCACGATCCAGCGCAGCGCGAGATCGTGCGCTTCGGCCGGCAGTGCGTCGACGCGGCACGCTTCATAGGCGATGCCGACCGTCACGGGCGGCTGGCTGCCCGGCCACGCGGCGAGCGTGCGGTCGTAATAGCCGCCGCCGTAGCCGAGCCGGTAGCGCTGCGGATCGAATCCCACACAGGGAATCAGCAACAGGTCGGGCACGACGACGATTCCCGACGCCGGTTCCGGAATCCGGTGATGGCCTTCGCGCATCGGCGTATGCGTGTCCCATGCATGGAACTCGAGCGGCGTGTGCCGCTCGCCGATCACGGGCAGCGCGGCGCGCCGGCCGGCACCGGCCGCGCACCAGGCGAGCACCGCATCGCGCGCGTCGAATTCGCCCGGCAGCGGCCAGTAGAACCCGACCGTGCGCGGCGCGAGCCGCTCGAGCAGCGTGCGCAGCCGCGCGTCGAGCGCGGCGTTCGCGGCGGGTTGCGACGCGGCGTCGCGACGCGCGCCGGACAGCGTTTTGCGTAGCGCAACCTTCGGGTTCGGCACAGGGTTGCGTGCTATGCTTTCGCTCACTTCGTGCTCCATTCAAAACGATGTCGAACAGCCTTTTCCGAGTATATCGCGCGGTCGCGCTGACGCTTTCGGCCACCGCGCTCGTCGCGGGCACGGCCGCGTGCGCCGCACCGAACGACGATACGGTCTCCGGGGACGACCAGACCTTCGTGCAGCTTCGTGAAGCCGCGCGCCGCAACGACGCCGCGAAAGCCGCGCAGCTCGCGTCGATGATTCCGAACTATCCGGTACCGTCCTACGTCGAGTATTTCCAGATCAAGCCGCAGCTGTTCGATTCGACGGGCCGCGCGCGCGTGGATGCGCCGGACGCGCCCGTGCAGTCGTTCCTGCAGCGCTACGACGGCCAGGCGATCGCCGACCGCCTGCGCAACGACTACCTGCTCGTGCTCGGCGCGCGCCACGACTGGCGCAACTTCGACGATCAATACAAGCGCTTCGTGCTCGACGACGACACGCAGGTCAAGTGTTATGCGCTCGAATCGCGCGCGGCGCGCGGCGAGAACGTCGCCGATGCGGCACGCGCGCTGCTCGTCGAGCCGAAGAATTACGGCGACGCATGCGTCGACCTGATCACCGCGCTCACGGTCAACCAGCAGTTCACGAGCGACGACGTATGGCAGCAGGCGCGCCTCGCGTACGAGCAGAACTACACGACGCTCGGCGGCAAGATCGTCGACGCGCTCGGCGCGCGTCCGGTCGGCTTCGACCAGGCGACGAGCGCGCCGCCGCTGTACCTCGCGCGCGGCGTCGGCCCCGACGCGACGTCGCACCAGCTTGCGCTGATCGCGCTCGGCCGCATGGCGCGCAACGATCCGGACGCGGCCGCCGGCATGCTCACGACGGTCGCGCCTTCGCTGACCAAACAGGAGCAGGCGATCGCGTGGGGCGCGATCGGCTACCAGGGCGCGATCAAGCGCTCGCCGCTCGCGTCGGTCTGGTATGCGAAATCCGCGAATGCGCCGCTGTCGAACCCGGGCTACGAATGGCGCACGCGCGCCGCGCTGCTCGCCGGCAACTGGCCGATGGTGCGCTGGTCGATCGAGCAGATGCCGCCGTCGCTGCGCGACGATCCGGCCTGGATCTACTGGCATGCGCGCGCGCTCAAGCAGAGCGGCGACACGCTGCAGGCGAACCAGGAATTCGAGCAGGTCGCCGGGCAGTACAACTTCTACGGGCAGCTCGCCGGTGAAGAGCTCGGCCAGCGCACGACGATCCCGCCGCGCACGAAGGTGAGCGACGCCGAGATCGACGCGATGGGCAAGATTCCGGGCTTCGCGCTCGCGCAGCGTTTCTACGCGCTGAACCTGCGCCTCGAGGGCAACCGCGAATGGAACTGGCCGCTGCGCGGGATGACCGATCGCCAGCTGCTCGCGGCCGCCGAGTACGGCAAGCGCGTCGACCTGCTCGACCGCACGGTCAACACGGCCGACCGCACGAAAGCCGAGCACGATTTCACGCTGCGCTACCCGTCGCCGTACCGCAACATCGTCGAGCGCTACGCGCAGTCGACGGGCCTCGACACCGAATGGGCGTACGGCCTGATCCGCCAGGAGTCGCGCTTCATCACGAGCGCGCGTTCGTCGGTGGGCGCGGGCGGCCTGATGCAGCTGATGCCGGCCACCGCGCAGATGGTCGCGAAGAAGCTCGGCCTCGGCACGATCTCGCGCACGCAGATGCACGACATCGATACCAACATCCAGCTCGGCACCTGGTATCTGGCGGACATCTACAACAACTTCGACAGCTCGCCGGTGCTCGCCACGGCCGGCTACAACGCGGGCCCGGGCCGGCCGCGCCAGTGGCGCCAGGTGTTGACGCAGCCGGTCGAAGGCGCGATCTTCGCAGAAACGATTCCGTTCAACGAGACGCGCGACTACGTGAAGAACGTGCTGTCGAACACCGTTTATTACGCGGCGCTCTTCGAGGGCAAACCACAGTCGTTGAAGAAGCGTCTGGGCATGATCTCGCCCTGATCCGCACTCTTCACACTGCCGCGCGAGACGCGGCAGTGTTCAAGGGGCTGTTCACGCTAATAACGGGCTTGCGAACGTGCCTTGCCGGCCGCAATGCGGCCGGCAAGGCACGTTCGCCTGTTTGGAAAAAAATCATGCGTGGGGCTGACCCCCGGAAGGGCCGATCGCCGCGTCATGCTCCTCGCGAATACGTCGAGTATTCGTTTCGTCGCAATCCTTGCGCTCGGCCCTTCTGGGGGCCAGCGCAAGCCCGTTATTAGCGTGAACAGCCCCTTAGAGGTCCCGACCATGGATCGCCAGACCGTCGCGCTGCTGGGCGGCACCGGCTTCATCGGCAGCCGGCTCGTCAATGCGCTGATCGACGCCGGCAAGCAGGTACGGATCGGCACGCGCCGGCGCGACCACGCGCGCCACCTGCAGATGCTGCCGGTCGAAATCGTCGAGCTCGAAGCGCTCGACACGCGCACGCTCGCGCGCTTCGTCGCCGGTGCGCACGCGGCGATCAACCTCGTCGGCGTGCTGCACGGCGGCCGCGGTACCCCGTACGGGCCCGGCTTCGAGCGCGCGCACGTCACGCTGCCGGCCGCGCTCGCGACCGCCTGCACCGAGGTGGGCGTGCAGCGCGTGCTGCACATGAGCGCGCTCGGCGCCGATTCGCATGGCGCGAGCATGTACCAGCGCTCGAAGGGCGACGGCGAGGCCGCGCTGCATGCGATCGCGGCGACCGATTCGCTCGCGCTGACGATCTTCCGCCCGTCGGTCGTGTTCGGCCCCGGCGATGCGTTCCTCAACACGTTCGCGAACCTGCAGCGCACGATGCCCGTGCTGCCGCTCGCGATGCCCGACGCGCGCTTCCAGCCCGTGTTCGTCGGCGATGTCGTGCGTGCGTTCGTCAACACGCTGGATCTCGCGGCCGCGCACGGCAAGACCTACGAACTCGGCGGCCCGACCGTCTACACGCTCGAGCAGCTGGTGCGCTATTGCGGCACGCTGGTCGGCCGGCAGGCACGCATCGTGCGGCTGCCCGACGCGCTCGCGCGGCTGCAGGCGAGCGTGTTCGAATGCCTGCCCGGCGAGCCCGTGCTCACGCGCGACAATCTCGCGACGATGTCGGTGCCGAACGTGCTGTCGGGGCCGCTCGCGCCGGAGCTCGGGATCTCGCCCGCGAGTCTCGAAAGCATCGCGCCCGCGTATCTCGGCCAGGCCGCGCAGCGGTCCCGGTTCGACTGGTTCCGCTCGCGCCGCTAGGCCGGCCCGGGTGCCTTCGTTCGGCTTCGTCCTTTTCACCTTCTCGTTTTCCGGAACACCGTCATGAAACTCGTCATTGGAGACAAGAACTACTCGTCGTGGTCGATGCGTCCGTGGCTGCTGCTCGCGCATTTCGGCATCCCGTTCGACGAGATCGCGATCGAGCTGCGCCACGACGACACGGCCGCACGCATCCTCGAGTATTCGCCGTCCGGCAAGGTGCCGTGCCTGATCGACGACCACGGCGTCGCGATCTGGGATTCGCTCGCGATCGCCGAGACGCTCGCCGAACGCTATCCGCAGTTTCCGATGTGGCCGGCCGATCCGCTCGAGCGCGCGCATGCGCGCTGCGTCGCGGCCGAGATGCATGCGGGCTTCGCGGCGCTGCGCACGCAGATGGGCATGAACGTGCGTGCATCGATGCCGGGGCGCGGCGCGACGCCCGATGCGCTCGCCGACGTCGCGCGCATCGACGCGTTGTGGAGCGCGTGCCTCGAGGCGTCGGGCGGGCCGTTCCTGTTCGGCGAATTCGGGATTGCCGATGCGATGTACGCGCCCGTCGTGATGCGCTTCAACACGTACGCGCCGGGCCTGTCGCCGGACGCGGCCGGTTATGCGGCCCGCGTGACGGCGCTGCCGGCCGTCCAGCGCTGGATCGACGCCGCGCGCCGTGAAACGAACGTGATCGCCGAATTCGAACCGCAGCCATGAACATCTACGCTGTAGGCGGTGCGATCCGCGACGAATTGCTCGGCGTGCCCGTGCAGGACCGCGACTACGTGGTGGTAGGCGCGACCCCCGAGCAGATGGCCGCGCAGGGTTTCCGGCCGGTGGGCAAGGATTTCCCGGTCTTCCTGCATCCGCGGACGCAGGAGGAGTACGCGCTCGCGCGCACCGAGCGCAAGACGGCGGCCGGTTATCACGGCTTCCAGTTTCATTACGCGCCGGATGTGACGCTCGACGAGGATCTCGCGCGGCGCGACCTGACGATCAACGCGATGGCGCGCGAGGTGAGCCCGGAGGGCGAGCTGGTCGGGCCCGTGATCGACCCGTTCGACGGGCAGGCCGACCTGCGCGCGCGCGTGTTCCGCCATGTGAGCGATGCGTTCGTCGAGGATCCGGTGCGGATCCTGCGCATCGCGCGCTTTGCCGCGCGGTTCGCGGACTTCACGGTCGCGGACGAAACGCTCGCGCTGATGCGGCGGATGGTCGACGCGGGCGAGGTCGATGCGCTCGTGCCCGAACGCGTCTGGCAGGAAATCGCGCGCGGGCTCATGGAGGTGAAACCGTCGCGGATGTTCGCGGTGCTGCGCGAGTGCGGCGCGCTCGCGCGCATCCTGCCCGAAGTCGATGCGCTGTGGGGCGTGCCGCAGCGCGCCGACTACCACCCGGAGGTCGACACCGGCGTGCACGTGATGATGGTCGTCGACCATGCGGCGAAGCAGGGTTATTCGCTGCCGGTGCGCTTCGCGGCGCTCACGCACGATCTCGGCAAGGCGACGACGCCTGCCGACGTGCTGCCGCGCCATATCGGCCACGAGGGGCGCAGCGTCGACCTGCTCAAGCCGTTGTGCGAACGGCTGCGCGTGCCGAACGAATGCCGCGATCTCGCGCTCGTGGTCGCGCGCGAGCACGGCAACCTGCATCGCGTGATGGAGATGGGCGCGGCCGCGCTGGTGCGGCTGTTCGAGCGCAGCGACGCGCTGCGCAAGCCGGCGCGTTTCGCCGAGATGCTGCAGGCGTGTGAATCGGATGCGCGCGGGCGGCTCGGGCTCGATACGCAGCCGTATCCGCAGGCCGAGCGGCTGCGCGTCGCGCTCGCGGCCGCGCGCAGCGTCGACGCCGGCGCGATCGCGCGCGGCATCGGCAACGACACGGAGAAGATCCGGGAAGCCGTGCATCGCGCGCGGATCGAGGCCGTCGCGCAGGCGCTCGAGATCGGCGAATAACGGCGGCGGGAAGGGCGCGCGTCGCGCGCCTGCAAAGCCGTTACGGCTTCTTCTTGCGTGCCGGCTTGGCTGCCGCCACGCGTTTGCCGGCGGCCGCGCGCGGCTTGGCTGCCGCCTTCTTGTCCTTTTTCACGGTGCCGGCGGCACGATCGCGATCCGCCCGTTCGGGCGCCGGCCCGCGGCGGCCCGTGCGCGGTTCGCCCGCCGCGGCGCGCGCGACGGGGGCCGGTTTCGCGGTGTCCATCGTCGCGGACACGAACCCGGCGCGACGGTCGTCGAACAGCGGCAGCGTGCCGACCGCGATCACCTCGGCCGGCCCGTCGCCCACGTTGGCGACCCGATGCCGCTTGCGCGCATCGAAGTGCAGCGAGTCGCCGGGCGACAGCGGGTAGTTCTTCCTGCCGATCGTGAAGCAGATCCGGCCGGCCAGCACGTACACGAATTCGTCGCCGCCGTGCGCCACCCATTCCGAGCGGTAGCCTTCCATCATCCGCACCTTGAGCGCGTTGATCTGGCTGCCGTCGAACGTGGTGGACAGGCGTTCGTACCATTGCGACGTGGCGTCGAGCGCGTACGCCTTGCGGCTGCCCTCGTGCGAATCGGGCTGCGCCTGGCGCGGCTGGTCGATCAGCGCGCCGAGCGGCACGTCGAGCGCCTTCGCGACGTTGACGAGCGACGACAGCGAGATGCCCGTGAGATGGCGCTCGACCTGGGACAGGAACCCGACCGACAGTTTCGCTTCGGTCGCGACTTCCAGCAGCGTCTTCTTCGCTTCCCGGCGCAGGCGGCGAATGCGCTGGCCGATACGCATGATGTCTGAATCCATGAATCTCTTTCGCGGCAACGAATCGGGAGGCGGGCGGACGGGCGGTGCAGTCGCCGGACAGGGAATTCCGCGCACCGCACGAAGCACGGCCGCCGGGGCGGCGATGCCGGCGCATTGTACCGCGCGGTGCCGCCGGACGAACGCCCGCTGTGCAGGGATCCGCAAGCGTCATGCCGATTTTAGCCCTACGAAAATTTCAGCTTGACCTCGATTTCAGCGTGCTCTAGATTCTGTCGCGCGCATCAAAAAAAGTTAAGTGAGACGAAAATTTTTTTAAGGGCCTGCCGCTGGGACGGTACGGCGGCCCGGCGTCGTGCCGCGCCGGGTCGTGCGTCGACCGTGCAGCGGCGCAGGGCCGCGTCAGGCCTGCTTCAAGCCTGCTTTGGGCCTGTACCCCGCCGCGTCACCGCCGGCCGCCGACAACAATGCATAACGGGCTTCCGATGATCGATCGACTGAAATACAGCTTCTCCGGCCTTCCCCCGTACGACGCGTCCGTCGTCGACACGCAGGCGGGCCTGTCGCGCCTGCTCGACGCCGCGCGGCTCGACGCGGTACTGGTCACGTCGCAGGACGAATACGTGACCGAGTACCTGCCGCGCAGCAACAACCCGCGTTATGCGCTGTCGGGCTTCGACGGTTCGGCCGGCTGCGGGATCTTCCTGAGCGCGGCGACCGCGCAGGCGCTCGGCATGCCGCCATTCGTGCTGTTCGTCGACGGTCGTTATCACCTGCAGGCCGAGCAGCAGTGCGATCCGGCGCGCGTGCGCATCGAGAAGCTCGGGATGAACGTGACGATCTGGCAGGCGATGGCCGACTGGCTGGTCGCGCACGGGAGCCGGCTCGCACGGGTCGGCTACGACGCGCGGCGGATCAGCGTCGCGCAGCGCGATCGCCTGTTCGAGCAGACGCAGGCCGCGTCGCTCGACTGGACGAGTCTCACCGATCGCGAGATCGACCTCGCGATCGCGTTGCCGGGCTGGGTCGTCGAGCGGCCGATCTTCGAGGTGCCGGAAGCGATGACCGGCCTGAGCGTTGCGCAGAACCTCGACGCGCTGAGCCGCAAGCTCGCCGCGCATACCGGCGCGCCGGACGGCAGGACCGCCTTCTTCACCTGCGCATCGGACGACCTCGCGTATCTGCTGAACAGCCGCGGTTATCACATCCCGAATGCGTCGTCGCACCTCGGCTTCCTGTTCGCGGTGGGCGGGCAGGTGGCGTTGTTCCTGCCGGAAGGCTGCGATCGCTGCGAGGTCACGCTCGAGTCGTATCCGGCGCTGCACGTGATCCGGCGCGATGTCGCGGCGCTCGAGCGCTTTCTCGCGCCGTTCGCGGTCGATCACGTGTGCTACGGCTTCGAATCGGTGAACTGCGCGCTCGTCGACGCGGTGAAGCGGGTATGGCCGCAGGCGCGGCATGCCGATTTCAACCCGGTCGAGGCGATGCGGGCCGGCAAGACGCCGGCGGTGCTCGACCGGTTCCGCGACGCGTTTGCGCGCAGTTCCGCGGCGATCGCCGAGACGATGCGCTGGGCGAAGACGGGCGAGCCGGGCGTGCGCCATACCGAATACGACCTGGCGCGCGCGATCAACGATGCATACGCCGCGCGTTCGGCGGTTGCGCTGACGTTTCCGTCGATCGCCGCGAACGGCGCGAACAGCGCGTTCGCGCATTACACGGCGGCGAGCGCCGACGTCGAGCTGACGGAAGGCGAACTCGTGCTGCTCGACAGCGGCGCGTATTACGAAGCCGGCTTCGCGACGGACTGCACGCGCGTGGTGCTGCGCCGGACGCACCCGGATACGGTCGCGCAGCCGTGGCAGCGCGAGATCTACACGGTCGCGCTGAAGGCCTGCATCAAGGGGCTCGTCACGCGCTTCCCGAGCACGGCAAAGGGCGGCGACGTCGATGCGCTCGTGCGGCAGGTGTGCCGCGATCACGGCCACGATTTCGGCCACGGCACCGGGCACGGCGTCGGGATTCACGTGCACGAGGGCGGCGTGCGGTTCGCGCCGGGCGCGCAGTACGGGCTCGTGCCGAATGCGGTGATTTCGGTCGAGCCGGGCATCTACCTGCCGGGCAAGGGCGGCGTGCGGATCGAGAACATCGTGATCATCCGTCAGGACGACGCGCAGCCGGACACCGTGACGTTCGAGAACATCGTGACGGTCGGCTACGACTGGGACCTGATCGATCTCGACCTGCTGGACGACGACGAGCGCGCATACCTGCGCGACTACGAGCGGCTGTGCGTCGAGCGCGGCACGCAGGTCACCGCGTGTCCGCTGCTGTAGGCACCGCCGCCCGCGCCGGTCAGTTCAGCAGGCGCGCCCGCGCGAACGGCGCGATCCGCTCGGCGAGCCACGCGTGTGTGCGTGTCGTCGGGTGCAGCGTGTCCCAGAACACGAAGCGCGCCGGGTCGCGGCAGTCCGCACGCGGCGTCTGCGTGCTCAGGTAGGTGAGCGACGACGGTTTCGGGATGTCGAGGCACGCGCGCTTCGCGTCGTCGAAGCCGTATTGGGCAGGATGGCTCAGCAGGTCGTCGAACAGCGCGTACGCGTCGAACACCTCGAGCCGCAGCGTCGCGCCGTAACGGGCGCGCAGCGCGGCGGCCGCGTCGGCGAGGCGCCGGTTGTAGTCCTTCACCTGCGCGGCGACGCTCGCCGTGTCGGTGCGCGTCGCGAACACCGGTGCGCGCGACACGTCCGGCAGCGTGACGAGCATGATCCGCGTCGCGCCGGCCGCGGCGAGCCGCTCGAGGCTGTCGCGCACCGCATTCGCCGCCTGCTCGGGCGAGCGCCCGTAGTTCACCAGGTCGTTGCCGCCCGCGAACACCGCGAACAGCGTGTTGGCGGGCCGGTAGTCCGGTGCGCGATCCATGTATTCGCGCCACGAGTCGATCTGCTGCACGAGGCCCGGCACGACGAGGTACTGGTCGGTCGCCGCGCCGCCGATCGCCCAGTTGTAGAACGGCAGCCGCAGCGCGTTCGCGAGATATTCGGCCCACACCGGGCCGTTGCTGAAGCGCCCCGCCTGCCAGCTCGTGCCGTTCGGCAGCTTCCACTGGCTCGCGTTGAACATGTTCTGCGTGTCGGACAGGCTGTCGCCGAACACGATCAGCTTGTTGACGCGTGTGTCCTGTTGCGCGGTGTCGACGGTCCACACCGTGTAGTTGAACGACAGCGCGTTGTTCGCCGCGACCGCCTGCACGAGGTCGGACCCGATGCCTTTCGCGGCCAGCGTCTTGCGGCACACGTCGGCGAGCGTGTCCTGCGTCGTCGTGCTGTAGAACATGTTCTTCCACTGCGTGATGCCGTCCGCCCACCAGTAGCCGGACACGCGATACCAGTCGCCGCCGGCGGGGTCGCGCGCCCATTCGTAGGTCGCGGCCGGCTTCAGCGGATCCGCGTCGATCCGGTACCAGCAGCGCAGGTACGTGTAGGTGTCGGACCCGCGGCGCGACGCGCGCGGCGTCGCGCCGGGCGTGCCCGGCGCGGCCGTCGGCACGATGTCGGGGCCGGCCGGCGACAGCGACATGTCGCCAGTCGGCACGGGCAGCGGCGCGGCGCCGGCGGCCTGCGCGGCGGAAAGCGTCAATGCGGCGCCCAGCGCCGCGACGGCGGAAACGGCGGCGGTGCGGTACGAAAACGGAATGCGGAAATATGGCATGCGGCCCTCTTCTGATTGTTGTGACGGGACGGCGGCGCGGTTGCGCAGCCGTGTATCGGAAGGGACCGTGAGTGCCGGGTTCGAGCCCGGTCTGTCGAAATGCGGGAGGCCGCGAATGGCGGCGAGGTGCTTGCTGCGAGGTACTACGAGCTGCTACGAGGTGCGGCAGGGAAGGCAGCGGCGCCACTGCCGGTCAGTCAGTTGGTCGGTCAGTGCTTCAGCGCATGAGCGCCGATACGCGCCCGTCGGGGCCATAGACGCCGGCCGGCGCGGGCGCCGAGCGCAGTACCGCGAGCGCGCGCTCGTTGTAGTCCATCCGGATCCGGATCAGCATCCCGTTGTTCGCATTGGCCTGGCGCGCGCGTTCGGCGGCCTGTTGCAGCAGCTGCCAGCGGCCGGCGAGGCGCGCATCGCGCTCGGCGGCCTGGTCCATCCCCTTCTTGCCGGCCGGAAAGCCGAGCGCGGAAAGCTGGGTGTCGCGCGTGCGTTCGAGCTGCGCGAGCCGGTCGATCAGCTCGCTCTTCTTCTCGACGATCCCGGGCAGCATCTCGAGCGGCTGGGCCATCGTCAGCGCCTTTTCCTCGTAGGCGAGCAGGGACGCGAACGCCTCGACCGTCGCGTGTTCGTCGTTGACCGTGGCCAGCAGCTCTTCTCTCATCGCGTCATGCTCGTCGCGCCGGCGCGGGTTGGGCGCGCCGGCAAACCGGGAGACCGGGGGACCGGCCGCGAGGCCGGCTTCAGTTGCCCGGGCGCTGCTGCTGCAGCAGCTCGCGGGCGGTATTCAATACGCCGTCGGCGATCTTGTTCGCATCGATCGTCAACGTGCCGTTGTTCAGCGCGTCCTTGATCGACTGGACGAGGCCCGTGTCGATATCGGCGTTGCCGGACGCGGATACCGAACGCAACTGGCCGGACAGACCCGACAGGTTCACGGTCGTGTCGCCGCCGGTCGACCCTGCGTCGGCCGCCTGCGCGGACGAAGACGAGGCCGTGCCGGATGGCGCACGGGTCGCGCCGTTGCCGGTCGGCGCCAGGGGGCTCGGGTTCGGAGTGGAATCGATCTTCACGATGGGTTTCCTGTTCGGTTTGACCCAGATAACGGCCGGGTCGGCCCGAACTTTAGCATCGCGAGCCCGAAATGCTCCGAATAAACAATTCTTTACATTCTTGCCGCTGGATCCGTCCCTACAGCGGAATCTCCACGGTGCCGGCGTCCTTGACGATCGCCGTGACGATCTGGCCCGCCGCCATCCGCACCCTGACCGACTGGCCGGGCGCGGCATTCGCCAGTGCGCTGCCCTCGGCCGAAATCGTGAAACCGGGCCCGGCCGCGACGACCCGCACCGTCTGGCCGGCCGACACCGACGCCGCGCTCTTCAGCAGGTCCTGCCGCAGCGGCAGCCCGGCCGAGATGCGCGCGAGCGCGGTCGAGCCGATCGCCTGCGCCGGATCGGTGATCACCGCGAGCGGCAGCACTGTCAGGTCGCCGTCGCGGGCGACCAGGTCGGCCGCGGAGAGCGGCTCGCCGGGCGCGATCTGGCGTGCGGCGACGTAATAGGTGGCCTGCACGGTCACTTTCGCCTGCAGGTAGACGGTCCACGGCCGCTCGCCCGCGCAGCGCACGCCGACCGTCGTGCGGCCCCACAGGCGCGCGCCGGTCGGCATGAACGGCTCGAGCGTCGTGCACGCGGCGAGCCCGCGCGGAAACGCGGTCGTGACCGTCGCGGTGGTCTTGCCGGGCAGGCCCGCGATCTGCTGCTGCAGGAACGCGAGAGCCGCGCGGCGGATCGACTCGGGATCCTGCTGGCCGGGCGGCGTCGCGGGCTGGGCGGCATTGGCTGCATTGGCCGCCGGAGCCGCGTTGGCGGAACCCGGCGTCGCGCGCGGCGCCGGCAATGCCGACGCGGCGCGGGCGGCCGCCATGCGCGAGGCGAAAGCCGGCTGCGGGGCCGGCCGTACGGGATTCGATGCGGGTTCGGCCGTGCCGGCGACGACCGTCGCGATCGCAGTCGGATCGGCAGCGCGCGGCGTGCCGTATCCGGCGTTCGCGCGGGAGGCTGCGTAGGTGGGGCGGGGCGTGGGCGCCGGTACCGCAGCAGCCGCCGGCGGCGGGACGGTCGTCACGACCATCGTGCCGGCCGGTTGCGGCGCGTAGCCGGTGCCGCTCGCCGCGCGACCCGCGTCCGGCGCGAGGCCCGCACCCGGCGCCATCGCCGCATTCCCGCCGAACTGCCCGCCGCTTGCCGCATTGGCGTGCGCGAGCGCGGTTTCGGCCGTCTCGCCGCGCCCGGGAATCACGATCATCCCGTCGTCCGCGTGCGCGGCCGGGGCGGCGATCCACAGCGCCGCGGCGAGCGCAAACGCACGCGCAAACGCACGCCGGACGTGCATGAGCCGCCCGTTCCTTCCGCGAAGTGCGCTGCCAGTCATCGCCCGATCCCCGATCCGTTGCTCCGCTTCGCATTCTAGGGAGCGGGGCCGTCGCGCAAACGATGAATAGAGGGGGCCTTTGCCGCGTTATTCGCCCGATTGCCAGTTGCGTCCGGCGCCTACCATCGCTGTCATGGAAAAAAGCCTCTCGGGTCGCCATCCGGCGCGAGGGGCGTGCAGCGCTTCATACGGAGAGACGCACACATGCTGGACAAACTCGATGCGGAATTCGCGTTCGGCCGACAGGCGCTCGACGTGCGCGCCTACCGGCAGGAACTGCTGTCGTCGAACATCGCGAACTCCGACACGCCCGGCTACCAGGCCCGCGACGTCGATTTCGCGTCGACGCTCGCGCGCTCGCTGAAGCAGGCCAATGGCGGCCTCGCGCCGAGCAACGCCGCGCAACTGCCGATGACGCAGCCGGCCGGCGTGACGAGCGGCATGTCGATGGTGTCGACGGCGGCGGGCCACATGGCCGGCACCGCGAAGCTGATCCCGACGGGCGGCCCGGCGGACGACTACGGCCGCGCGCAGTACCGGATGCCGCTGCAGCCGTCGCTCGACGGCAACACGGTCGATCTCGACGTCGAGCGCGTGCAGTTCGCGAACAACGCGCTGCACTACCAGACCGGGATGACCGTGATGACCCAGCAGATCAAGGCGATGATCGCCGCGATCACGACGAACCAGTGACGGCGCGCACCGCCTCCGAATCCGAGCAAAAGGAGCTTCCATGCCTTCGTTGATGAACATCTTCGGCGTCGCCGGCTCGGCGCTGTCCGCGCAGTCGCAGCGCCTGAACGTCACCGCGTCGAACCTCGCGAACGCCGACAGCGCGACCGGCCCCGACGGCAAGCCGTACAAGGCCAAGCAGGTCGTGTTCGCGACCGACCCGATCGGCGGCGCGCGCACCGCGTCCGGCCAGGGCGTGGGCGGTGTGCGCGTGACGAAGGTGATGGACGACCCGTCGCCGATGAAGTCGACCTACGACCCGTCGAACCCGGCCGCCGACGCGAACGGCTACGTGCAGATGCCGAACGTCGACCCGGTGCAGGAGATGGTGAACATGATCTCGGCGTCGCGCTCGTACCAGGCCAACGTCGAGACGCTGAACACCGCGAAGACGCTGATGCTCAAGACGCTGACGATCGGCTCGTAAGCCGCGCGCCGACCGACCTTACAGACCCGACAGTTCCGAAAGTCCAGACAGAAGGCCACCCAGGATGACTTCCTCCAGCACGACGATCGGCAGCAACGGCACGAACGTGTCGACCCTGCCGACCGACACGATGAACACCAACAACGTGTCGTCGACCAACGGCACGTCGGCGAGCGACCTGCAGGCGACGTTCCTGAAGCTGCTCGTCACGCAGCTGCAGAACCAGGACCCGACCAGCCCGGTCGACAGTTCGCAGATGACGTCGCAGCTCGCGCAGATCAACACGGTGAGCGGCATCGCGCAGCTGAATACGTCGCTCACGTCGCTGTCGTCGCAGCTCACGGCCGGCCAGCAGACGCAGGCCGCGCTGCTGATCGGCACGAACGTGCTCGCGCCGGGCAACGCGGTCGCGGTGAAGGGCGGCGCGGCGTCGCCGTTCGGCGTGTCGCTGTCGAGCTCGGTGTCGAACCTGACGATCACCGTGAAGAACGCGGCGGGCACCGTGGTGAACACGATCAAGGCGGGCGCGCAGTCGGCCGGCACCGTGCCGTTCAACTGGACGCCGACCGACTCGGCGGGCAATGCACTGCCGGACGGCAAGTACACGGTCAGCGCGTCGTACACCGACAGCAACGGCACGCCGCAGCCGGCCACGACGCTTGCGGCCTCGACGGTGCAGAGCGTGATCAAGCAGGCGGACGGCACGGCGGGGCTCGTGCTGTCGAACGGCACGACGGTGGGGCTGACCCAGGTCGCGTCGATCTTCCCGAATACGGCATCGTCGTCGCCCTCGTCCGGCGGCACCACCTCCAACTGATACTGATCGAGCATTCTCGAAACGGAGACCGAAATGGGTTATCAACAGGGTCTGAGCGGCCTCTCGGGTGCATCGAACGCGCTCGACGTGATCGGCAACAACATCGCCAACGCGAACACGGTCGGCTTCAAGTCGAGCACCGCGCAGTTCGCCGACATGTACGCGAACTCGGTCGCGACGTCGACCAACACGCAGATCGGCATCGGAACGCGGCTGAACTCGGTCGAGCAGAACTTCGGCCAGGGCGGGATCACCACGACGAACTCGTCGCTCGACGTCGCGATCAACGGCAACGGCTTCTTCCAGATGTCGAACAACGGCGTGACGACGTACTCGCGCGACGGCACGTTCCAGCGCGACAAGAACGGCTTCATCATCGACTCGCAGGGCCGCAACCTGATGGGCTACGCAGCCAACACGGGCGGCGTGATCAACACCGCGCAGACCGTGCCGCTGCAGGCGCCGACGACCAACCTCGCGCCGACCGCGACGACCAAGATCTCCGCGCAGTTCAACCTGAACTCGCAGGACACGGTGCCGACCAAGAAGCCGTTCAGCGCGACCGACAACACGACGTACAACTACTCGACGTCGATCCAGGTTTACGACTCGCTCGGCGGCTCGCAAGCGGTCAACATGTATTTCGTGAAGTCGGCGGCCGGCACGTGGGAAGCGTACGCGGGCGTGCAGGGCGGCGCGACGAACGACCTCGGCACGGTCACGTTCGACTCGTCGGGCGCGATCCAGAGCACGACGACGGGCACGCCGGCCACGCCGACCACGTCGCTCGGCCAGTTCCAGTTCACGGTGCCGAACACCGACGGCTCGGCGACGCCGCAGAACCTCACGCTCGACCTGACCGGCACGACGCAGTACGGCGGCAAGGACGGCGTGAACAACCTCGCGCAGGACGGCTTCGCGAGCGGCACGCTGACGACCTACACGATCGGCACCGACGGCAAGCTGACCGGCAACTACTCGAACGGCCAGACCGCCGTGCTCGGCCAGATCGCGCTCGCGAACTTCAACAACCCGAACGGGCTGGTGAACCTCGGCGGCAACCAGTACGCGGAAAGCTCCGCGTCGGGCGTGCCGCAGATCTCGGCGCCGGGCAGCACGAACCACGGCACGCTGCAGGGCAGCGCGCTCGAGAGCTCGAACGTCGACCTCACGTCGCAGCTCGTCAACCTGATCACCGCGCAGCGCAACTACCAGGCGAACGCGCAGACGATCAAGACGCAGCAGACCGTCGACCAGACGCTCATCAACCTGTAAGCGCGGATAACGGGCAGCCATGGACCGACTGATCTACACGGCGATGACGGGCGCGTCGCAGTCGCTCGACCAGCAGGCGATCGTCGCGAACAACCTCGCGAACGCGTCGACGACGGGCTTTCGCGCGCAGCTCGCGACGTATCGCGCGGTGCCGATGAATTTCGGCGACGGCAGCAACATCGACCCGACGACGACGCGCACCTACGTGCTCGCGTCGACGCCCGGCGCCGATTACGCGCCGGGTCCGATCACGCGCACCGGCAACCCGCTCGACGTCGCCGTGCAGGGCGCCGGCTGGCTGGCGGTGCAGGCGGCCGACGGCAGCGAGGCGTACACGCGCGCCGGCAACCTGCACGTCGACGAGAACGGCCAGCTCGTCACCGCGAGCAACCTGCCGGTGGTCGGCAACGGCGGCCCGATCTCGGTGCCGCCGAACGCGGAAGTGACGATCGGCAAGGACGGCACGGTGTCCGCGCTGATGCCGGGCGACCCGCCGACGGCGGTCGCGATCGTCGACCAGATGAAGCTCGTCAATCCCGATCCGGCCACGCTCACGCGCGGCAACGACGGGTTGTTCCGCACCGCCGACGGCAATCCGGCCGACGCCGACCCGAACGTGGTCGTCACGCCGAATTCGCTCGAGGGCAGCAACGTCAACCCGGTGACCGCGATGGTCGCGATGATCGACAACGCGCGCGCGTTCCAGCTTCAGTCGAAGCTGATCCAGACGGCCGACCAGAACGAGCAGTCGGCGAACCAGCTGCTCAACTTCAGCTGAGCGCCCGCGCCAGCTTACGCAGGAGAATCGACAAGTGAACCGTTCGCTCTACATCGCCGCCACCGGCATGAATGCGCAGCAGGCGCAGATGGACGTGATTTCGAACAACCTCGCGAACACCAGCACGAACGGCTTCAAGGCGTCGCGCGCGGTGTTCGAGGATCTGCTGTACCAGACCATCCGCCAGCCGGGCGCGAACTCGACGCAGCAGACCGAGCTGCCGTCGGGCCTGCAGCTCGGCACCGGCGTGCAGCAGGTCGCGACCGAGCGCCTGTACACGCAGGGCGGCCTCACGCAGACCGGCAACTCGAAGGACGTCGCGATCAACGGCGCGGGCTTCTTCCAGGTGCTGATGCCGGACGGCACGAACGCGTACACGCGCGACGGCTCGTTCCAGACCAACGCGCAGGGCCAGCTCGTCACGTCGAGCGGCTACCAGATCCTGCCGGCGATCACGATCCCGCAGAACGCGACGTCGCTGACGATCGGCAAGGACGGCGTCGTGTCGGTCACGCAGGCGGGCTCGACCAATTCGGTGCAGATCGGCTCGCTGCAGATCGCGACCTTCATCAACCCGGCCGGCCTCGAGGCGCGCGGCGAGAACCTGTTCTCCGAAACCACGTCGTCGGGCGCGCCGAACGTGTCGCAGCCGGGCCTGAACGGCGCGGGCGTGCTCAACCAGAACTACGTCGAAGCGTCGAACGTGAACGTCGTGCAGGAGCTCGTCAACATGATCCAGACGCAGCGTGCCTACGAGATCAACAGCAAGGCCGTGACGACGTCCGACCAGATGCTGCAGACCGTCACGCAGATGAAGAGCTAACCGGAAAGTCCCGTCGTCGCCATGAAGCAGGTTCGCCTCCTCCCGTCAGCCACCGTCCGCGCCGCATGCGCGGTCGCGGTGGCGGCGCTCGCCGCCGGTTGCGCGCAGATTCCGCGCGATCCGATCATCCAGCAGCCGATGACGGCGCAGCCGCCGATGCCGATGTCGATGCAGGCGCCCGGCTCGATCTACAACCCCGGCTACGCGGGGCGGCCGCTCTTCGAGGATCAGCGGCCGCGCAACGTCGGCGACATCCTGACGATCATGATCGCGGAGAACATCAACGCGACCAAGTCGTCGGGCGCGAACACGAACCGGCAGGGCAACACCGACTTCAATGTGCCGACGGCCGGCTTCCTCGGCGGGCTGTTCGCGAAGGCAAACCTGTCGGCCGCCGGCAACAACAAGTTCGCGGCGACCGGCGGCGCGAGCGCGGCGAACACGTTCAACGGCACGATCACGGTGACCGTCACCAACGTGCTGCCGAACGGCAACCTGGTGGTCAGCGGCGAGAAGCAGATGCTGATCAACCAGGGCAACGAATTCGTGCGCTTCTCGGGCGTCGTGAACCCGAACACGATCTCGGGCGCGAACTCGGTCTACTCGACGCAGGTCGCCGACGCGAAGATCGAATACTCGTCGAAGGGCTACATCAACGAAGCCGAGACGATGGGCTGGCTGCAGCGCTTCTTCCTCAACATCGCGCCGTGGTGATGACGATGCAGAAGACCCTGTTCGACCGGCTGTCGGCCCGCGCGCATGGCGCCGCGCGGCTCGCCCTCGTGTTCGCGGCGGTGGCCGCGGCGTGCGTGCTCGGCGCGGCGCCCGCGCACGCGGAACGCCTGAAGGATCTCGCGCAGATCCAGGGCGTGCGCGACAACCCGCTGATCGGCTATGGCCTCGTCGTCGGTCTCGACGGCACGGGCGACCAGACGATGCAGACGCCGTTCACGACGCAGACGCTCGCGAACATGCTCGCGAACCTCGGCATCTCGATCAACAACGGTTCGGCCAACGGCGGCCCGTCGTCGCTGAGCAACATGCAGCTGAAGAACGTCGCGGCCGTGATGGTGACCGCCACGCTGCCGCCGTTCGCGCGGCCGGGCGAGGCGCTCGACGTCACCGTGTCGTCGCTCGGCAACGCGAAAAGCCTGCGCGGCGGCACGCTGCTGCTCACGCCGCTGAAGGGCGCGGACGGCCAGGTCTATGCGCTCGCGCAGGGCAACATGGCGGTCGGCGGCGCGGGCGCGAGCGCGAACGGCAGCCGCGTGCAGGTGAACCAGCTCGCGGCCGGCCGGATCGTCGGCGGCGCGATCGTCGAGCGTGCGGTGCCGAACGCGATCGCGCAGATGAACGGCGTGCTGCAGCTGCAGCTGAACGACATGGACTACGGCACCGCGCAGCGGATCGTGTCCGCGGTCAATTCGAGCTTCGGCCCGGGCACCGCGACGGCGCTCGACGGCCGCACGATCCAGCTCGCCGCGCCGGCCGATTCGGCGCAGCAGGTCGCGTTCATGGCGCGCCTGCAGAACCTCGACGTGAGCCCGGACAAGGCCGCGGCGAAGGTGATCCTGAACGCGCGCACCGGCTCGATCGTGATGAACCAGATGGTCACGCTGCAGAGCTGCGCGGTCGCGCACGGCAACCTGTCGGTCGTGGTCAACACGCAGCCGGTGGTGTCGCAGCCGGGGCCGTTCTCGAACGGGCAGACGGTGGTGGCGCAGCAGTCGCAGATCCAGCTCAAGCAGGACAACGGCGCGCTGAAGATGGTGACGGCCGGCGCGAATCTCGCCGACGTCGTGAAGGCGCTGAACACGCTCGGCGCGACGCCCGCGGACCTGATGTCGATCCTGCAGGCGATGAAGGCCGCCGGCGCGCTGCGCGCCGACCTGGAGATCATCTAAATGGCAGCCTCTCTTCCGAACGCGAACGACCTCACGCAGCGCTTCGCGCTCGACGTGCAGGGTTTCGACGCGCTGCGCGCGCAGGCCAAACAGTCGCCGCAGGCCGGCGCGAAGGCGGTCGCCGGCCAGTTCGACGCGATGTTCACGCAGATGATGCTCAAGAGCATGCGCGACGCGTCGCCGGACGGCGGGCTGTTCGATTCGCATACGTCCAAGCTGTACACGTCGATGCTCGACCAGCAGCTCGCGCAGCAGATGTCGACGCGCGGGATCGGCGTCGCCGACGCGCTGATGAAGCAGCTGCTGCGCAATGCGGGGCAGGGCGCGGGCAGCGACACGGCGGCCGACGTCGGCGCGGCCGGCCTGGGCGCGGGCGGCCTCGGCACGTCGGGTAACGAAGGCGGCCTCGCCGCGATGAACGCGATGGCGAAGGCCTACGCGAACGCGGCGAACAACGGCGGGCTCGCCGGCACGCGCGGCTACTCGGCCGGCAGCGCGCTGACGCCGCCGCTGAAGGGCGCGAGCGGCGTGCAGGACGCCGACGCGTTCGTCGACCGGCTCGCGGGCCCCGCGCAGGCGGCCAGCGCGTCGACCGGCATCCCGGCGCGCTTCATCGTCGGCCAGGCCGCGCTCGAGTCGGGCTGGGGCAAGCGCGAGATCCGCGCGAGCGACGGCTCGACCAGCTACAACGTGTTCGGCATCAAGGCGACCAAGGGCTGGACCGGCCGCACGGTGTCGGCGCTGACGACGGAATACGTGAACGGCACGCCGCGCCGCGTGGTCGCGAAGTTCCGCGCGTACGACTCGTACGAGCACGCGATGACCGATTACGCGACCCTGCTGAAGAACAATCCGCGCTACTCGGGCGTGCTGAGCGCGAGCCGCAGCGTCGAAGGCTTCGCGCACGGGATGCAGAAGGCCGGCTACGCGACCGACCCGAACTACGCGAAGAAGCTGATCTCGATCATGCAGCAGATCGGCTGACGGCCCGTCGGCCCGCGCCGTTGCCCCTTTCGGACCGCGCCCGGCAGCCCGCCGCGCGCGGTTTCAACGTTTGCGCGAAAAAAATCCCCGTTTCGATCTAAACTTTCGGTCAGCACTGCCGCTAAGTGTGAGAGACCTGCGACCGGGCCCCCGTTCTGGCCCGGTTTTATCGCGCACCGGTTGCCCGGGCGCCCATGACAAGAAAGACCGGCTAGCCATGAATATCGAAACGTCGACGGACCCCAGCCTGGATGCAGGCCACTCCGGGCCCGACTATGCCCGCCGCAATCCGCTGGAAATCGGCGTGCAGCTGCGCAACCTCGTCAATCGCGGCGATTTCCTGACCGTCCAGTATCCGGGCGGCCAGCTCGTCACGCGCCTGCTCGAGGTGGATGTCGGCGCGCGGACGTTCACGTTCGACTGGGGCGCGCTGTCCGAGCAGAACGCCGGCATCCTGGGCGCGTCGCACTGCACGTTCGCGGCCGCGCCGGAGGGCGTGCGCGTCGAATTCTCCACGGGCACGCCGCGCGAGACGCGCTACGAGGGGCTGCCCGCGTTCGTCGCCGATTTCCCCGACGTCCTGATGTGCATCCAGCGCCGCGAGTATTTCCGCGTCGATGCGCCGGTCGTCGATCCGTACGTGTGCCGCGGCAAGCTGCCGGACGGTGAGAGCTTCCTGTTCGAGGTGCACAACCTGTCGCTCGGCGGCGTGGGGCTGCGCACGGCGGACGAACGCGTCGAGGCGCTCGAGGTCGGCACGCTGCTGCCCGACGTCGAGCTCGAGCTGACCGGCCACGGCAAGCTGTCGCTCGACCTGCAGCTCGTGTCGCAGCGTTCGACGCAGATGCCGAACGGGTCGCGGCGCTACCAGCTCGGCTTCCGCTACATGTCACTGCCGGGCAGCGCGGAGAACACGCTGCAGCGGCTGATCACGCAGCTCGAGATGAAGCGCCGCTCGCTCGCGCGGGCCTGACGCGCCCGCGGCGGCCGGCCCCGCCCGGGGCCGCTCGAGGCCGCCCGCGCGCCGTCCACGCACCGCCGCCGGCCCGGGCCGCCGGGCGTTTCGACCCGCCACGCGCGAGCGCGCGTCGAGCGTGCATTTTTTCCTCAATTTTTTCGATCCGCGGCCGTTATACCGGGAGTCACGCAACCCGGCGGCCGCAGCGCGGCCGGCTCATCAGGATCGCGCATGTCCAACACACTCATGAACCTCGGCGTCAGCGGCCTGAATGCCGCGCTCTGGGGCCTCACGACGACCGGCCAGAACATCAGCAACGCGGCGACGCCGGGTTATTCGGTCGAACGCCCCGTCTATGCCGAGGCAAGCGGCCAGTACACGAGCAGCGGCTACATGCCGCAGGGCGTGAACACCGTCACCGTGCAGCGGCAGTACAGCCAGTACCTGAGCGACCAGCTGAACGGCGCGCAGACGCAGAGCGGCGCGCTGTCGACTTGGTATTCGCTCGTCACGCAGCTGAACAACTACATCGGCAGCCCGACGTCCGGCATCTCGACCGCGATCACGAACTACTTCACCGGGATGCAGAACGTCGCGAACAGCGCGTCCGACGCGTCGGTGCGGCAGACCACGATGAGCAATGCGCAGACGCTCGCGAACCAGATCACGGCGGCCGGCCAGCAGTACGACGCGCTGCGCCAGAGCGTGAACACGCAGCTCACGAGCACCGTGACGCAGATCAACGCGTACACCGCGCAGATCGCGCAGCTGAACCAGCAGATCGCGTCCGCGAGCAGCCAGGGCCAGCCGCCGAACCAGCTGATGGACCAGCGCGACCTCGCGGTGTCGAACCTGTCGAACCTCGCGGGCGTGCAGGTCGTGCGCAACAGCGACGGCTACAGCGTGTTTCTCGCGGGCGGCACGCCGCTCGTCGTCGCGAACAAGAGCTACCAGCTCGCGGCCGTCACGTCGCCGTCCGATCCGAGCGAGCTGACCGTCGTGTCGCAGGGCATCGCCGGCGCGAACCCGCAGGGGCCGAACCAGGCGCTGTCCGACGCGTCGCTGTCGGGCGGCACGCTCGGCGGCCTGCTCGCGTTCCGCAGCCAGACGCTCGACCCGGCCGAAGCGCAGCTCGGCGCGATCGCGACCAGCTTCGCCGCGCAGGTCAACGCGCAGAACGCGCTCGGCATCGACCTGTCGGGCAACGTCGGCGGCAACCTGTTCACCACCGGCACGCCGATCACGTACGCGAACCAGGGCAATACCGGCAACGCGGCGCTGTCCGTGTCGTTCGCGAACGCGTCGCAGCCGACCACGAGCGACTACACGCTGTCGTACGACGGCACGAACTACACGCTGACCGACCGCGCGAGCGGCGCGGTGGTCGGCCAGTCGGCCAGCATGCCGGCCTCGATCGGCGGGCTGAACTTCTCGTTCTCGTCCGGCGCGATGAACGCCGGCGACAAGTTCACCGTGCAGCCGACGCGCGGCGCGCTGAACGGCTTCGGCCTCGCGACGTCGAACGGCTCCGCGATCGCGGCGGCGTCGCCGTACGTGCCGTCGGCCGCCAAGACGAACACGGGCACCGGCACGATCGGCGGGCTGACGGTCACCAGCGCGACGGCCGCGGCCAATCCGCACAACTACACGATCACGATGGGCGGCACGACCGCCAGCCCGACCTACACGGTCACCGACAACACGGCCGTGCCGCCGACGACCAGCGCGGCGCAGCCGTACCAGTCCGGCACGCCGATCACGCTGACGGCCGGCGTCACGGTCACGGTGTCGGGCGCGCCCACGGCCGGCGACACGTTCACGGTCGCGCCGAACACGGGCGGCACGAACGACGGCAGCAACGCACTTGCGCTGTCGAAGCTCGTCAGCGCGAAATCGTTCGGCAACGGCTCGACCACGCTGACGGGCGCGTACGCGAGCTACGTGAACGGCATCGGCAACACGACGAGCCAGCTGAAGTCGTCGAGCGCCGCGCAGACTTCGCTGATCGGCCAGATCACGCAGGCGCAGCAGTCGGTGTCGGGCGTGAACCAGAACGAAGAGGCGGCCAACCTGATGCAGTACCAGCAGCTCTACCAGGCGAACGCGAAGGTGATCCAGACCGCGTCGACGCTGTTCCAGACCGTGCTCGGCCTGTTCAACTGATTAGGGTCTGTTCGCGTATGAAACGCACATGCGAATGCCCGAAATCGCTCGCAGGGCAAGAAGTGAGGAGCGCCGTTTGGCCGAGCCAAACAAGCGACGAGCGACGCCGCCATGCGGGCGATTTCGGGCATTCCCGTGGAATGAATCTTTTAATTTGGGGTTGCCACGAGAAGGGCCGCTCGCCGCGTTGCGCTCCTTGCGAATACGTCCAGTATTCGCAGCGTCGCGCGCCTCGCGAGCGGCCCTTCTCGTGGCAACGCATGCGCGTTTCATACGCGAACAGACCCTAGGGATCAAAGCGATGCGGATTTCCACCACGCAGTTCTACCAGATGAACGTCGCGCAGATGAACGATCAGCAGGCGCAGCTCTCGCAGCTGTACCAGCAGATCTCGAGCGGCGTGAGCCTCTCGACGCCTGCCGACAACCCGCTCGGCGCCGCGCAGGCGGTGCAGCTGTCGATGACGTCGGCGACGCTGTCGCAGTATGCGTCGAACCAGAACGCCGCGCTGTCGTCGCTGCAGAAGGAAGACCAGACGCTCATCAGCGTCAACAACCTGCTGAACAACATCCATACGGTCGTGATCCAGGCCGGCGACGGCTCGCTGTCCGACAGCGACCGCGCGGCGCAAGCGACGCAGCTGCAGGGCTATCGCGACCAGTTGCTGACGCTCGCGAACTCGACCGACGGCTCGGGCAACTACCTGTTTTCGGGCTTCCAGTCGACCACGGCGCCGTTCTCGAACGCGCCGGGCGGCGGCGTGACCTACAGCGGCGACACGGGCACGCGGCAGGTGCAGATCGCCGATACGCGCGCGATCTCGCAGGGCGACAACGGCGCGAACGTGTTCCTGTCGGTGCCGATGCTCGGCAGCCAGCCGGTGCCGCTCGCCGGCGCGGGCAACACGGGCACGGGCACGATCGGCGCGGTGTCGATCACGAGCCCGTCGGCCGCGACCAACACGCACCAGTTCACGATCACGTTCGGCGGCACGGCCGCCGCGCCGACCTATACGGTCACCGACAACACCGTGGTGCCGCCGACCACGACCGCCGCGCAGCCGTATTCGGCCGGCGCCGGGATCGCGCTCGGCAACGGCCTGTCGGTGCCGGTGTCGGGAACGCCGGCGTCCGGCGACACGTTCACCGTCACGCCCGCGCCGAAGGCCGGCACCGACGTGTTCGCGGCGCTCGACTCGATGATCGCCGCGCTGAAGGTGCCGATCAGCAGCAACACGTCCGCCGCGGCCTCGCTCGCGAACGCGATGACCACCGGCACGACGAAGCTGAACAACATGATGACGAATGTCCTCACCGTGCAGGCGTCGGTCGGCGGCCGCGAGCAGGAAATCAAGGCGATGCAGACCGTGAACCAGACCAACACGCTGCAGGTCACCAGCAACCTGTCCGACCTGACGAGCACCAACATGGTGTCGACGATCAGCCAGTTCCTGCAGATGCAGAACGCGCTGACGGGCTCGCAGAAGGCTTACGCGCAGCTGCAGAACCTGTCGCTGTTCCAGTACATCAACCCCTGATGCACGCCGCGCCGGCCGCGATGTGAGCGCACGCTTGCGTCGCGGCCGGTGTCGACCGCCGGCGGCCCGCTCGTTCGCCCCCGATGCGCGGCCGCCCGGCAGCCGGGCCGCGCGATCGCGCCCCGTTTCGCCTGCACCCGGCCGCGCCCCGCGCCTGCCGGCGCCGCCCGCCGGCCCGCGTGTCGGTCTGCTTGCCAGCCCCATTTCCGCTCCGTAAACTCGCGCCAGATTCCAGACCGGCGCATCCTCCGCAGCCGGCGACCGACCGACAGGAGCCCTTTTCCCCATGTCCGATTCCTACTTCCCGCGCTGGCGGGTGCAATCGACCGGCGCGGCATCGCGCGTGGTCGGCCCCGACGAGCGCCTGCCGTGGCCGCAGATGGTCGCGATGGGCGTGCAGCACGTCGTCGCGATGTTCGGCTCGACCGTGCTCGCGCCGCTGCTGATGGGCTTCGACCCGAACCTGTGCATCTTCATGTCGGGCATCGGCACGCTGCTGTTCTTCGTGCTGGTCGGCGGCCGCGTGCCGAGCTACCTCGGCTCGAGCTTCGCGTTCATCGGCCTCGTGATTGCGGTGACCGGTTACGGCGGCAGCGGCCCGAACCCGAACATCCCGGTCGCGCTCGGCGGGATCGTCGCGTGCGGTGTCGTGTACGTCGCGCTCGGCGTGCTGGTGCAGGCGATCGGCACGCGCTGGATCGAGACGCTGATGCCGCCGGTCGTGACCGGCGCGGTGGTCGCGGTGATCGGGCTCAACCTCGCGCCGATCGCGGTCAAGGGCGTGTCCGCATCGACCTTCGAATCGGTGATGGCGCTCGTCACGGTGCTGTGCGTCGGCGGCGTCGCGGTGTTCTCGCGCGGCATGGTGCAGCGCCTGCTGATCCTCGTCGGGCTCGTGATCGCCTACGCGATCTATGCGGTCGCGACCAACGGGATGGGGCTCGGCAAGCCGATCGATTTCTCGATCGTCGGGCACGCGGCCTGGTTCGGGGTGCCGAGCTTCCGCGCGCCGGTGTTCGATCCGCACGCGATGCTGATGCTCGCGCCGATCGCGGTGATCCTGGTCGCGGAGAACCTCGGCCACATCAAGGCCGTCAGCGCGATGACGGGCACCAGCCTCGATCGCTACGTGGGCCGCGCGTTCATCGGCGACGGGCTCGCGACGATCGTGTCGGGCAGCGTCGGCGGCACGGGCGTGACGACCTACGCGGAGAACATCGGCGTGATGGCCGTCACGCGGATCTACTCGACGCTCGTGTTCGCGGTCGCCGCGCTGATCGCGATCGTGCTCGGCTTCTCGCCGAAGTTCGGCGCGGTGATCCAGACGATTCCGGGCCCCGTGCTCGGCGGCGTGTCGATCGTCGTGTTCGGGCTGATCGCGGTGACGGGCGCGCGGATCTGGGTCGTCAACAAGGTCGACTTCTCCGACAACCGCAACCTGATCGTCGCGGCCGTCACGCTCGTGCTCGGCGCGGGCGACTTCTCGCTGAAGATCGGCGGCTTCGGGCTCGGCGGGATCGGCACCGCGACGTTCGGCGCGATCATCCTGTACGCGATCCTGCGCAAGGAAAAGGAACCGGGCCCGGTGGTCTGACCGGGAGCGGGCGGCGCGATGCCGCCCGCCGGCGCGGCCTCACGCGCCGGTATTCGACTGCGCCTGCAGCCACGCGCAGAACTGCGCGACGAGCGGATCGTCGGCCGGCGCGCGCGGCGCGATCCACCAGTAGCTGCGCGTCGCGATGCGCGGCCCCGCCAGCGGCATCACGAGCCGGCCGCTCGCGAGCTCGTCGTCGATCAGCGGCAACGGGCCGAGCGCGACGCCGAGCCCGTCGACGGCAGCCTGCAGCGCCAGGTAGAAGTGGTCGAACGACTGCCGCTTGCGCCCCTTCATCGTCACGCCGGCCGCCGCGAACCAGTCGCGCCAGCCTTCCGGCCGCGTATCCGAATGCAGCAGCACGTGGCGCGCGAGATCGTCCGCGCGCGCGATCGGCGCGCGTTTGAGCAGCGCGGGGCTGCAGACCGGAATCACGCTTTCGTCGAGGAAGTGGCCGCTCGTGCAGTTCGACCAGTGGCCGGGGCCGCGGCGGATCGCGACGTCGAAACCGTCGAGCGCGTCGAGCGGCGCGTTCGACGTCGACAGCTTCAGCTCGACGTTCGGCACGTCGCGCTGGAACCGCGACAGGCGCGGCAATAGCCATTTCATCGCGAAGGTCGGCAGCGCGTTGATGCGCAGCACGCGTGCCGCGCCGGTGTTGCGCAGCTGCTCGGTCGCGTGCGCGATGCTGTCGAACGCCGCGCGCACGGTGTCCAGGTAGCGACGGCCTTCGTCGGTGAGCTTCACGCGCTTGCCGTAGCGGTGGAACACCGGCTTGCCGAGCCATGCCTCGAACCCGGCGATCTGGCGACTGATGGCACCGTGAGTCACATGCAGCTCGTCGCCGGCGGCGCTGAAGCTTTCATGTCGTGCCGCGGCTTCAAAGGCCCGAAGCGCGGAAAAGGGCGGGAGATCGCGTGCCATGCTTGTGATTCTAGATCACAAGGGCGCGCCGATAAAATCGTTTTGCAGGCCTGCCGAACGGCGGTAACCTCGGTTCACCGTTTGATGAGGAGCCCCATGCAATCCGCCTTTCCGCCCGCCGCCCCGCCGCCGGCCGCGTCCCCCCGCCGCATCGGCCTCGCCGAGTTGTTCACCGGCTTCCTGTCGCTTGGCCTCATGTCGTTCGGCGGTGCGCTGCCGTTCGCGCGGCGCACCATCGTCGACGAGCGCAAGTGGCTTTCCGCCGACGAATTCACCGACCTGCTCGGGCTGTGCCAGTTCCTGCCGGGCGGCAACGTGATCAACCTGTCGGTGGCCGTCGGCATGCGCTTTCGCGGCGTGGCCGGCGCGTTCGCCGCCATTCTCGGGCTGATCGCGGGCCCGACGCTCGTCGTCGTCGCGCTCGGCGTGCTGTATGCGAAGACGCAGAACGATCCGCGCGTGCAGCACCTGTTCGCGGGGCTCGCCGCCGCGGCGGCCGGGCTGCTCGTCGCGATGGCCGTGAAGGTCGCGAAGCCGCTGCGGCACGCGCGCGCGGCGGCCGGCATCGCGGCGCTCGCGTTCGTCGCGATCGCGGTGCTGCGCATCCCGCTGCTGACCGCGATGCTCGTGCTGACGCCCGTCAGCATCTGGCTCGCGTCGCGGCGCCGCGACGCGGGCACGCCGCAGCCGGCGCCGGCCGCGGCGCGCGACACGCAGCCGGGAGGCCGGCCATGAACGACACGCTGATCGCCATCGCGACGATCTTCAGCCAGTTGTCGCTGCTCGCATTCGGCGGCGGCAACACGATCCTGCCGGAGATGCAGCGGCAGGTCGTCAACGTCCATCACTGGATGAGCGCGCACGAGTTCACCGCGCTGTTCGCGCTGGCCCAGGCGGCGCCCGGGCCGAACATGATGATCGTGTCGCTGGTCGGCTGGCACGTGGCCGGCTGGAGCGGGCTGCTGGTCGCGTCGCTCGCGAAGTTCGGGCCGTCGTCGATCGTCACCGTGCTCGCGCTGCATGCGTGGGAGCGCTTTCGCGACCGGCCGTGGCGCCGCTACGTGCAGCAGGGGATGATGCCCGTCACGGCCGGGCTCGTCGCGGCGAGCGCGGTGCTGATCTCCGAGGCGTCGAACCGCACGGCGATCCAGTGGGGCATCACCGCCGCGTGCGCGGTGCTCGCGTGGCGCACGCGCATCCATCCGCTGTGGCTGCTCGCGGGCGGCGCGCTGATCGGGCTCACGGGCATCGGGCAATGACCGGCGCACGGTAACGTCCCGTGCGCCATACTGGCGCGAATCTTCACGGGAGGCTCGATGGATCTCGACGGCGCCAGCCGCAATCTCACTGTCGCCGCGTTGCTGACGCTGTCAGGCGGCTACCTCGACGCATACACGTACGTGGGCCACGGCCACGTGTTCGCGAACACGATGACGGGCAACGTCGCGCTGCTCGGCATCAACGTGTCGGCCGGCGAATGGGCGGCCGCGCTGCACCACGTGCCGCCGCTCGGCGGCTTCGTGGTCGCGGTGTTCGTCGCGCACCTGCTCGGCCTCGCCGCGCAGCGCGGCTGGATGCGGCATACCGCATTCGCGAGCCTGCTCGTCGAGATCGCGTTTCTCGGCGTCGCCGCGAGCGGGCTCGTCGGCGCGTCGAGCGCATGGCTGATTCCGGGCATTTCGTTCGTCGCGACGCTGCAGACGCTGTCGTTCACCCATCTCGAGGAACTGTCGTACACGTCGGTGATGACGACCGGCAACCTGCGCCGCGCCGCGCAGAAGCTGTTCGTCGGGCTGATCCCGCGCTACGACGCGGGCGCGCTGCACGACTCGGCGCTGCTCGCGACGATCAGCTTCTGCTTCCTGGCCGGTGCGGTGATCGGCGGCCTCGTCACGCGGCTCGTGCCGGAGCTCGCGCTGTGGGGCGCCGTGCTGCTGCTCGCCGGTGCGTTCGCGGAGATCCTCCGGCGCGCCTGGCGCCGGCGCGAGACGCCCGGCGAGCCGTCGTCGGCGGCGTGACGGCGCCGCCCGCCGGCACTTCCGGCCGCCTGCCCGTTCCCCCGCGCCTGCGGGGCGATGCTTACAGACCCGACATCCCGTCAGCCGCGTGGCCGGAGGATGCCGTGCGGCATCCGACGCCCGCCCGGCGCGCCTCGCGCGCGCGGCGTTGTGCGCGGGCGACAGTTCCGCCGTTACCGCGCATTTCAATTTCTTTCAGCGATTGCAGTCGTCATATGATTCAGCCCACATCGCGCGCGCCAAGAACGCGAGCGATCGCCACCCGGCTGCGCACGCGGCCGGCCATGAACGGAGACACCTACAAACAGGAAAGCTCATGAAGCAGACCACACGACTCGCAGCCATCGCAGGGGGCGCCGCGCTCGCATTTGCCAGCCAGTACGCGGCCGCACAAAGCTCGGTCACGCTCTGGGGCGTCGCCGACGCCAGCATTCGCTACCTCACCAACGCCAACGCCAAGAACGACGGCCTGCTGTCGATGACCAACGGCGCGATCACGAACAGCCGCTTCGGCATCTACGGCACGGAAGATCTCGGCGGCGGCCTGAAGGCCGTGTTCAACCTCGAAAGCGGCGTGAACCTGCAGAACGGCGCATTCGCCGACAGCGGCCGCCTGTTCAACCGCGCGGCGTACGTCGGCCTGCAGAGCCCGTACGGCACGGTGACCCTCGGCCGCCAGAAGACGCCGCTGTTCGACCTGCTGTCGGACACCTACGATCCGCTGACGGTCGGTAACTACCTCGAAAACGCGTGGCTGCCGGTCGCACTCGGCGGCGGCCTGTATGCGGACAACCAGATCAAGTACACGGGCAAGTTCGAAGGCCTGACCGCGAAGGCGATGTACTCGACCGGCACCAACTACGAATCGACCGGCGCCGGCGGCTTCTCGGGCCAGATCCCGGGTTCGCTCGGCAAGGGCAATGCGTGGGGCGTGTCGCTGTCGTACGTGATGGGCCCGCTCAGCATCGCGGCCGGTGCGCAGCAGAACAGCGACAACTCGGCGCGCAAGCAGACGATCTACCACGCGAACGTCGTGTATGCGTTCAGCAAGGCGAAGATCTACGCGGGCTACCTGCGCTCGAAGGACGACACGGGCTTCGTCGACAGTCTGCTCGCCCAGCAGTCGATTCCGGTCGCGAAGGGCACCGGCCGGATCGACGACGGTCCGTTCGCGGGCGTGAGCTGGCAGGTCAGCGCACCGCTGACGCTGACGGGCGCGTTCTACTACGACCACATGCGCAATGCGATGACCACGAACGGCACGCTCGCGAGCGGCAACCGCTACGCGATCGTCGGCATCGCCGAGTACGCGCTCAGCAAGCGCACGGAAATCTACGGCACCGTCGACTTCAACAAGACGAACGGCGCGGCGAACGTCGAGCTGCCCGGCCGCAGCAACCAGACCGGCATCGCGATCGGCCTGCGCAATATCTTCTGACGAACGTCGGAACGCATGCGTCGGCAATCGTCCGGCATGCATCGAAGGGGCGCCGCGAGGCGCCTCTTTTTTTTCGTCATGCGACCTTCATACGCGCGCACGACTATTCGGCGAATGCTCCATCACGAGACCCCCGCGCCGTAAGGGAACCGTCGGCAATCCAGAACATACTTTTACAGTGCGCGCGAAGCCTTTCCGCTACGCTGCGTGCATCGCCCGTTGCGTGCCGCCAGGTTCGCGCGTGCGTCGTTCCGGTCACGCTCGGCGAGCGCGGCCGGCCTGGTGCGTAACTTGTGTATCCGGTGATGACAATCGCGGTTCGCCGGTTTTTTTCGTGGGACGATGCGCTCACGATTTTCTTGAAAGGGGATGACGATGGGTATCCTGAACACCGTGGGTGAAATCGCCGGCGCAATCGCCGCCGTCGAAGGCGCGGAAAAGCTGGATCCGGATGCGGGCCTGCTGACCAAGGCGGCAGCCGCCGTCGCCGGCTTCAAGGGCGCGGAAGCGATCGAAGGCATGCTCGAGAAGAAGGAAGAGCAGCCGCAGCAGGCAGACGACACGCAGGCGACGGACGGCAGCGACACGTCGCAGGCATGAGCATGGCGGCTGGTCCGGCCGTGGGCGCGCCCTTCGCGCGCCCGGCCGGGCCGGTGCCGCGCAGCCGGCAGGTCGGGCATGCGGTCGATCGGTGACGCATGGCACACCCGGCAGTCGGTTTGACCGGCGAGAGGCAACGTCTCTCGCCGTTTTTTATTGGGCGTGCGCGTGGCGGCACCATGTGCCGCAAGAAATCCGGAATCTTGCTATCGTGCCTGCATCCGAACTGCGATGAGGCAATGCGATGGATTTCGACTACGACCTGTTCGTCATCGGGGCCGGCTCGGGCGGCGTGCGGCTTGCGCGCATGTCCGCGTCGTACGGTGCCCGCGTCGGCATAGCGGAAGAAGAGCAGATCGGCGGCACCTGCGTGCTGCGCGGCTGCATCCCGAAGAAGCTGCTCGTCTACGCATCGCACTATCCGCACGAAGTCGAGGACGCGAAGGGCTTCGGCTGGACCTTCGGCGCCGGCACGCTCGACTGGCCCGCGCTGATCGCCGCGAAGGATCGCGAGATCAACCGGCTCAGCGACATCTACATCAACCTGCTGCGGCAATCGGGCGTCGAGATGCACGCCGGACGCGCGACGCTCGTCGATGCGCACACGGTCGCGATCGGCGAACGCACGATCCGCGCGCGCCACATCGCGATCGCGACCGGCTCGCGCCCGTCGATGCCGGCGCGGCCCGGCATCGAACATGCGATCACGTCGCGCGAGGCGTTGTCGCTCGCCGCGCGGCCCGCACGCATCGCGGTGGTCGGCGGCGGTTATATCGCGGTCGAGTTCGCGGGCATCTTCAACGGCTTCGGCAGCCACGTCGACCTGTTCTATCGCGGCGAGAAGATCCTGCGCGGCTTCGACGACGACGTGCGCCAGTTCCTCACCGACGAGATGACGAAGCAGGGCGTCACGATCCATGCGCGTGCGGTGGTCGAGTCGATCGAACGCGCGGACGACGGCACGCTGAGCGTGCGCGTCGGCGATGCGCGGCACGGGCCGTACGATCAAGTGCTGTATGCGACCGGCCGCGTGCCGAACGTCGACGGGCTCGGGCTCGAACAGGCGGGCGTGATGCTCGACGCACGTGGCGCGATTGCCGTCGATGCGTATTCGGCGACGTCGGTGCCGTCGATCCATGCGATCGGCGACGTCACGTCGCGGCCGCAGCTCACGCCGGTGGCGACGCGCGACGGCGCGTTGCTTGCCCGCACGCTGTTCGGCGGGTCGCGTGTCGCGACGGATCACGAATGGGTGCCGTCGGCGGTGTTCAGCCAGCCCGAGGTCGCGACGGTCGGGCTCACCGAGGCGACCGCGCGCGATCTTTACGACGGCGACGTCGACATCTATCGCACGTCGTTCAAGGCACTGCGCCACACGCTGTCGGGCCGCGACGAGCGCACGCTGATGAAGCTCGTCGTCGCGCGCGACAGCCAGCGCGTGGTCGGCGCGCACATGGTCGGCCGCGATGCGGGCGAGATCATCCAGGGGATTGCGATCGCGATTCGCGCGGGCGCGACGAAGGCGCAGTTCGATGACACGATCGGCATTCACCCGACCGCGGCCGAGGAGTTCGTGACGATGCGGCAGAAGGTGGCCGACTAGCGGGCGCGGATGCGCGCGCGTTCGTACGCGCGCGCGGCAGGATTGCCGGAATGCATCGTGACCGGCGAACCCGTCGGGTGCGGTAAAGGCAGCCGGATTTCGGTGATTATTCTCGGGATATGGGTAATGCGGATGGGCGGTACGGACAATATATCTTGATATTGCCGGATTCGGGATCGATCGCCGGAGACAACAAATGAAAATCGGCACGCTGCGTCCACATGCCTGCAAAGCCCCTGTCGGCGAGGAATTGCGCCGATTCGACCGCGCGCGTCGGATAAGTAAGAAAATCGTCAACTATTATCAAGATTCCTCATCTTGATAAGCAGGCTTGATATGATCGCGAAAAATCATATACGGGGCCGATCATGCGCGATCAACAGCGCAGTAACCAGAATAACGGTGTAGCCGGCGCGCGCGAGCCTGTCGCGTACCGCGCCGCGCATCCGCATGTCGTCGCAACGCACGGGTTGCGCGCCCCTTTCACTCATCTACTGCCACCGCCGGTGCGGCGATGAACGCGCGTGCGTCCATCGCGCCGATGCACGCATCCCCGTTCGCACCGCAACCGTTTCGACCGCCGGGTCGTTTGCGAGCCGGCGTGCCCGTTCCGGGCCATCTTTCCACACAAGGAGACCAACAGTGAACATTCAGACACGACGCACCGTCCTCGTGGCGGCGGCGCTCGTTGCGGCGCTGTCCGGCTGCGCGACCGAATCGTCGCGCACGCTCGATGTGCCGGCCGTGAGCAGCGCGCAGAAACCGTACGCGGGCAAGCCCGTCGCGATCGCGGTCGGCAAGTTCGACAACCGCTCGAGCTACATGCGCGGCATCTTCTCGGACGGCATCGACCGCCTCGGCGGGCAGGCGAAGACGATCCTCGTCACGCGCCTGCAGCAGAGCCGCCGCTTCAACGTGCTCGATCGCGAGAATCTCGACGAGATCAAGCAGGAAGCCGGCTTCATGAAGAAGGCGCAGGCGGTGAAGGGCGCGAACTACGTGGTGACCGGCGACGTGACCGAATTCGGCCGCAAGGACGTCGGCGATCACCAGCTGTTCGGCATCCTCGGCCGCGGCAAGACGCAGGTCGCATACGCGAAGGTCAACCTGAACATCGTCGACACGACGACGTCGGAAGTCGTCGCATCGAGCCAGGGCGCGGGCGAGTTCAGCCTGTCGAACCGCGAGGTGATCGGCTTCGGCGGCACCGCCGGCTATGACTCGACGCTCAACGGCAAGGTGCTGGATCTCGCGATCCAGGAGGCCGTGAACCATCTCGTCGACCAGGTCGACGCCGGCACGCTGAAGGTGCCGCAATAAGCGCCGTGCGCGACACGCGCTCGACGAATCACTCACTCATCGAAAGAGACAAGACCATGAAACGGGGAATCTGGCTGCCGGCGACGGCGGCCGCCATGCTGCTCGCGGGCTGCGCGGCGCCGACCACGCCGCCGCTCTATCAGTGGAACGGCTATCAGCCGCAGGTGTACGAATACTTCAAGGGGCAAAGCTCGCCGCAACAGCAGATCGACGCGCTCGAGAAGGCGCTGCAGGAGATCCGCGCGAAGGGTAACAAGCCGCCGCCCGGCTTCCATGCGCATCTCGGGATGCTCTACGCGAGCGTCGGCAACGGGCAACAGGCCACGCAGTCGTTCGAGGCCGAGAAGGCGCTCTTTCCGGAATCCGCGCCGTACATGGATTTCCTGATGAAGAAGAAGGCCGTGAATCCGCAGGCCGCGAACCCGAAGGCCGCCGACCAGACGATCGCCGGCCGGAAGCAAGCCGATCCGACTCCCGCCCAACAGTAACGTGCGTGCCATGATCAAGACACTTTCATTCAAGCTGCTGTCCGTGCTGTCGCTCGTCGCGCTGCTGAGCGCATGCGCGCAACCCGTCAAGCGTCCCGACTACACGGCCTTCAAGAAGAGCCAGCCGCGCTCGATCCTCGTGCTGCCGCCGGTCAACGAGACCACCGATGTCGGCGCGACCTACGGGGTGCTGTCGCAGATGACGCAGCCGCTCGCCGAGTCGGGCTACTACGTGGTGCCGGTCGCGGTGATGGACGAGACCTTCAAGCAGAACGGCCTCGCGAACGCGGCCGAGATCCAGAACACGTCGCCGGCGAAGCTGCGCGAGATCTTCGGTGCGGATGCCGCGCTCTATTCGAAGATCACCCAATACGGCTCCGTCTACCAGGTGGTGGACAGCACGACGGTGGTCGCGGCGTCGGCGAAGCTCGTCGACCTGAAGAGCGGCGACGTGCTGTGGCAGGGCGAGGGCCGTGCGACCGGCAAGGAAGTCGGCAACTCCATGAGCGTCAATGCGTTCGGTGTCGTCGGGATGCTGGTGCAGGCGGCCGTCAAGCAGGTCGCGCATTCGCTGACCGACGAAGCGCACGATGTGGCCGGGCTGACCAGCAGCCGGTTGTTGTCGGCGGGGCCGCCGAACGGGTTGCTGTACGGGCCGCACTCGCCGAAGTACGGGACTGACTGACCCGCGCGGATGCAGCGGCTTCGGCCGGTCGGGCAGGCCAGGTCGCCTGCCTGCCGCGCCGGCGCCGCGACATCCGGCACCAGGCGGCCGCGTTCGCGCGGCCGTTTTGCATGGCGGGCGGCGGCGCTCGCCGCCCGCGCCGCCGCTCAATGCACGCCGAACGCGTCGAGCAGCCGGTACCAGCTCATCGCGAGCACGAGCGCCGGCGTGCGCAATGCCTCGCCGCCCGGGAAGTCGCGATGGCGGATCTTGTCGAACAGGTCGAAGCGGCTCGCCTGCCCGTCGATCGCCTCGGCGATCAGCTTGCCCGCGAGCGCGGTCGTGTTCACGCCGTGCCCCGAGAAGCCCTGCGCGAAATACATCGTCGGCGCGATGCGGCCGAAGTGCGGCGCGCGGTTCATCGTGATGTCGACGAAGCCGCCCCACGCGTAGTCGACCTTCACGTCCGCGAGCTGCGGGAACGTCTTCAGCATGTCCGCGCGCATCGCCGCGGCGAGATCGCGCGGCTCCCGCGTCGAATAGCTGACCTTGCCGCCCCACACGAGCCGCGTGTCGGGCGCCGGCCGGAAATAGTCGAGCACGAAGCGGCTGTCGCAGATCGCCGCGCGCGCCGGCATCAGCGCGGCGGCGCGCGCTTCGCCGAGCGGCTCGGTCGCGATCACGTAGGTGCCGACCGGCATGATCTTCTTCGACAGCGCGGGCGCGAGCGTGCCGACGAAGGTGTTGCACGCGAGCACGACGAAGCGTGCGCGCACGTTGCCGCCGCTCGTCTCGACGACATGGCCGCCCGCGACGTCGCGCACGCGCGTCACGCAGCTGTCCTCGTGGATGCGCACGCCCGCACCGGTGGCCGCGCGCGCGAGGCCGAGCGTGTAGTTCAGCGGATGGAGGTGGCCGCTGTCCGGGTCGTACAGGCCGCCGCAATAGCGGTCGGATTGCACGTAGTCGCCGAGTTCGTCGGCTTCGACGAAGTGGAAGCGGTCGTAGCCGAAGCGCTTCGCGGCCTCGTCGCGCCAGCGCTTGAGCGAATCGGCATCGCGTTCGGTGTTCGCGGCGGTCAGGTAGCCGGGCACCAGCGCGCAGTCGATGTCGTGTTGCGCGATGCGCGACTTCACGAGCGACAGCGTTTCGAGCCCCATGTCCCAGATGCGCTTCACGTCGCCTTCCGGCATGAACTGCGCAAACGTATCGATATCGCACGCGAACCCGCCGATCAGCTGGCCGCCGTTGCGGCCGCTCGCCGCCCATCCGACCCGCGACGCTTCGAGCACGGTCACCGAATGGCCGCGCTCGGCGAGGTTGAGCGCGGCGGACAGGCCCGTGAGGCCCGCGCCGATCACGCACACGTCGGCATCGATCGTGCCGGCGAGCGGCGCGTGGCGGGTCGTATCGTTGGCGGTCGCCGCGTAGTAGGACGCGACGTGCGGCTGGTTGGCGAATGTCTGCATGGTCAGGAGGACGGATAAATGGGCTTAGAACAGCTCGCGCACGCGGTGGTACAGCATCCCGAGCTCGAGCGCGGGTTGCCGCCACGCGTCGCCGCCGGGGAAGCGCCGGTGGCGCATGCGTGCGAACAGGTCGAACGCGCGCGTGTCGCCCGCGATCGCACCGGCAACCGCGCGTCCGGCGATGCCGGTGAGCGCGACGCCGTGCCCGCTGAAGCCCTGGACGTAGAAGAAGTTCGGATCGAGCGCGCCGAAATCCGGCGCGCGGTTGCGCGTGACGTCGACGAAGCCGCCCCACGCGTGGTCGACGCGCACATCGCCGAGCTGCGGGAACACGCCGACCATGCGCCGCCGGATCGTTTCGGCGAGCGTGGCGGGTGACGCGCCGGCCGAATTCGCGCGGCCGCCGAACAGCATGCGGTGGTCGGCCGACAGCCGGAAATAGTCGAGGAAGAAGTTGTTGTCGCACACGGCCTCGCGCTGCGCGATCAGTGCATCGGCGCGTGCCTGGCCGAGCGGCTCGGTCGCGATGATGTACGACGCGATCGGCGCGATGCGTGCAGCCGTCGCGGCCGGCAGCACGCCGCCCGGGCCCGCGTTGCAGCACGACACGACGAAGCGGCAGCGCACGTCGCCCGACGGCGTGCGCACGACGGGCCGCGCGCCGCGCACGACGTCGAGCGCGGGCGTGTGCGCGTACAGCGCGACGCCTTCGCGCCGCGCGGCATCGGCGAGGCCGAGGCAGTACTTGAGCGGATGCAGGTGGCCCGACAGCGGATCGTAGACACCCGCGAGATAGCGCGTCGACGCGATGCGCGCGCGGATCGCGCCGGTGTCGAGCCATGACAGCGACGGATGGCCCCAGCGCCCGGTCGCGGCGTCCATCCACGCGCGCAGGTCGTCGATGCGGCGCGGCTTCGTCGCGACCGTCAGGTAGCCGCGCGTGAAGTCGCAGTCGATCCCGTAACGCGCGATCCGCTCGGCGATCAGCGCGACGCCGTCGAGCGACAGCGACCACGCGGCGCGTGCGCCGTCGGCGCCGAGCTGCCGCTCGATTTCCTCGTCCTTCGCGAAGCCGGTGATCGCCTGCCCGCCGTTGCGGCCCGACGCGCCCCAGCCGGGACGGTGCGCATCGATGACCGCGACCGACAGCCCGCGCGCGCGGCAGTCGAGCGCCGTCGACAGGCCGGCGAAGCCGGCGCCGATCACGCAGACGTCGACGTCGATCGTGTCTTCGAGCACTGGGTCGTCGGCGGCCGGCCGCACGGCCGTCGCCTCGTAGTACGAGTCGCGCGCGAGCGCATCGGCGCGGCGGGTGAAAGACTGCGTCATCAGACCGACTCCCTCGTTGCGGCCGGCACGCGATGCGCGATGCATCGTGCGGCGGCCGGTAAAAACGGCGCGGGACGCCGTGCGCGCGGCACGGCGTCCCGCGTGTGCTGCGTCAGAACGAATAGATGAACTGCGTCGCGAGCAGGTCGTTGGACTTGCCGTACGACCCGTCGTTGCGCAGGAACACCTTGTTGTTCGCCCAGTCGTGCCGGTATTCGACCTTCACGGTGATCTGCTGGGTCGGGTAGAACAGCAGGTCGAGCGCGACGTCCTGGCGTACCGCCCCCTTGCACTCGAAGCCCAGGCCGCCGCCGGCCTTCGACTGCGCGAGGCAGTCCGCGTCGACGCCGAAGCCGTTGCTCGGATCCATCCCGTTGCCGTTCAGCGCGATGCCGCCGCCGCCGCCGCCGTTCTTCGAGTTGGCGAGCAGGTCGTAGCGCAGCGTCACGCCCATGCGGCCGACCACCGGCGCGTTGAACTTGCGGTGCGCGAGCAGCGACAGGCCGTACCACTGAGCGAGCCCGCCGTTGAACGCCGCATGCTGCTGACGGCCGTAGTCGACTTCCGCGTTGTACTGAATGTCGGCGAGCGTGTAGGTCGCGTCGAGTTCACCGAAGAAGAACGAACCGTACGCGCTCGGTGCCGCCCCGCCCGGGCCATAGTTGGCGTTGCCGTTCGCATCGAGCGCGCTTGCGAGCGTCTGCCGCCCGATGTTGAACGACCCGCCGATGTCGAGCGCGCTCGACCACGTGTAGTCCGCGCGCGCGGTGAAGGTCGGCACCTTGTTGCTGGTCGTGATCGGGTCGCCGAGTGCGTTGGTGCCCTTCTGCGTGACCGAACCGTACGTGCGGTACTGCTCGTTGCCGAGGAAGAACTTCCACGCCCAGTTGCCCTTCGTGTAGTTCGCGCCGATACCGACGTAGCTGCCCGGATCCGAGAAATCGTACAGCAGGTTGTGCGTGAGCGTGAGCATCTGGTTCGACTGCTGCACCTCGTAGCCGCCGAAGCTCGGGATCAAACCGGCGACGAGTGTCGTCTCGGCGGTGATCGGCACGTTGATGACCGCCGTGTTCAGCAGGTTGTCGGTGATCGAGCCGCGCGAGTTCTGCAGCAGCGTGATGCCGTTGCCGCGGTTCGGCATCAGCGTGATTTCCGCCGACGGTGCCATCGGGCCGACGCCGAAGGTCTTCTTGATGTCGAGGTAGAGATCGCCGAACGTGCTGTTGAAGTAGTTGTACGCGTTCTCGTGGTTCGCGAACAGGAACGACGACGTACCGGCCGCGCGGTTGTAGATGTAGGTCGGGTCGATGTAGCCCGTGACCGACAGGCCGGCCAGCGGGCCCGTGTTGGCCGCGTCCGTCAGCGAATCGACCTTCAGCTGCTGGTTCGCGATCTGCTGCTTCATTTCGCCGACTTCGTCGTTGGTCAGCGTCGCCTGCGCCTTGCCGTAGTCCGGCGAGCCCGGATCGACGGCCACGGCGACCGGCGCGGCCTTCGTGCCGGCCTGGGCGGTCGCGGTGCCGCCCTTCGCCGAAAGCTGCGCCTGCATCGCCTTCATCTGCTTCTGCAGCGCCGCGACCTGCGCCTGCAGTGCCTTGATCTCGGCGGATGTCGAGTCGGCCAGCGCGATGCCCGGCAACGCGCCGGCCACCAGCAGGCAGATCAGTTTCTTCTTCATTGCGGATTCTCCTTGTCGTGCGCCTGTCAAATCGGGATCGAATCGCGCGCCCCCCCTGGGGCAGCGCGCCTTGCTTGTCTGCACTGCTTGTTATCTTCGAAGCCGGAGGTGCGTCGTCACGCCACCGCGAACGCCGCCTTCATGTCGGCCACGCGGCGCCGCTCGCGCGCGATCATCATCCGGTTCACGACGATCACGCCGATCGTCACCGCCGTGATGAACAGCGTCGCCAGCGCGTTCATCTCCGGGTTCAGCCCCAGCCGCACGCGCGAGAACACCACCAGCGGCAACGTCGTCGACCCCGGCCCCGACAGGAACGCCGACAGCACCAGGTCGTCGATCGACAGCGTGAACGACAGCAGCCACCCCGACAGCAGCGCCTGCGAGATCAGCGGCAGCGTCACCACGAAGAACACCTTCAGCGGCGTTGCGCCCAGATCGAGCGCCGCCTCCTCCAGCGACTTGTTCATCTCCTTCACGCGCGACTGCACGATGATCGCCACGTACGACACGCACAGCATCACGTGGCCGATCCAGATCGTCACCATCCCGCGCCCCTTCGGCCAGCCGAACATCTGCTCCAGCGCAACGAACAGCAACAACAGCGAGATGCCCTGGATCACTTCCGGAATCACCAGCGGCGCGTTGATCATCCCCGTGTACAGCGTGAAGCCCTTGAAGCGGCCGAAGCGCGCGAGCACGAAACCCGCCCACGTGCCGATCACGACCGACGCGGTGGCCGTCAAGAGGCCGATCTTCAGCGACAGCCACGCGGCGGTCAGCAGCTCGTCGTCGTCCAGCAGCGCGCTGTACCACTTCAGCGAGAAGCCCGACCACACGGTCACCAGCTTCGACTCGTTGAACGAGTACACCACCAGGCTGATGATCGGGATGTACAGGAACAGGAAGCCGAAGGCGAGGACGCCCGTCGACAGCGGTTTGCTCGGCTTGATCATTTCGCGTCCTCCAGTTCCTTGACCTGGTAGTACTGGAACAGCGCCATCGGCACCAGCAGCAGCATCACCATCGCGACCGTCACCGCGGACGCCATCGGCCAGTCCATGTTGTTGAAGAATTCATCCCACATCACGCGCCCGATCATCAGCGTGTCGGCGCCGCCCAGCAGTTCCGGAATCACGTACTCGCCCACCGCCGGGATGAACACCAGCAGGCTGCCGGCGATGATCCCGTTCTTCGACAGCGGCAGCGTGATGCGCGTGAACGCGACCCACGGCTTCGCACCGAGGTCGTATGCGGCCTCGAGCAGCGTGAGGTCCATCTTCACGAGGTGCGCGTACAGCGGCATCACCATGAACGGCAGGTACGAATAGACCATCCCGATGTAGACGCCCGCGTCGCTGTGATAGAGGCGCAGCGGCGTGTGGATGATGCCCAGCGCGATCAGCGTGTGGTTCAGGAGGCCGTCGTCCTTCAGGATCCCGATCCACGCGTACACGCGGATCAGGAACGACGTCCAGAACGGCAGCATCACGGCCATCATCAGCACGTTGCGGCGGTTCGGTTCCGAGCGCGCGATGTAGTACGCCATCGGATAGCCGATCAGCAGGCACAGCACGGTCGACACGGCGGCCATCTTCAGCGAGCTGAGGTAGGTCGCGATGTACAGGTCGTCCTGCAGCAGGAACGCGTAGTGCGACAGCTGCAGCGCGAAGTGCACGACGCCATCCTTGATCTCGACGAGCGACGTGTACGGCGGGATGCCCATCACCTGGTCGGCGAAGCTGATCTTCAGCACCAGCACGAACGGCAGCGCGAAGAAGATCGCGAGCCACACGAACGGCACGCCGATCGCGACGCTGCGGCCCGACGGCAGGAAGCGCGACAGCATCGAGAAACGGCCCGGGCGCGATCTGCCGGCGCCGGTGCTCGCGGCGCCGGCAGACACCGGCGCGGACGGAGTGGAAGCGGAGGTTCTCATCGTGGCGTCCTCACTGCGTCAGCACGACGCCGCTGGCCGGCGACCACGACACGAACACGTCGTCGTTCCACGCCGGCGCGTTGTCGTTCATCAGGTGCGAGCTCGACAGGTTCGACACCACCGTCTTGCCGCTCGGCAGGCGCACGTGGTACAGCGAGTAGCTGCCCATGTACGCGATGTCGGTCACGACGCCGCGCGCCCAGTTGTGTTTCGAGCCCGGTTTCTCGCGCGACACGTGCACGCGCTCCGGACGCACCGAGATGCCGACCGGCATGCCGAGCGGGCCCGTCACGCCGTGGCTCACGTACATGCGCGCTTCGAGGTCGTCGCTTTCGACGAAGATGTGGTCGGGTTCGTCCTCGACCACGCGTCCTTCGAAGAGGTTGGTCGAGCCGATGAATTCGGCCGAGAAACGGCTGTTCGGGTATTCGTAGACTTCGCCGGGCGAGCCGATCTGCACGATCTTGCCTTCGCTCATCACCGCGAGGCGGCTCGCCATCGTCATCGCTTCTTCCTGGTCGTGCGTGACCATCACGCAGGTCACGTCGACCTTCTCGATGATGTTCACCAGTTCGAGCTGGGTCTTCTGACGGATCTTCTTGTCGAGCGCGGACATCGGCTCGTCGAGCAGCAGCAGCTTCGGGCGCTTGACCAGCGAACGGGCGAGCGCGACGCGCTGCTGCTGGCCGCCGGAGAGCTGATGCGGCTTGCGCTTCGCGTACTTGCTCATCTGCACGAGCGCGAGCGCGTCGGCCACGCGTTCCCGGATCTCGTTCTTCGGTGTGCCTTCCTGCTTCAGGCCGAACGCGACGTTCGATTCGACCGTCATGTGCGGGAACAGCGCGTACGACTGGAACATCATGTTGACCGGGCGGCGGTACGGCGGCAGCGACGCGAGGTCCTCGCCGTCGACGAAGATCTTGCCGGAGGTGGCCGTTTCCAGCCCGGCGAGCATGCGCAGCAGCGTCGACTTGCCGCAGCCCGAGCTGCCGAGCAGCGCGAACAGCTCGTTCTTCGCGATCGTC